>DASVMX010000709.1:0-9518 GCA_036384215.1 Ktedonobacteraceae bacterium | reverse complement strand
GCGGCGCTTCGCAGAGGAAAGGATTTCTGGCGCGGGCATTGCCCGCGCCAGAAATCCTTTCCTCTGCGAAGCGCCGCAGGCGCTGAGGATTCACTCATAAATACTCTTGACTTCTTTCCAAAAAAAACTCTATTATTAATTATCCCATCGAGGGGCTTGTAATCTCAACAACAACTCGATCTCAGATAGATGCACCGCTATCCGAGAGAAAGGAGTCAGACCCGGATTTTACTCGTTATATCAATTTATGACAGAATCTGAAAGCGATACCGTCACCTGTAGTACGAATGGGCATCTCGCCCAATTTTTACACATTTATCTGGAGGTTTCACCTCATGGCAACAGCCGCTGAAAATGCAGGGGGCAGCGAGGTTCTGCGTTCGGAACGTATCGCCGGGGGTATTTTACCCAAAGTTTTGAACTCATTCGATATGGTCGCTATTTTTGTGGCGATTGTGCTTTTCATCAGTAATTCAGCCGTCATTGCCAACGGCGCCGGGCCGGCAGGCTATGTCTACTGGATACTTGGTTTCATCACATTTCTTATTCCAGGAGCGATTGTCACTGGCCAGCTTGGCCTGATGTTTCCTGGAGAAGGCTCCATCTATGTCTGGACCACCAAGGCCTTTGGCACGTTTATGGGTTTTTTCGCCGGTTTCTGTGCCTGGTGGCCTGGTATCCTGGTTATGATCGCGACGGGCGACGTGGTGGTTAGCCTGATCCAGGAGTTGGGAACCCAGTTCAACAGCAACAATACCTGGCTGGCTGCTCCCTGGCAGCAAGGATTAGTCATCGTGCTGGTGATCGCTTTCTCCGCGCTGATCTCGATTTTGCGCTTCCGCGTGACCCAGAACTTCGTCAACACGGTTTTTATCGCCTATGGAGGCGCGATAGTCCTGATCGGTATCGCTGGCCTGCTCGCCCTCTTCGGGGGCCACGCCGCGCCAGTCGACTACTCCCCAGCCCACTGGGCGCCAAGCCTGAGCGGGAAGGGAAGCAATGTCACTTTCTACGCGACGGTGATTCTCGCGCTGCTGGGCATCGAGGTGCCGCTGAACATGGGCGTTGAGGTCAAAGAGGCGCGCGCGATCACTCGCTACCTGATCTGGGGTTCCGTGGTGGTCATGGTGGCCTATCTGATCGGCACCTTTGGCGTGATGACCGCTGTGCCGCTTAAGGATCAGGGCAGCCCGGCAGCGGTGGCGGAAGCCGTTGCGCAGGGTTTTGGCGGCGGCTTCGGCAGCGCGCTGGGTATCCTGGTCAATATCATCTTTGTTGGTTTCTTTCTCTTTAACACAGTGGTTTACAACTACTCTTTTGGCCGCCTGCTCTTTGTCTCCGGCCTGGACCGCCGCCTGCCCGCGGTGATGAGTAAGGTGAACAAAAACCGCGTGCCGTGGGTAGCGGTGCTTGTTCAGAGCATCATTTCCATCGTTTTCACGGTTGCCGCGTTCATCCTCCTGCCGCTCAACTCGTCCAGGCCGCTTGATCTCTCGACCATTGCCTATAATATTCTCCAGGCAGCGGTTACGGTGATCTGGTGCGTTTCGATGGTCGTGCTATTTGTGGATGTGATTATTATTCGCCACAAATTCGCGGATACGTTTAGCCGGGTGCGGCTGGCTCCAACCTGGGTCTTCTATGTATGCGCGGTCATCGGCGCGCTGGCCACTAGCTATGGCGTCTACGCGACCTTCACCAGCCCGTGGACTGGTCTGCTGGAAGAGGGTTCGTGGGTGCTCTGGATTGGGGGAATCGCTGTTGTCTCGCTTGTTGTCGGGGCAATTCTCTTCTTCATTGGCCAGGCCAGTGTCAAAGGAGAGGTCAGCGACGAGCAGATCATCGCGACAGTCACCGGCGGGACCGGCCTGGCCGGCG
Organism: Ktedonobacteraceae bacterium; assembly: GCA_036384215.1. GTDB lineage: Bacteria > Chloroflexota > Ktedonobacteria > Ktedonobacterales > Ktedonobacteraceae > Paraktedonobacter. The sequence goes on along the minus strand of DASVMX010000709.1, from coordinate 7,640 downwards.
AGGCACCCGCGAGCGCTGACGATTAGCATAATGTATCCCAGGATACAAACGAGAGGGTGGATTGACCGTAGCAATCCACCCTCTCGTTTGTATCCTGGGATACATTATGCAGGTCTAGCGATAGGAGGCGGGAGCCGCGTTGATGGCTCCGGTCTCTTCCAGGATGCGGCGCAGTTGCCTGGCGTCGATGGTTTCGTGCAGGCGTAGCTCGCGGGCGATGCGGTCCAGCGTCAGCTTGTGTTCGCTGAGGAGACCAACGGCGCGGTCATAGGCCCATTTGACGATGCGGTTGACCTCGCCGTCGATGACGGCGGCGGTCTTCTCGCTGTACTCATGCGACTTGCCGGCCAGCGAGGTGCCCGCGAAGGGGTCTTCGCGCTCGCTGTACGAAATGGTCCCCAGGCGCTCGCTCATGCCCCAACTCGTGACCATCTGGCGCGCGATGCCTGTCACGCGCTGGAGGTCGTTCTCGGCGCCCGTGGTGATGTGTCCAATCGCCACTTGCTCGGCGGCGCGGCCACCCAGAGCGTAGACGAGCTGGGCTTCCAGGTACTCTTTCGAGTAGTTGTAGCGGTCGTCGAGCGGTGTCACCATGGTCACACCCAGCGCCTGGCCGCGTGGCACAATCGTCACCTTGGTCACCGGGTCCACGTAGTCGGTGAGCAGGCCGGTCAGCGCGTGGCCGCCTTCGTGGTAGGCGATTACGTTAAGATCGTCATCGCTGAGCACCAGCGGGCGCTCGGCACCGATCAAAATCTTGTCCAGCGCTTCGCTAAAGCAGGCATTGGATACAGCGTCCAGGTTGCGCCTGGCCGCCAGCAGAGCTGCCTCGTTGACCAGGTTCGCGAGGTCCGCGCCGACCATGCCGGGCGTCCCGCGGGCAATGGTAATCAGGTCCACGTCGCGGGCCAGCGGCACATCGCGGCTGTGAATCTTAAGGATAGCCAGGCGACCGTTCCAGTCGGGACGATCCACCGTTACGCGGCGATCAAAGCGGCCAGGACGCAGCAGCGCCTTGTCGAGTCCATCGGGACGGTTGGTCGCCGCGATCACCACCACGGCCTGGCGGGCGTCAAAGCCGTCCATCTCAACCAGCAACTGGTTGAGGGTCTGCTCGCGCTCGTCATTGCTGTTAATGCTGGAACCGCGCTGGCGGCCCACGGCGTCAATTTCGTCAATAAAGATGATGCTCGGCGAAGCCTTTTTGGCCTGATCAAAGAGGTCGCGCACGCGGCTGGCACCCACGCCGACCAGCACCTCGACAAACTCGGAGCCGCTGATCGAGAAGAAAGGCACACTGGCTTCACCTGCCACCGCGCGGGCCAGCAGCGTCTTACCAGTTCCCGGAGGGCCGACCAGCAGCACGCCACGCGGGATTTTACCGCCCAGGCGCTGGAACTTCTGCGGCGTTTTCAGGAACTCCACAATCTCCACCAGATCGTTTTTCGCCTCCTCGACACCCGCCACGTCGCCAAACGCCGTGCTGGGACGATCCTCAAGCACCATCTTGGCTTTGCTCTTGCCGAAGCTGAAAATGTTTTGTTGTCCCTGCGTCGCTCTGCGAATAATAAAGAGGAAGAGGACAATCAGAAGCAGCCACGGCACCACATTGATCAAAATGGTCAACAGGAGACTGTTATCCGCCACCGGCTTGGCCGTGTAGGTCACGTTATACTGGTTCAACATCGAAACAAGATTGGGGTCGCTGTTCGCCAGTTGCGTGAAGTGGAACGTCGTTGACTTCTTGGACGCGTTATTCACGTCATTCAGGGTCGTAGGCGCCTTGAATTCGCCGTTCACATCCTGACCCTGGAAGGTAATATCCTTGATATTGCCTGCCTGCAATTGCTGCGTGAACGTGCTATAAGGGATCTCAATCGCGTTCGGCGAAGTATTCGACCCCGTAAAGAAATTGGTAATCAGATACCACCCCAACAACACAATGGCGATAATAATTACCGAGCGCACAAGCCACGACATCCCCGAAGGACCGGGCGCGCCGCCATTATTGCCATCCCCATTGCCTCCCCCACCTGGGCCTTGGCGCTGAGGGCCATTTGGACCAGCGTCATTGGGATTGCGCTGATACAGGTAATTAGCCTGAGCATCCATCGATTCAGACCTGCTTTCATCAAAACTACCCCTGTCGGGTAGCTCTATTCGTGAACTGGCCCAGGCCAGTTCGGACTTGCCTGGTGCTATGTTAAATCTTACGTTCTAGCTCACCAAAAGTTGAAGTTTCTAGCAATCAAAAAGGGCGATTGCTAAAATAGATTTCATAGAGCTCTGTCTCTCTTTATAAGTATAGCACGGAAACGGCTTTTGCATCACTCATCTGAGCTCTTTCTGGCCAGAATGAGGCATAGATCATCTCATCTGCAGCCTGTCCCATTTCTGTCCAGCGCCAGTGTTGCGCCAGGCGTTGGACAGAAATGGGACAGGCAAAAGCCAGAGAAAAGCACCCGCGCGCCGCTCCGGCCCATCAAAAAGACTGGATCGATATTTAGAGGTTGACATCCTTTCTTTTCTGTAGTATTATAAACATGCCGACGCGGGGTGGAGCAGTGGTTAGCTCGTTGGGCTCATAACCCAAAGGCCGGAGGTTCGAATCCTCCCCCCGCTACTAACCAGAAGGTGGGAAGCACTTACAAAGAAAGCGCTTCCCACCTTGTTTTATATCGCTCACCTTCCAGCGTTTACAGCCACTTTCTAGCCGCTGAGAGCAAAACTGAGAGCAAAACCCTATTTGAGAGCAAGAACACCGCCCCCGTCATCATCATCCTGCCCATCATCATCTTCCTCATCCTTAAACACATCATCCCACTTGTCCACCACCTCTTGTTGCATTGAAGGAAGCAAGTGACCATAGACACGCAATGTGATAGCAATGTCGCTATGTCCCAGCAGTTCTTGAATCACCTTAATGTTGACTCCCATCGATAACAGGATTGTCGCGGCGCTATGACGCAGGTCATGAAAACGTATAGGCGGAAGCTCAGCCTGTTCTAGCAGTTCTCTAAAGGCCTCTCCCATATGGTTAGGGTGAAGGTAACCGCCGCGCAAGTTTGGAAACACCAGATCCAGCTCAGCCCACGTCTTTACAGAGCTTTTCCGTTCCAATTGTTCCGCACGATGCTTTTTAAGCAGATCAAGCAGGAAAAGAGGAACACGTATAGGCCGTATCCCCGAAGTAGTTTTAGGCTCACCCTCAACATAGCCATGCCCTGTTAAGCGGTCAACCGTATGCATCACCTGCAAAATGCCGCGCTTAAAATCGATGTCCGACCAGCGCAGAGAAAGCAACTCACCGCGCCGCATACCTGTTACCACAGCCATAGTTATCAGTACTTCCAGCCGATGACCCTGAATATGTTGCCTGAAACGTTGCGCTTGTTCCAGAGTGAGAGGCGCTATCTCATGCTTAGGCACACGCGGCTTAGTAACCAGGTCACACACATTTTTTGAAACATACCCCCATCTCACTGCATTGTTAAGCGCCAGGCGCAGCACACCGAGCATTTCACGCACATACTTTGGTGAAATCCCTTCCTCAAGTTTCTTCGAGACAAAGCCCTGCACCTGCTGCGGAGTAAGCTTCTGTAGCCACACATTGCCCAGCTCAGCAACAATATGCTTGACATGCTTCTTATAGTTCAGATAAACACTCAGGCGAATCTTGCCCTTATGAACATTTTCAAGCCAATCGGTGATGTACTCTCCAAGCTTCCTCTGTGGTCCGGTTGCCAGAGCGCCGCGTTCCAACTCGCGCAGCATCTCATTTCTTTTTCTAACAGCCTCTTGCTTTGTTTTACAATAGACCTTCTTACGCTTACCCATCTCAGGCGAGATCTCAGCTATCCAGCGATCTCGCGCCTCCCAATAATAAACCGACCCCTCATTATGACCGGCACGCGGCTTCTTCTCTTTTTCGCCTTGGTTATCCTTTTCATCTTTCTTTTTTCTTGCCATCGTAGCACCTCCATGAAAAAGAGCCTTGCATTTTTCAGCAAGGCCCGCATATCAACAATATTAAGCAGCTTCGAGCTGCCTAAGCCATTCACGCAACGAATCAGGATGAATACGCCGAACGCCGCCTAGCAGAAACGACGGTAATCCCTCATGATAGATCAGGTTATAGACTGTTTGACGACATACCCCCAACTGCACAGCCACATCAGCCACACTGAGCAACACAGGCTGAACAGTCGAAACCCGTTTCTTTCTTCCCATAAGAGCACCTCCTTTACTCAATGGCCCCCGGAGCCAGATGATATACAACACGCTTCTTCGAGACCTGTTCCGCAAAGCTCTTTTTCTTCTTTTTCTCTTCCATCTCCTGTAGATACGCCTGCACATTCTTGTAGATGAAGCTGAATGTGTCGGAAATGTCGGTTTCAATGTCAGGCGTCTTGCCTATTGGATGCTCACAGGCGAAGTTTTGCCGCCAGGCCTCCACCGTTGAGGCATAGCCCGCGAATGCAGCGATAGCCCGATCCATATTTACTTCCCGCTTTCGTTGCCGCTGGAGCTTCGCCACATTGCTCACTTCCGCCGCCTCAAGAAGCAAAGACGCCTCTTGAAGCACCTGCCAGACTGGATGCACCGGCCAGCGCGAGCGGTTCATATCCGCCACCGGCACCACATAGCGCAGCCAGCCATCAGGCAACCCATCCGTATCGCCGCCGACATGCCCGACGCCATAGGCCCAAAGATCAGCCAGGTGTTCAAGCAAGCCCCAGACCGTTTCTATACCAAACTCATGCAACGCCTTGCGCTTGAAACGCAGTTCCAGACGCCAGACCGCTTCCTTCGGTTGCCCATCCTCATCCTTTTCCACCGGCCAGAGATCATAAAACCAGGCCTTTTCCTTCGAGTGGTATTTAATCTCATGCGTTTTATCGTAGAGCAGCCCGGACACCGCCGAGGTATGCCGACCGAACGGAAGGCCCGTCAGACGCCGCCAGCGCCGCTTGATCTTATCAGGACCATCGATCATCCCATCCTCATTGAACCCGCCAGGCACATCGTCATCTGTAATCGCCCGATAGATGAAATGGTCCTTCGGGTTGCACACGCCTACATCCCAGCCCGCGAAATCAAGCGCCAAGTCGATGCCCGCAGGCTGCAAGGTAATCAGTTCCCCAAAGATGCCACACAAGAACACCCAAACATTCGACACCGCTTTATCCAGCGCCCCACGCGATGCCCAAAGGTACTCCGAAGAAAAGCGCACCTGGCCAACGAGCGGCACCCGAATCCCTCGACTAATGGCAACCTTAATTTTCGGATGCTCCAAAATCCACTTGAACGGCGCACCCGCCTTATCCAGCATGAAAAGGTTACTTCCCTCAAACACCCAACGCGTCGGCACTGGCTCATCCTCGTTCTGCGCCAGCTCCTTCCATTGATCCAGTTCCGCTTGCAGCGAATCCACCAAAGGACGCTTCACAATTTCCCCGGTCGTATCCATCGGCAGCACATTGACGACCAGCGTATCAGGATTCACTCCCAGAAGCCGGACCCGCGCCGCCATCTCTAGCAATTCTTTTTCCATACGCACATCTCACTTTCAAAAAAGCACAACAACAATGTATTTAGAGACGCGCGGTTTACTAACGGCGCGTCTCAGATCGTTCCTGTTCTATTTCCAGCGCCAAACGCCAGCGCACTTCCACGGCCCGCCGAACGTTCCAACGATGGATAAAAACGCGCACATCAGCCGCCAGAGCTGCCAGGCACCAGCTCGCAAACAGCCCGCCAGGCTCACAGGATGCTTCAGCCTGGACCACACTCAACGCATCACGTGAATTCACCTCCACCGGATCGACCCCATCCGCCTCGATAAGTGGCCAGAGCTGCTTGACTACCTCGTCTACCTGCACCCGTTGCTCCTGGTTGCCCTGGTTTAACGGCAGTTTGACATGCCAGTAGCGCCGAACTGACCCGGAACCGATCCCGACCGCCGCCTTGTACACATAGGTTTCCTTCTGCTCTTGCATTACCGCCTGCACCACTTCAAAGGGCAAGGCCCACGGATCAACCGCCCGGACCTCGACAATCTCTGGCCAGGCCGAGGAAGGCAGCAGCCACAAGGCAAGATCAAACTGCCGTTGTTCCATCAGCGCACCTCGACAATCCCGGCCCGCCAGGTGTCTACCGAGCGTTTCAGCACCGTAATATAGCCCTGCACGTCGTTCCCATCCGAGGAAGGCGCATAGACAGGAATAATCTGATCCACCGTGACCAGATGCCAGGTATTAACGTACTGCACCCGGATCAAGGTGAACCAGTCCCAGAAGCCCGCCGACCAGGTTGCATATGCTCGATAGCCCCCGCCACACTGATAGCCAGGCGTGCAACGCGTGTTTCCCAAACTCCGATTGACCGCGCCCCAGCCAGTCTTACCCATGCCATCCTCATGCAGAAAGAAGGCCAGCGCATACACCGGATCAATCCCGAAATGCACCCCATCCGCATACATGGTCTGGCCCAGGCCCGCAGCCGGAGAGCCATAGAACGAGAACACTTTTTCAATGAACGCCGCCGAAACCGTGGGCTTACCGATCACCGAATAGACCCCAAAGCGCACCACGGTAGGACGCGAAACCGTCCAGGTGGTTTGATGCAGAGGCGGGACCGCCGACACATACAGCCCAGAAAAAAAGGTCGAGAGGAACGCCCACAGCAGCACCGTGAGCAAAAGCAGGTAGACAATCGTTCGTTTCATGGGTAGAGACTCCTTCCCTGGAAGTTCCCCGGTATGGTATAGTCACCCCGAAGAGGGAACCTTCCCGTTTGGGTGGCCCGTCCGTTCCCTTGCAAGTGACCAGGCGAGCCACCTTCTTTCTTGCTTTAGATGGGATGCGTGACGTTGCCACCGTGGAAGTAGACATAGCCACAAATCAGCAAAAACAGGACAAAAAGCGGCATGAACACCCAAGAAGACTGCTTAGCAGCCTCATCGGACGATGCGCCAGTCTTCAGCAGATGCGACCAGTAGCAAATGCCAGGCCATACCGCCAGGAATGACATCAGCGCGATAAATGCCAGGGTTCCCCATCCGTAGCCAAGGTAGTGATTCATCAGGCGACAAACGACCACGAAGACGTGAAGGAACGCTAAAACAGGTTGAGGGAGTAGCTGTGTTGGGTCTGACATTGGTTTTCCTTTCTTTCTCAAAAGACTTCACCCGAACGGATACGCGCCCAGAGGGAGCGAGCATACAGACCCGTATACATGGAGAGAAAATCAAAGAGGTTGCCACCACGGCCCCAGGTATGGCAGTACCAGCAGGGAGCGCCAGGCCCGCGAGGAGCATGGACCCAGAGCGAAGGGTGTGCATCCCGTCCATCTGAGTGATGCCACCCGAACGGACAGCAACCCATTCCACTCTGGTCAAGTTCAACATAGCGGCCAATCACTGCCATACTGTCTTGACTCGCACACCAGGTATGAATAGTGGTGAACGATGAAGAGGAACCACCCGCCGCAGAGGTTGCTACGTATGTGTGTGTGCTGGGGGGCGAGAGAGCGAGCGATGGCCGCAGTTCCACACCCGCCGCAGGCAGATCAGGTACCGCCACCCGTTCGACCTGGTCGAGCCAGGCCAGGGACGCCGAGACCGACCGTGCCACTGGAAG
>DASVMX010000708.1:0-8919 GCA_036384215.1 Ktedonobacteraceae bacterium | reverse complement strand
ATGTGTCTTGTTGACAAGGCAGTCGCCCACTCATTGCAGAAAAAAAAGAGAGGGGAGTGTGGTGCGCTGTTGAGACAACATGGGACACCACTTGCCAACGATGATCGTCAATCCTCTGACAACAAAGAAGAAGAAACGATGGGTCGTTTTTCTCTGTGCGAAGGTGTGGGTCTCTGTCATCTGTTGCCTGTTGTCGAGTGCGTTTTTTGGCGACAACAGGCCTCGCGACGCTCTACAGGCCGATCCAATGCCCCTCTGTCGGCTGTCCGTTTTTTGGTGCACCCCTGGGAAATCATCATCTGCCAGTGTTCGCATTCATGGTTTCTGATGAGAGGTAAACAGAAAACGCAATCCGCGTAACGTGTCATTACGCCCTATATTTTTGCGATGTCCGTCTTCTGGCTGATTTGTTTTCCTCTACAGATCGCGGTTGGCAGGAACGTGTAAATGTGTAAGAAAGAACGGCTTGAGAGGCAGGTTAGCAGGTATACTTAGGCTAGAGTTAATAACCTGGCCCGCTGTGGGCCGGGAGTGAGCGACAGGGGGCCGGTCACAATCGGTCTTAAAGAGGGAAAGCTGATGTTACACGTTACTCTGGATCTGTACGGGTGTAATCCCGAACTGCTGGCCGACGAGGCCTTCCTGCGCGGGGTGCTGGAGGAATACCCGGAGCGGATCAAGATGGTGAAGGTTGGGCCAGCGGAGCTGCGTTACATCAAGACCAGTAATCCGCTGGACGATGGCTACTCTGGCTTTGTGATTATCGCCACCAGCCACGTCAGCCTGCACGCCTGGGCACCGTACAGGATGATTAATATCGATGTTTTTTCGTGCGAGGAGTACTCGGTCGAGGATGTTGTGGCCTTTGCCTGCCAGACCTTCCAGACGAATGACGTGGAGGTTCACACGATCCGCCGTGCCACCCGTTCACCGCGCGTCTCGCCGCGCGAACAACAATACAACAGGACTACTACCGAGGCGCTGCCTCACGTGGCCGCTGTTCACAGTGGAGTCCCCGTTTTGTAGAAGCATGGAGGCCAGGGAGGAGCGCCTCCCTGGCAGGGGATTATGGAGCGATGCTTATGAGACTGAAATTGATCGCTGGATGCGGCTTCCTTTTGAATACCATCCTGTTCGCCACCTATTATTCGGTGACGAAAGAGGCATTGAACCGGATTGACCCCATCATCTTCACTTTTTTTGAGATGGTGTCGCTGGCTCCGGCTGGCCTGCTGATCATTCTGTTCTCGTGGAAGTCGATGACTCGCGCTGTTGTGAAGCGCGGCATCCTTCTGGGCAGCGCGCTCTGCCTGGCGCTGTTTACGATTGCGATTGCGCTGAAATACACCACCGCGACCAGCACGGCTTTTTTTCCGGCGCTGAACGGCTTTGTGGCGGCGCTGATCGCCTGGATCTTTTTCCGCGAGCCAATTCGCGGGCGCACCTGGCTGGCTGGCGCGTTCTCTGTGGGAGGCGCGGTCATCCTGATTTTTTCGGCGGAAATGGGCAATTTGCGTGGAACCTTGATCGCCTTTTTGGGCGGACTGTTCTACACGGGCTATATCTTTCTCAGCGATCACGAGCAGAAGGACGAGAAGGCGCACTGGCCGCTCTTTGGCGTTGAACTGCTGACCACGGCGGTCTGGGCGAACCTGGTGGCGCTGCTCTTTGGCGATTGGCAGGCGCTGCACCCGGCGCTGCCCAGAGATATCGGGGTGATACTCTACGTCGCTTTCGCCTGTACATTTGTCCCGACGCTGTTTACAGTGCTTTTGCAAAAACATATCTCGCCGGTGACGGTCTCATTCATCTATATTTTGGAGCCGGTGCTGGGAGCGCTGATTGCGAATCTCTATCTGGGCGAGGTACTTTCGCTCCAGGGCTATCTTGGCGGCGGCCTGGTGGTATTGGGTTCGGTGATTAGCGTCTGGGGCTCGCTCAGCCCGCGGGCTCAGGCGAACACGAGCCAGCAGGGGAGCCAGTCGCGGGGAACGTGGGCCAGCGGGCTACTGTATCCCATTGTGGGCAGCGCGCTGGGTTCGTTCCTGCTGCTGCGCATGGGCGGGATGCCGCCCGCGGCCTGGAGCGAGGTCGCGCGGGTCTGGGCGCAGTTTCCGCAGGATTATCAGCAGGGCCAGGGCATGTACGCCACGCTGCTGCTGGTGCAGGCCGGAGGCTGGCTGGTGGCCTGGATCTCCGTGCTCCTGATGGGCGGCCTGGCCTGCGTGAACCTGTTTCGCCTGACGCGCCAGCCAGCGCCAGAGTCACCGCTGCTCAAACGCGTGGTCATCCAACCGACGCGCGTGGTCCAACCGCGTCCCCAGGCGCGTCCAGCGGCCTTGCCACCTGAACAGCAGCGGCCTCGGCGTCCAGCGGCCCTGCCACCTGAACAGCCGCCGCAGCCCCCCCGTGTAACCCGGCGCCTGCCAGAGCAGTCTGTGCCGCAAGCGCAGCCACAGCGGCCCCGCGTGACCCGGCGTTTGCCGCAGCCGCCCGCGCAGCCCGCGCCGGTGCAGCCCAGGCCACAGAAGCCGCCGATCTACCCGGTCGAGCAGCCAACCTGGTACGGCGAGGCCGTCTGGAACCGCGTCGCCATCGTCGGCCTCGGCCCTGACACGCCGCCACCAGTCACCGAACCGCTGCCCATCGACCAGTTGCAAACCCAGTACCTGTATAGAGAGAAATTAGATGCGTAACGGGCATAGAATTAGATGCATGTGTGAGGTGAGTCACAACGGAGCTTGCCTCCGTTGCTGCATCGCGGGTGGTGAGCAGGCAAGCTGCTCTCCATTGCCGCAACGCGGCGATGGAGATGTGGCGGGGAGATAGATAGGATGGTTATCGAAAGAGCTTGCCTCTTTTGATAACCCGCAATGCAGCAACAGAGCTTGTCTCTGTTGTGACCATTCGGATGGCGATGACGCCCTTGCGCGTCGATGTTTTGAATAAGAAAAAGAGGTCGCGATGAAACTCAATGAAAATGGGGATTTTTGCCTGCTGTATATTGAGCCAGCGGACGAAAAGCACAGCCTGTTTGCGACGATTGGCGAGCAGCAGAAGCCAGTCGTGCTGATGCTGCCTCTGACGGGTCAACCTCGCTCGCGCCTGTTCCAGCGGCCCGAGGATTTCAGCGACCTGAAACATGTCAGACGGCAGAGTGGGGTCTCGATTGTTTTCCTGACCTCTGGCAGCGAGCGCCTTGCGCAGATGGCCGCGCGCTATGGCTTCCCGGCGTATGCTTCGATTGATGATTTCGCGCATTTCCTGGCCCATGGCCACCGCGCGCCGCGTGAAGAGAACGAGGCAAAGCTCAATCCGCCGCCGCTGCGCCGGGTGAGAACGGGTCCGCTCATGCCCTCCGCGGCTGTAGCGCAGCTCGCTGCGCTGCGCAAGCCGATTGTGACGCGTCCATTGAACATGCGCGTGCTGGAAGATCCCTGGCTCAGCCCCACGAGAGGCGCGCTGCCTTCTACGGACAAGCAGCAGGCTACGCGGGCGTATAGCGAGCCCTGGACCGGCCACAAAAATGACGAGCTACCCGCCACGCCGCTGACCGCGCGTGGAGAGCAGCCCGATCTCTGGTACGAGGTCGATAGCGGCGAGCCGCCCGCCAGCACCCTGGCTACCTGGGAACAGCATGGCTTCTGGGAGAGCAGTTCCCAGAGCAGTGAGCTGCCCGCCGGTCCCGCCGGTCCCGCCAGCGAACACGTCGCCAGCAATCCCTGGGGCGAGTTGATGGGCGAGCAGCCAGCCAATGGCTCCTGGAGCGAGTCCGCTGGCTCCATGGCCTCCGCGGGCTTCGCTGGTGAACAGTGGGTCAACGGTTCGCGCGACGAGTTCGCGGGCGAGCGCGGGGCGAGCCTTCAGAACGGTCGCGAGGCTGGAAGAAGCCTGAACCAGCGCGAGATGGGCTATGAATACACGGCGGCCTTTCACGAGGCGCTGACCGGGCCGCTGGGCAATGGTGCCGCGCGCATGGCGTGGCCGCTGCCTGGCGAAGATGTCTCGTCGGTTCTGTCGGGCTCGCAGATGCCATCTCAGCCAGGGCGGGTGCATGGCTATCAGGGGCCATTCACTGAGCGCGGCCTGCCTTTGCCTGAAGAGAACCCGCCAGCGCCGCGGCCTGCCAGCGAGATTCCGCGCAGGCGTTCCGCGTACCTGCCAGCCGAGTCGCACACGCGCCATCCCGGCTGGCAGGCCGAGGAGCGCATGTTTGAGCCAGGCCAGCCGCTTGCGCCCTCCGGCCCGCCCGTCGCGCCAGGGCCAGCTCAGGGACACAGAAGTCCAGCTCGCCCGACACGCGACTTGAGGGAACAGTCACTCCGAGCGGCTCCTGGCTTTACAGGAGCCGCGCCGTCGCTTTCACCGACCAGAGCGGCGGAGCTGGAATTGACCATTCCACTGCCCGACGGGGAGAGCGTTATCCGTTCGCGCTCGCTGGCTAACGCGCCCGCGGCTCCCTCGCGCCCGCTCGCCCGCGTGGCTGGCGCCGATTCCGCGCGCCCGTCCCAGGCTCAGGCTCAGAGGCAGCAGCCACAGAAACGCGGCGGCGTCTGGCCGCTGCTGCTCATTCTCTCGCTGCTGATTATCAGCGGGGGCGCGCTTGGTTCGTTTGTCGCTATCGCGCGCGTCATGCCTTCGGCACCCACAGCTCCGCGCCCGGTTGGCTCGATCACTTTTTTGAGTAGTGAGCAACTGAACGAAAATACCAGTCAGGGCATAGACGACCAGGTGCAGATCAGCCTGCACAGCCTGGGCATGTCCGCGCCAGGCAAAAGCTATTATGCGTGGCTGCTAGGTGATGCCAATCAGTCTGAAGCGCAGTCCATCCTGCTGGGGAAATTAAGCGTCTCAAACGGCTCCGCCAGCCTGTTTTACGCTGGCGACGCGCTGCACACCAACCTGCTGCAACTCACCAGCCGTTTTCTGGTGACCGAAGAGGACGGGGCTGTCACCCCGCTCATGCCTTCGCCCGATGCCGCTACCTGGCGCTACTATGGCACGCTGCCTGCCATTCCAGATCCAACGGACGCGCACCATTATAGCTTCCTGAATCACCTGCGCCACCTGCTGGCTGACGAGCCGATTCTGGACGAACTGGAGCTGCCTGGCGGCCTGAATAACTGGTTCTCGCGCAACGCCCAGGAACTGATGCAGTTGACCTCCAGCGCACGTGATCGCTGGCAGAGCAGCCGTAACCCGGCCACCACGCGCGCTCAAGGCATCCAACTGCTGGCCTATCTCGACGGCATGTCCTTTGTCATGCAGGATGTGCCCGACGCCTCGTCCGGCGCGCAGGCGAAACTGGACACACATCGGGCGTCGCTCGGCCTGCTCAATGTGCGCGGGGACACGCAGAATCCGCCAGGCTACCTGGCTCAGATCGTCTATCATCTGAACGGCCTGCTCAACGCGCCCGGTTCGCCCAATAACGTGCGCGCCATCGCCAACCAGATTCTGCCAGCCATGAGCGATGTCACCAACTGGCTCCAGAAGCTGCGCGATGACGACAGACGTCTGCTCTCACTGGCGGATGACCAGCTGAGCCAGAACATGGCGCTCTCGCTACTCGACGACATGGTGCTCCAGGCCAGCAACGCATATTCCGGCAACACCGATACCACCGCCGGTAAGATCAAGCCAGGCGCGTCCTGGATACACGACCAGTTGCAGGGCCTGGCGAGCATCAACATCAACACGTATGCCATCGGTCAGACACCCGTGCCCGAAGTCGCCCCCTCCGCGAAGTCTGGCCCGGCCTTCCTGCTGCCGCTGCTGAACGCGTGGAGAGAAGTGGAGCAATGGCTATGAAGAGACGTGGAACGGGCCTGGCCGTGCTGGTGCTGTGTGTCATTGGCGGGTTGATCGCGGCCATTTTCACGCCCGCCATCGCCGCGACCCTGGCCACGCCAGCCGCCATGGCCAGCGCGAGTCCCGCGGCTGGCGCGACGCAGACCCGGCCAGCCGCGCCCACTGCCGCGCCCGTGCCGACCAGAGCAGTTACGCCCGCGCCCACTGCTCAACCAACCATGCCAGCCGGCGTCACCGTCCTGGCGCAGGACAGCTTCCAGCGCAATGACCAGGTCCACTGGGGAACCGCGTCCGACCATCGCACCTGGAGCGGCGACGCCAACAACAGCCCGGCCTTCGCCATCGCTAATAAGATGGGCCAGGTCGCCGGAGGGCAGGGCCAGACCGCGTTTCAGGCCACGCTCGGAGATTCCAGCAATGATGCTGATCTGCTGATCAGCGGCTCCGTCAGCCAGTTTGACGCTAACCGCGTCACCAACCTGGGCGTCATCCTGCGCTGGCAGGACGCCAATAACTGGTACAAAGCCCTGATCAACGGTAGCCAACTGCAACTGCTCAAAGACGTAGGCGGCAAGATCACCGTTCTTGCCGAACATGTCTTCAACGCAACTGGCGACACACAATATAGCCTGCGTTTCCGCGTCCAGGGCAGCAACCTTTTTGCCCGCGCCTGGCCCAGCGCCCGGCCCGAACCCGCCCAGTGGACCATCATGAACGTCGACACCCAGTTTACCCGCGGCCTGAGCGGCATCCGCGTCAAAATACTGCCCGGCGTCTTAATAAAAATACATATGTACCTGGAAACCAGCATACCGAATATGTAAAGAAATGTTATGGAATATGGAGAATGTTCGAGATAGAGAACGTTCGAGATAGAGAATGTTCTGTCGGAGGGGAGCAAGACGATGCTTGCCATCGTCTTGCCTCTCTAGCCATTTAATGTAAATACGGTAGCAATGTAAATACAGTAGCAACAAAAAAATAGAAGGGAGGCAAGCTATGCAAGCTGAAGCAAATAGTATTGAGCGCGTGAAACAGGCTTATGTGGCCTATCGCAGCGTGCGGCTGCTTTGTGTTCTGGGGGTGCTGGTCAGCGCGCCGGCGCTTGTCGTGCTTGCTGGCGGCTTTCCGCCCTATGCCTGGCGCCTGCTGGCTCAGGGGTTGGCACAGCTTCCGGCTCTGCTGGCCGCGCGCGGACTCGGTGTGCTGCTGGCCCTGGTCGGAGCTTTGCTGCTTTCTTTCACACAGTTTATCGCGTGGGGTGTACTCTTCTGGCTGAGCTGGAAGATGTTCGCTTACTGGCGTTACGAGCGCCGGGAACTGCGCGCTTTCGCCGCCGAGGTGCAGGAAGCGCAATTCCAGAGCGGGGAACTGGACGAGTCATACAAGACTGGCGAGGAAGAGGAAGACGAGTCATTCGTCCCCAGGCAGGTTGCCTACGTGGGTGTCTCCCGCGCGGGCATCCCGGCTGCGCGCCGCAGCATCATCTATCCGCTTGCGCCCCCGCCACAGCGGGCATTTGATGAAGACGCAGAAGATCAAGAGGAGCCGGCGGACGAAAGCGAGCAGTTTTTTGTAGAAGAAGATGAAGAAGAAGATGAAACAGGCATTTATCGAGATGAAGAAGACGAGGAGGACGAAATGGACTGGATAGACCAGCAGGCACCGGGCGCAGCCAATGCTTTCGCGCCCATGCAGGCCGCGCGTCCCGAGCACCTGGCCAGCGAGGTGGTTTACGATCCCCCGATCGTCGAACATTCCTCGCAGTCGCCCGCGCCAGGCTACAATTTTCCGCTTGTCGAGCATTCCCCGGCTCCGGCCTACGATCCACCGTTCGTAGAGCATTCCTCGCGCCCCCCAGGGGACGCGGAAGAGCGGGCGAACAGTGTTCATTACAGCAGCTATGGCCGGGTCGTGCCCTTTTCAGCCGCGCCCTCGGCTGGAGCGCTGCCGCATCTTACTACGTCGCATTACGCGCACGTCTCCATGCCGCACTCCGTCTCCGCGTCCGGGCCTGGTGCGCGGGTACAGTCGGCCCCGGCTGCTCGGACAGTGCCCGCGCCAGCCCCGCAGAGGCCGTCCGCCGCTCCGCCGCGGAATGTAGCGCCGACTCAGCCTGCCCTGCCCAATTCGCCCGCGGAGCAAGCACGACCGGCATTGCCAGCAGCGGGCGCGCAGGTCTCGAAGCCGCGTGTGATCGCCCCCAGGCCCACCGGCAAGCTGCCTGCGCAGCGCCCGCCCACGCCCAAACCGGCGCAACTCATCGCGCCAGAACCCGCCCAACGCGTTCAGCCAGCGCCGCCGCCCGGTGTCCCGGCGCAGAAGCCCGAAGGATATAAAGCCCCGCAGCCTGTTCAGCGCGTTCAGCCAGGAGCGGAGCCCAGCGCCATGCAGTCGCTGGTGGAGTTGATTACGACCGTGCCCATGACCCCGCCCGTGGTCAGGGAGCCGCAGCCCATGGCTCCTCCTGTAACCAGGGAACCGCAGCCCATGGCCAGGCCGCTACCGCTGGTTCGGCCAGACGCCTCCGCCCGCCCGCCCGCGACCCAACTGGTGGTCAGCACAGGCCTGGATGTTGGCCTGAAGCGCAGGAGCAAGCCCAACGAAGACAGTCTGCTCGCTCTGCAAAATACTCGTATCTTGCGCGGTGGCTCGTGTCCCGTCGGCCTCTTCGTCGTCGCGGACGGCATGGGTGGCCACGACAACGGCAAGGAGGCCAGCAACCTCGTCATCCAATCGCTGAGTAAGACCGTCGTACCCGCCATTCTGTATGGTCCAGCGGACGACGATTATTCAGAATTGCTGGCCGAGGGAGTTCATCACGCCAACCTGGAGGTCTACCAGCGCAATCGCCAGAGCAAAGCCGACATGGGCACCACTCTCGTCGCGGCCCTCGTCATTGACAGCACCGCGTATGTCGTCAGCGCCGGAGATAGCAGGGTCTACCTCTATCGGCCCGGCGGCGGCCTCACCCAGGTCACGCGCGATCACTCCACCGTCGCGCGCCTGGTCGAAAACGGCCTGATCAAGCCAGAGGATGTCTATACTCATCCCCGGCGCAACGAGATCTATCGCAGCCTGGGCCATCATCCCAGCGAAGACCTCGAC
>DASVMX010000707.1:0-15370 GCA_036384215.1 Ktedonobacteraceae bacterium | reverse complement strand
AATTGAAAATTTTTCTCATCGCGCCTCTCTGACCCTTTTTCGTAAAATTAGAAGCTTGCTTCCTGGTTATTGTTGGAGTAAGACCTTGATGATGATCGCGCCGGAGATAGCGCCGCTGGCGTTGCCGCGGGTAGTAAGCATAATCAGCCCCTCCTGAGCGCCACCTTTGAAGGTGGGATGTGAGCTGACATTGGTAGAGAAGGTAGTGGAACCATTGCCGGTCGCGCCGTGGGCTGTGGTGTGGCCAATGTCAGTGTAAAGATGATCCAGGATGGTTACCTTCCCGATGACGCCTTCGAAGGCGCTGCCAGTGCCGGTGGTGGTTGTGCTGCCGCGTAACCGGCTGCCAGTCTGAGGCTGGGTCAGTGACAGGCCAGTAGTCTGAACATCAGTCACGATCCAGATCCCATTGTTGGTGTTCTGCTCCAGGCGTGCCAGGCTGATGGTGATGCTATTGCCGGGGTCTGACGAGGCATTTTTCAGATTGACCACTGCCTGCGCGTCGTGATCTCCACCACCGCTGACAAGCGTGGCCGGGGCGTCCTGGTTCCAATGGAGCAGGCTGGCACCAAGAGCCTGGGCGGTCTTTGTCGCGTTCAACTTCCACGGCTGATGACCCTGCTTAACCTGGCCCTGGTCGACTTCGGCCTGATAGCGGGTCAGATCGGGAAAGATGCCCGCGAAGGGTACCTGGACCAGCGTGCCCGCGCCAGCAGACCATTGGAACTCGCGGAAAAGATCAGGGGTATAGTCCGCCTGGCTCAGGTCCTTATTTATACTGGAGTTCGGGTCTACCTCGGCGGTTTCGACGGAATTATTGCCGCTGACTTTCGCGTCTCCCTTTGAGAGATTGAGCAGCTTAAAGATCTGAACAGGGACCGCGCCTGTCAGATTATCATAGACATAGACATCCAGGATAGAGCCGGGGCCGCTATGGTTCACAGTGACCAGCGCTTGCAGAGTAGGAATGTTTTTTAAATAACCGCAGGTCACGCTTTTGGCTTTTGAGACGCCGGTCTGGATGGGAATGATCGGGTTCCAGTCCGCGATTTCGGCAACTGCGGCGGGACATGGCTGGGGACCGGAGTTGACGCCCGACGAGGGTAGAACGGTCGGGCTGGTGGTCGCGGTGTTAGTGTGAGCCGTGGAACTGGATGTCGTAGTAGCGCTGCCCTGGCTTCCGCCATTGCCCGCGCAGGCGCAGAGGAGCACAAGCAGTCCACACAGAGCGCTCAACTGAAAAAGCCGCTGTTTGAACGGGATCATACGCATGAGAGTACCTCTTCAATACCATTCAATGATGGGAGCAAGATAAGCCAGTTATATAAAGAGATTTTTACGTGTAGATCTATCAACTATGAGGGAAAAGAGAGGTGAGCTGAAGGAGGGCAGCGTTTGAGATCTTATTCCATCCTGCTGCCCCTGCGTCCCGCTCAGAGATAAGGATACAGCGCCGTCATGCGCGTATGGCGTAAGTGGGGCGCTATGTATGTTGTACGACGTGCTTAGCGTGCTGGCGACGGTTGTTGCTTTCCTCTGAAAAGAGGAGAGACGCGAAATTAGCGGATCAACGCGCCGAGCAGAGAGACAGCCGCGAACAGGATCACGAAAACAATCGTGATATTAAAGATCAGTTTTTCGACCCCGCGCCGTGTTTTGAAGGTTGCACCGGAGCTCGGGGCGCCGAAGGCGCTACCCAGGCCAGCGCCGCGTACCTGGAGCAAGATAAACAGAATGACGGCCACGCTCAGGATAATCTGAATGACGCGAATTGCCGGAAGCCACTGTACCAAAACTCTTCCTCGCTTTCCTGACAGCCAGCGCGCCATCTGGCCCCACGGAGCCAGGCAGTTTTGCGCTGATGATAGTTCTTGTATATGTTAATGATGTTTGAGAGCAAAAAATTGCGCGGATGATCATTACCGTGAGCGATTATAGCATAGTTTTCGCACCTCGTCGAGAGGCCGTACCTTTCGGCTTGTGTTACTTTCCAATTCCAGAAAGTGAAGAGAACAACGGTCCGGCGGCGCCGGACCGTTGTTCTCTTCACTTTCTGGAATTGGAAAGCGCTAATAATTTGCGGGCACGTGCTTGTTCGTGTGTGGTGTGGTGGCAGGTGGGGCAGAGGACGAGGAAGTTTTGGGGTTGGTAGTGTTTGAAGACCAGTTTAGGGGTGTGGATAGTGTGCAATTCGAGTTCTGGGAACTGCTGGCCGCATTGAGGGCAGGTAAAATGGGCCTGTTCGTTGAGGGTGCGTTTGAGGGTGCGCATCTGGTATTTGTGGTAGTGGTCCAGGCCGACGTGGAAGAGCAGGCCAGCCAGGATCAGGCTGAGCAGGCGCGAGCGCGTGCGCACGGCCAGGAAGAGTAGCAAGCCCAGGACCAGGGGCTGGTGCAGCAGGCGCTGTTCGGCGAACTGGGGAGGATTTGAGCGTTGATAATAATGGAGCGTGGCGCGCAGGCTCAGTGTGCGGTGAGTGATGGCGTACCAGATATAGTGGTCAGCATCGATGAGGATGCTGGCGGTAAAGGGAATCCAGACATCTTTTTTCAGCCACGGCCAGGCGGCGGCGGCGGCGAGGGCCGAGAGTTGTACATGGTTCTGTATACGCATAGGGTTCTATTTTTTCTACTTTCTAAAACAAAAAGAATTATTTTGGGTCACTATAGCAGTACTGCTACCAAAGGTCAATCTTACGACTTTTTGATCAGGCATATGGTTTCTTTTGTATCCTCGCGCCTGCGGCGCTCGCCAGACACGCAACAGAAAACCAGCGCGAGCGCCGCAGGCGCGAGGATATGTGTGGAGCACACTATTTTTGCCGGGTAGAACAAAGTCCCAGATGTACTTGAAGATGGCCTATCCCCTGTGGTACAATACAATCCGGGCGAGGACAGACACCAGTCCCCGCCTATACTTTTGGGAAGAGCGGTTCTTGGAACTATGGAAATATCCTGGTTTGGCCACTCTTGCTTCCAATTACGTGGCAAGAGTGTCACTCTCATAACCGATCCGTTTTCTCCCCAGGCTGGTATCTCCGCCGGAGACGCTGCCAGGCTGGGTAAGGTCTCTGCCTCTATTGTTACCATCAGCCACGATCACCCGGGTCATAATTATGCTATGGGCGTGGGTGGTGAGCCGCGTGTGGTGCGGGGGCCAGGAGAATACGAGATCAGCGACGTTTTGATTACCGGCGTTGCCTCCTATCATGATAATGAGCGGGGCAAACAGCTTGGCCGTAACACTATTTATATTATCCATATGGACGATATAGTGATCTGTCACCTGGGCGATCTGGGCCATACACTCCAGGAGGAGCAGTTGGAAGAGGTTGCCGATGCCGATGTGCTGCTGGTGCCGATTAGCGGCCAGCACACGATTAACGCGGCCCAGGCGGCGGAAGTGATCAGCCAGGTTGAGCCGCGGATTGTCATTCCTATGCACTATGCTCCCGTAGAAGAAGGGGCGCCTGACCCGCTGAACAAGTTTTGTCGCGAGATGGGGGTTGAGGCGGTGCATAGCCAGCCGAAATTGTCTATTGCTCGTACAACTCTGCCTGCTGAGATGCAGGTGATCATTTTAGAAACACGTCAGAAGTAACAAACTGTAGGGTGCCCTGTGGTGGGCGCCAGATCTCTGAGAGCGGGCGCTGCTTGCGATAGCGAGCGCCCCCGCGAGGGGATACGGGAAGGCGTGGCCGTCGCCCGCGTGGGAGGGAGGCCCTACAATCACCGTGCCCCCGTGTGTCCAGGCTCCTGTCAGGAGGATCAAATGTCTAAATTCATTTTCGTAACGGGTGGTGTGGCCTCTTCCGTGGGCAAGGGCATCAGTGTCGCGTCGCTGGGTCGCCTGCTGAAAAACCGCGGTGTCTCTGTCTCTCTGATGAAACTCGATCCCTATATCAATGTTGATCCCGGCACGATGTCTCCCTATCAACATGGCGAGGTATTTGTGACCGATGATGGGGCCGAGACCGATCTTGACCTTGGGCATTACGAGCGTTTCACCGATGAACCCTCTTCCCAGGCCAATAATGTCACGACTGGCCAGGTGTATGCTTCGGTGATCGGCAAGGAGCGGCGCGGTGAGTACCTGGGTGGGACAATCCAGGTGATTCCTCATATCACTAATGAGATTAAAGAGCGTATGCATAGCGTGGCGCGCCAGTCGGATGCCGATGTGGTGATTGTGGAAGTTGGGGGGACCGTTGGTGATATCGAGGGCGAGCCGTATTTGGAGGCGATTCGTCAGATGCGCAAGGACGTGGGGCGCCACGAGGTGCTGTATCTGCACGTGACGCTGCTGCCCTATCTGATGGCGTCGAAGGAGTTGAAGACCAAGCCGACGCAGCACAGCGTAAAAGAACTGCTGAGGGTCGGTATTCAGCCGGATGTCATCCTCTGCCGTTCCGACCTGCCTATCCCCGATGAATTGCGCGAGAAGATCGCGCTTTTCTGTAATATTGACGAGCGCGCGGTGGTGGCGCTGCCGACCGCGGATACGATCTACGAGGTGCCGCTGATCCTGGAGGAGGCCGGCCTGGGCAAGTTCCTGGTGGACGAGCTGGGTCTGCCGGACCGTGAGCCGCAGATGCAGGAGTGGCGCGACCTGGTGGCGAAGATCAAAGCGCCGCGCCCGGAACTGGTGATCGGCCTGGTCGGCAAATATGTCGAACTGCACGACGCCTATATGTCCGTGGCCGAGTCCCTGCGCCACGCCGGCTGGTTCCACAATGTGGATGTGCGCATCAAGTGGATCAACTCGGAGGCGTTGGAGACTATGGGCGAGAAGTATCACGAACTGCTGGAAGATGTGGCTGGTATAGTGGTGCCTGGCGGCTTCGGCCATCGCGGGATCGAGGGCAAGATCAAGGCCGCGAACTTTGCGCGCACGCAGAACAAGCCCTACCTGGGTCTGTGCCTGGGTCTACAGGTCGCGACCGTCGAGTTCGCGCGCAATGTACTGGGACTGGAAGGCGCGAACAGCACCGAATTTGATGCCAGGACCGCTTCGCCCGTCATTGATTTGATGCTGACGCAGCGGGGCATCGCCGACAAGGGCGGTACCATGCGCCTGGGCAACTGGGTCTGCTGTCTCTCGCCCGGTACCAAAGCGTATCAGGCGTACGGCGAGGCCATTGTCTTTGAGCGTCATCGCCATCGCTACGAATTTAATAACGAGTTCCGCAAGCGGATGGAAGCGCATGGCATGGTGCTCAGCGGGCGCTCGGCGGATAACAGTCTGATCGAGGTCATCGAGCTGGCCGACCATCCCTGGTTTGTCGCCTCGCAATTCCACCCCGAATTCAAGAGCCGTCCCACTCGCCCGCATCCGTTGTTCCGTGATTTTGTTGGCGCGTGCGTGCAACTGAGCCGTGAGGAACAGCAGCAAGCATACGAGCCGTTGAAAGAGGCGCTGGGCGCGCCTGCACGGGGATCACAGCCCGACGCCCATTAGAGTGCAAGATGTTGTACCTGAGCCAGTTGCAGGGCGCGCCCGTGGAGGATTCCTCCGGGACGCGCATCGGCAAAATCAGCGATCTCCTGACCATCCGTGATGATCAATCACAACGTTGTGCGTTTCTCATCGAAGGCCAGGATGGTCAATCCTGGTATGTGCCCGCCGATGGAGTAGTCTGGCGCGATCATACCTTGCATCTGTCTCCGGGTGCGCCCCGTCTTGAGCCCGCGGCTCAAGCGCTCTCGCCGCGCCAGGTCGCCCTGGCTGGCGAGGTGCTGGACAAACAGGTGATCGATCTCGCGCGCAAGAAGCCGGTGCGCGTGAACGACGTGACGCTGAGCGACGACTGGCGCGTGCTGGGCGTGGACAACAGCCCGCTGGGCCTGATGCGCCGCCTGGCGCCGCCCTGGCTGCTCGGCACGCGCAGCAAGCCTACGCCTGCCAGCATTATTCCCTGGGAACGGATCGAGCTGATCGGCTCGGCGGAAGAGGAAGCATCTGGCGAGCCTTCCACACCGCCGGGCTTGCCCGCGGTAACGCTGCCGCGGCCCACCAGCGGCCAGCTCGCCGAACTACATCCCGCCGACATCGCTGATATCGTGCACCAGCTCTCGCCCGGCCAGGGAGCACGTTTGATCGAGGGGCTGGATAACGAGATCGCCGCTGATGCCTTCGAGGAGATCGACACCGACCGCCAGGCGCAGATTCTGGAAAAGATCAGTGCCGAGCGTGCCGCCGATATTCTGGAGGCCATGGGGCCGGACGAAGCCGCGGACCTCCTGGCCCGCTTGCCTGAAGAGCTTGCCCAGGAGCTTTTGCACCTGATGAAGCCAGAGGATTCCGAGGATGTCCAGGAGTTGTTGGAATACGAAGAGAATTCCGCGGGCGGCCTGATGACTACTGATTACATCGCCCTCAACGCCTCGCGCACGGTTGCCGAAGCCCTGGAGTCTGTACGCGCCAACATTCGCGAGGATATCCGCGCCATCTATATCTACTGCGTTCCCGACGAAGCTCAGGAGGAATGTCCTCTGCTCGGCATGGTCTCGCTCTGGGATTTGCTCGCCGCAGCGCCCACGCGGCATCTCCACGAACTCATGGAGACCGATGTCGTCGCTGTGCGTACCGACACCGAGCCGCGCACCGTCGCCGAAGTCATGGCCAAATACAATCTCCTCGCCGTTCCCGTCGTCAGCCCAACCGGTATCCTCGAAGGCGTCGTCACCGTCGACGACGCCCTGGACGTTCTGCTGCCAAATGCGCGCAAAAGGAAGCCGAGAAAGATGTATTAAATCGAACAAAACCTGACGGAGGCAAGCGCCCTGAGAAAAATTGACAATTTTTCTCAGGGCGCTTGCCTCCGTCAGGTTTTGTTCGGAAACAAGATGAGGCTTATTCAATTACCTTATCAGGATAAGCAGTTTCCATGGCTTCGAGGACGCGCTGGATATCCTGGCAGATCTCTTCCATGACCTGGGGCAGCCATTCTTCGGGACGGGGATGGTCGGCGGCGGCTTCGACGCCTGCGAGTTCGTCGGTCTCCTCGTCCTCTTCATTGATGCTGCGTTTGCGCTGGATGGAGCGTGCTGAGCGGGTGTGGGGATCGTCGTGCAGGCCGCGCATGCCGTCAGGATGCCAGATGGGCAGCTCGACACGCTGCTGGAGGGTCAGGGCGTCGGCCAGCAGGCGGTTTTCTTGCAGAGCGATAGCGAGGCCGGGGCGCGTCTCGTTAGCGCGGCTGCTGTGCTCGCTGGCGCGCAGTTTGAGCACCTGGATCAGAGAGAGCAACTGGGGATCGCTCAGGTCGGGGCGGATAGTGCTGAAAGGCAGATGATAAGAAAGGTCCAGCGCCAGCGGCGGGATGTCGCTGGTGTGCAGGTGAGGGCAGTGTTCATCTGGCTCGTGGAAAAAATCGCAGATTCCCACTGGACCATCCATCGAGAGGGCTGTATCCAGGGTGGTCCATGTGAAAGAGAGCGTGCAGGCGCTGCCCCCTTCTGCGTCCTCACAATTGCGCGTGTGGCAGATGCAGGCAAATTCGCGTTCCATCGTGCGCGAGTTCATCCAGTATTCGGGGTGAGTGATCAGTCCAACACGTGTTGCTGCTCGTAGAAAGTAGTCTGTTATGTCTTCAAAGTTGATCATATTC
Organism: Ktedonobacteraceae bacterium; assembly: GCA_036384215.1. Taxonomy (GTDB): domain Bacteria; phylum Chloroflexota; class Ktedonobacteria; order Ktedonobacterales; family Ktedonobacteraceae; genus Paraktedonobacter. The sequence goes on along the minus strand of DASVMX010000707.1, from coordinate 7,761 downwards.
TCTGTTTCTTTCCCGTGCCGAACATTCTGGATACTACAAGACGCAAAACCCTTCGCTCTGTTGTGTGTTCCTCTATATTACCGATGGAATGGAGCGCTGTCAATAAGGGAGAAGCCAGCCGGACACAACGAAGGCAAGCAGGAGCTTGCCTCCGTTGTGAACTGATTGCATTATATGCGCAAAGTTTCCCTGTCAAGGGAGAAGGGCCAGAGGGCTGTGGGAGCCTGGTTAGTTTGGGCGGCTTCGGCCAGATATTGGCCGAGGAGCATGCCGAAGGGCATACCGTGGCCGGAGAGACCGCCGATGAACCAGGCGTTGTCCAGACCGGGCACCCGGTCGGCAATCGGGATACGGTCGGGCGAGAAATCCATCAGACCGGCCCAGCGGCGGGTGACTTGCAGGTTGGACAGCTGTGGGAAGAGGCGCGGGAGAATCTGCTCTAGCGCGGCCTGGACTTCGGGCGTGGTTGAGGTTTCCCACACATTGACGTCTTTGCCGGGTGCGAGGGCGCGGCAGCCGCCGAGGACGATTGAGCCGTCGAGGGTTTGCTGCCAGTATTCCTCGGTTTCGGTCAGTGAGGCGAAGATGGCGGTGGTGAAGACCGGGTTGACTGGCTGGTAGGCCAGGATCTGTCCACGTACCGGAACAATCAAGTCGCTCATTTGCGGAATCAGCTCGCTGGTCCAGGCGTTGACGGCGAGGACGACCGAGCTGGCGCTGATGGGTCCGCTGGTCGTTTCCACGCGCACGCCTGTGCCATCCTGGGCCAGACTCAGGGCCCGGGCCTGGTGGAGCGTGGCCCCGTGGTGCTGCGCGGCCTGTACCAGTCCCTGGATCAGTCTGGCCGAATGCACCAGCGCCTGGCCGGGCAAGAACTTGCCACCCACGATCTCGGGTCCCAGCGGGGTCAGGATCAGCTCTTGAACCTCGTCGCGTTCCAGCCACTGAATCGGGAAACCATCTGCTTGCATGACCTCGACGCTCTGACGTACTTCCGCGCCCTGTTCTGTACCCAGCGCGAGGCCCAGGCTGCCCGGTTCGCGATAGTGGCTGTCGATCCCTTCCTCAGCCAGCACCTGGCGCAGGACCGCCTGATTTTCAAAAGAGAGGTCCAGGACCGCGCGTGCCACGCGTTGTCCCAGGCGCTGTATCGCGGCGGGATAGTCCTCGTGCATACCTGCGACCACAAAGCCGCCATTGCGCCCGCTCGCGCCATAGGCTACGGTCACGCGGTCCAGCAGCGCCACCTTCCTGCCCGCCCGCGCCAGCCAGTAAGCGGTCGCGGCTCCAAAAAGTCCGCTGCCCACGACCAGCACATCTGTGGTGGCTGGCAAATCCGTGGAGAGCGCGAGCTGTGGTGAAGTATGATGCCAGTAAGAGACAGGTTCAAATGGCTGTGGAGATGATTCAACAGTGCGCATACAGAGGAAAAGCTCCTTTGCTATCTATGCTGAGGACGTTTGACATAAGTTCTGGGGATGTATTATAGCGTATGCTTGCTATCTACAGCAAGCGCCAATCCTGTATAAGAGAGTGGAGCAGATTTTTGCAACAAGATTACAATGGAGGCAAGCTCCGTAGCTTGCCTCCATTGTAATCGATTGGATAAAGGGCTAAGAAACGATTACGTAGCCTCCGATCTGCGAGGAGAAGGTTTTTTCCCAGAGTGTTTTGCCGTTGCTCTGATCTACCATTTCCATCTGCCTGCCAGGGTACTGGGGCTTAGTGGAGGCGGCGATATAGATGTGGCCGTTGGTGACCACAGGCGCGTAACCGACATCTTGCGAGCCGGCGGGCGCGTTCCAGAGGATATTCCCGTGATTAGCATTGACCGCGAGCAACCTGGGATCGACAATCCCGCCAGCATACGGGTACCAGGTGACCGCGTACACTGTATCATTGACAACCGCGTATGCCTGGGTGACGCCGGGGACGGGGGTTTCCCAGAGCAGCTTACCCCGGTTGAAATCGTAGGCATCGAAGCGACCAACGTTATCGCCACTTACGCCGCTCGGTGCCTGATTTGTGCCAAAGTAGGCTACATTCTTCACGATAGTAAATTTGGAGATCTCGCCGGGGATCGGCTTTGTGAACCCGAGTTGCGCGCCAGTCTCGGCGCTCAGCATGGTGAAGCTGCTGCTGGGGCCATTGTACGCCGCGGCATAGAGCACACCATTTACGACCTGGAAGTCTTTGAAACCTACCTCGGCTCCCTGCGGCCCATTTTTGCTCCAGTGCGCCTTTGTGACCAGATTGAGCGCGTAGAGATCTCCGTAGCTCTTCGCGTAGAGAAAACCGTGCGTGACCACCAGTTGATAGACCGGGAGGGGCAGCGTGTAAACGGCAAGCTGGCTTCCATCTGTGGCTTTCAGCGCAAAGACTAGCGCTTGGTTTGCGATATCAGGATGATCTACGCTCAGGTAGACCGTTCCATTGGCAATGGTCAGCGTGGACTCGTGGTTGGTCGTGCCTTCGGTTTCCCAGAGCATCTGGCCCTTGCTGGTATCAAAGGCCTGTACTCCTCCGTAGATCAGATTACCGCTACTGTTAATCAGTTTAAAGCCAATAAACAGGAGCTTGCCGCTCATCTGGAGTGTGTATGGCTCGATTGTCCCTCCGGTATGGTAGATCCCCTTGTCAGGCCAGGGATAGCTTTTGAGCGTGTTGCCAGTATTGGGGTCCAGCTTGAGAATACCGCTGCTGTTGGTGATATAGATGGCCTTTGACTGATTGATCACTACTGGTGGGGTCTGTTTCCCGCCCACAGCCGGGTTACCCGGTTGGGCCGAAAGGGAGCGCATGAAAGGCACAACGACTGCCAGGGCTATAACCAGCAGCGCGGCAAAGAGAGTGGCGGCCACCAGTGCCAGGCGCGGTTTTAATGTACGTGTTTTTACAGGTGATGTTGCGATAGCATACATATCTTTTTTCCTTTGCGGGCTTTGCCGTTCGAGTGGGAGAGGCCGAACGGTGCCCGTTTGCGCCTGTGCTGCCCTGCTTCTGCTCGCCATCTGCTCTTGTAAACGGCGGCGAACGCGGTCGCGCGTGCCAGCATATTCACGGTAGAGATCGTGCATATCCATGACCAGTTCCGTTTCTGGCGTGATGGCCTGGTGCCGCTGCTCCGGTCGGGGCATGAACTGCTCGATCTGCTCATCTACAGACTGAGGTGTAAATGGCTCATTGTGATCAGGCATATTCTTTTCCCTCCGTTGGTTTCGCGTAGAGACCGCGCAGTCCGTTCAGCGTGCGCGAAAGCAAACTGCGTACCGTACCTTCGTTTTTCTGTACCCGCGTGGCAATTTCCTTGCAGCGCAAGCCATCGGTAAAACGCAGGCGCAGAATCTCTTGCTGGAGCTCTGGCAGCAAAGCAATCTGGCTTTGCAGGCGTATCTGTTCTTCACGTTTTAAAAAAGTTTTTTCAGGTGAGCGTTCGTCATCCGCGAACAACGTCTCGTCATCTTCCTGGAGAGGCAGCAGGGGCTGGCGGGCGCGATGACGATGGTAATCCATCGACTTGTTATACGCCGTACGCCGCAGCCAGGCTACCTGCTGCTGTTCCACGAGTTGAAAGAAGACATTGCTCTCCAGCGCCGCCAGGAAAACGTCCAGCAGAACATCCTCTGCGTCCTCGTGAGAGGAAATGTGCTGGTGAATCGTGCGCAAGACGAGAAACCAGTACCGTTCGTAAAGGTCAGCCATGGCTTTCTGCTGGACCCGTTCCTGCTCTGGGGGCACGTGCATTATGTACCTCGCTCTTGTTTTTGAGATCTCATATAGTGGTCGTAAAAATGAGAAAAGTGTTGCATAGGTATGGGATAAAACGAACAGGCCAGGCAAAACTTTCCAGTTTTGCCTGGCCTGTTCGTTTTATCCCATACCTATGCACTTGTCTCTTAGCCGTGGCGCTGGCGGCTGTCGGCGGGGGCCTGCTCGCGTTCGAGCAGGCTGTAGTCGCGGATAACGCTGGCGACTCTGATGTGGTAGTTCTGGAAGATTTCCGCTCGTCCTCTGGCCTGGGCACGGCGGTGCTCATCGAGCTGGCGCCAGGCGCGCACAGCCTGTTCGTCGCGCCAGAAGGAGAGGGAGAGCACTTTGCCTGGCTCGGAGAGGCTTTCAAAGCGTTCGATGGAGATGAAGCCATCAATATCGTTGAGCAAAGGCCGGAGCTGGGCGGCGATATCGAGATATTCCTGCATATGCTCTTTCTGGGCCTGACCTTCAAAGATAACTGCGATCATAGTTGTTCTCCTTCAAAAAGTGGTACGCGCGTATTGGCAGAGGCGCGGTAGGGGACTGTTCTGGGTAACTGTTGCGTGTTGAAGTCCGAAGCCAGGATCTGCGCGATCCCGCCCTGAGCGATCAGACTGGCGAGCATGTCACCGGGGCAGGCGTGAGACGCGGTTCCAAAGGTGAAGACGCGGCGTTCTGGTCGGACGAGCTTGAATTGTCTGGGATCCGGGTTGGCCGCGGCATCCCGATTGGCCGCGGCCAGCAGCACCAGGATAACCTCGCCAGCTTGCATTTCCCGGCCCGCGACTCTGCCGTCACTGCTCAGAAAACGGCGTGTGTTGTGAACTGGCGGGTCGTAGCGCAGTACCTCCTGCACAAGCGCGGGCAGCAGGACAGGTTCAGCCCGCGCCAGCGCGCGTATGTTTGGACGCCTGGCCAGGGTCAGAAGCGTATTGCCGATCAGACCTGCCGTGGCCTCGTAGGACTGCGAGATCAAGCCGACCCCGTTGTCAATAGCGGTATCCATGTCTGCATATCCAGCCGATCTGACAGCGCGGGCCAGGTGGCTTAGCAGGCTTTGCGTGCCCGTAGCTTCCTGCGAGGCCAGGCAGGCGCGCAGCAACTCGCGCAGATGGTTGGCGGCTGCTTTGCCAGACTCAAGCTGTTCAGGGGTGCTCGACGGCGCCAGGCAGCGCACAAAGTCGCTCATCCAGCGCGCAGTTTGTTCCAGGTGCTCTCCTGGGACGCCGAGCAGGCTGGCTATGGTATAGACTGGCAGGCTGAAGGCAAAATCCGAGAGCCGCCCGGTCTGGCGCTCTGGTTTGAGCTTTTCGAGCAGCAGACTGGCCCAGGTGCGGCTCAACTGCGCGGTTTGCGCCAGGTCGAGGGTATGCAGGGCCGAGATTACAGCCTGTTTCAGCGCGTCGTGCTCCTGACCATCGTTCATGCGTACCAGGTGACGGAAAATCTCGCCAGCCGCCGATCCCAGCAGAGCCGTGGGCACCTGCTCACGAGCCGGGCGGACACGGCAGAGAGCGCTGTCCAGGACATCTGTGACGGCGGCGGCGCTTGAGACGACCCAGTAGCCGGCAGCTTCATCTCGATAGATGGGTGTGCGCTCAACCAGCCTGGCGTAATACGTGTAGGGATCGGGATGGGTGACAGCCTCGATGGGATTGCGCGGCACTGTGCTCATCGCTTCCTCTTCCTTTCGTTTGCATGGCTTGACTTTTTCTGTACAGGGATAGTATAGAGCCTGTCAGCCCATAAGTCTAATTGATTGTCATTATGCCATCCATCAGCTATACTGATGGATATGGAATTAAGTGAGATCGAATCGTTTGTCACGATCCAGCGCGTCGGCGGATTTGGCAGGGCCGCGCTGCTCTTGCATGTTTCGCAGCCGGCGATCAGCAGGCGGATTGACTTGTTGGAACGCGAACTGGGTACGCCGCTGTTTGAGCGCCTGCCAGGCGGGATACGGCTAACCGAAGCTGGCCAGGCCTTTCTGCCTTATGCCCGGCAGGTGCTGGCGGCGCTCAATGATGGCAAGGCGGCGGTGCGTGGGCTGGAGGAGGAAGCGGTAGGCAGCATTACCCTGGCGCTGGTGGGCACGCTGGCCAGCACGCGGCTAACTGGCAGGCTCCAGAGCTTCCGCCAGGCCTACCCGCGAGTGCGTTTGCTCCTGCGTACGGCGCGCAGCGACGAAGTCAGTGTACTGGTGCAGCAGGGAACAGCGCTCCTGGGACTGCGCTACTTTCCCGATCCCGGCGAAGGATTGTACTCGGTGCCTGTTATGCATGAGCCGTTACAGGTCGTGGCTGCGGCCCACTCGCGTTTTGTAACGGGAGAGCCAGCTGAGCCAGCCGAGCTACAGGGCGTGCCCTGGATCGGTTTTCCGGTCAGCGCGGGCTCATCGGGCGAGCCCTTCGCGCGCGTGCTGGCTCGGCAACTCTTGCAGAGTGGATTGGAGGGGGCAGAGATGATCACGATTGACAGCCTGACAGCCCAGAAGCGTCTGATTGAAGCTGATTTCGGCGTAGGGCTCCTGCCAGCCAGTAGTATCGAGGAAGAACTGCGCCTGGGAACCGTGAGAATCCTGTCGATTGCAGCTTTGCAGACGAGCGTGCCGGTCGTGCTGGTCCATCGCCGCCAGGCGTATTTCAGCCGAGCCGCGCGCAGTTTGCTGGAAATGTTAACCCGGCAAACCAAAGGGACGTAATAAAGAGAGAGCAGTGCATCCCTGGCATATATTCCTCGCTCTGTTGTACCATAATTTCAGTATCCTCAAGCGGATCGACATACAGCCTTGACCAGACAGTCCGCGCCTTGAAAGAGGATACATGGAAAAGCCGAAAACGTCAGGTGATTTTGCAATAGGGATAGCCAGGGGCAGATTCCACATTTGAAAGAGGGTTATTTTATGAGTGATATCCGGTTACAGCGGATGGCGAAGGTTCTGGTACATTATTCGGTTGGCGTGAAAGAGGGTGAGCGCCTGGCCATTCGCTCGCCCTCGCCCGCGGCCCCCATTCTTCGCGAGATCTACCGCGAGGCTTTGCGGGCCGGGGCTTTTCCCGAGACATTTATCTCTATTCCCGGTTTGCAGGAAATCCTCTATAAAGAGGGATCCGATGAACAATTATCCCATATTCCGCAGCCGCAGCGTCTGCTGTATGAGGAGTATGAGACGATGATTTCGCTATGGGCCGCGACAAACACCAAAGAGCTCAACAATGTTGACCACGCACGCACAGCCATCGTGCAGAAGGCCAACCAGCCGCTTATGGACACCTATATGCGGCGCAGTATGGAAGGGACGTTCCGCTGGGTAGCCGCGCTCTATCCCACCGAGGCATTTGCCCAGGATGCGGAGATGTCAATGAGCGACTTTGAGGATTTCTGTTATCGAGCCTGTTTTCTGGATGAAGAAGATCCTGTCGCGAGTTGGCTGGAGTTGAGCCGTGAGCAGGAGCGCCTGGTGCAGTGGCTCAAGGGCAGGCATACCGTTCACCTGCGCGGTCAGGACACCGATCTCACCTTATCAATCGAGGGGCGGCCCTTTATCAACTGCGATGGACGGCTGAATTTTCCCGATGGAGAATTCTTCACCGGACCCGTTGAAAACTCGGCCAATGGCTACATCCGCTATAGTTTCCCATGCTCTTTTAATGGTGTCTCGGTGGAAGATGTGCGCCTGCGTTTTGAAAACGGCATCGTTGTCGAAGCTTCGGCTGCGCGCGGCCAGGATTACCTGGACCAGATGCTCGGCGTTGACGAGGGGGCGCGCCGCCTGGGCGAATTTGCCTTTGGCAACAACCGCTATGTTGATCGCTGCATCCGGCACACGCTTTTCGACGAAAAGATGGCTGGCACGGTCCACCTGGCCCTGGGGAAGAGCATTCCGCAGTCGCTGGGCGTCAACCAGTCCGCGATCCATTGGGACATGGTTTGCGACCTGCGCCAGGGCAGCGAGATCCGTGTTGACGGCGAGCTCTTTTGTAAAGACGGCAAATTTGTGGTCTAGAG
>DASVMX010000706.1:0-13074 GCA_036384215.1 Ktedonobacteraceae bacterium | reverse complement strand
GGTACTCTCTTCTCTCACTTTTGTAAATGGGATGTCGCCCCCTGCCCCCAGAGGAGAGGCGAACGCGACTGGCCGCGTAGCCCACCAGAGCCGGCTTGACGAGCCCGGTCCAGCCGCGTGCGCCTGTCCATTTACTCCTGTGCAGCCCGTTGCAAGACCAGCGCGGCCAGCGCGCGCGCGCCAAAGGCGCTTGCCCCCTGTTCGATGAAGGATGATTTGCTTTCGACAAATTCCATCCCCGCGATGTCCAGGTGAGCCCAGGTGGCCGAACCCACGAAATGCTCCAGAATCTTGGCTGCTATAATCGCGCCGCCGTAGCGACCGCCAGTTTGTTTGATGTCTGCGATAGAGCTTTCGATCAGTTCCTGGTACTCGTCGTCAAGCGGCATCGGCCAGAATTTTTCGCCGCTGGACTCGCCTGCGGCCAGGATGTCGTCGCGCAATTTGTCATTATTTGAGAAGAGGCCCGCGCGTTTCGCTCCCAGCGCGACAACGCACGCGCCGGTCAGCGTGGCGATGTCGATAATCGGCGAGCAGCCCTCTTTCACCGCGTAGGAGAGCGCGTCCGCCAGCGCAAGGCGCCCTTCGGCATCGGTATTCAGAATCTCAATGGTTTTGCCGTTCATCAGACGCAGGATATCGCCTGGACGGAAAGACGCGCCATCGGGCATGTTCTCTGTCGCGGGGACCAGGCCGAGGACATTGATATGCGGCTTGCTGGCGCCGATAATCTGCATTGCGCCGATCACTGCGGCACCACCTCCCATATCGCCTTTCATGGTCTCCATGCCAGAGGCGGGCTTGAGCGACAGTCCGCCCGAATCGAAGGTGATGCCCTTGCCGACCAGCGCCAGTACGTTTTTGCTCTCCGGCGCGCCGTTATAGCGCAGGATAATAAACTTTGGCGGCTGTGCGCTGCCCATGGCAACTCCCAGCAGACCGCCCATGCCCAGCTCTTCCATCTGGGGTTTGTCGAGTATTGTCGCTTCCAGCCCAAACTTCTGGGCCATGGCGCTGGCGCGGCTGGCCAGTTCGGTAGGATTCAGGACGGCTGGCTGCTCATTGACCAGGTCGCGGGCAAAATTGGCTCCCTCGCTGGAGATGATGCCTCGCTGGAGCGCCTGCTGCTGTTGTTGATTTTGCTCGTCCTTGCTGAGAAACAGGAGCTTTTCGATGCGCGCGTTATTGTTTGACGTTGTCACATATTTTTTAAAGCTATAGGTCGCGAGCAGTGCCCCTTCGACTATAGCCTGTAAATCAGCGGCCAGGTTCTCTCCGCGCTCCTGCTCGCCCAGTGCCAGGGCGATGTGGCGCGCGCCTTTGCTCTGTGCGAAACGCACCGCGAGCCCACTGGCCCGTCTGAACGTGTGGCTCTGGAGTTTTTCCGCGGCGCCGAGACCCACTACAATCACTCTCCGCGCGGCCAGTTTGCCCATGGTATAGATCTGGCTGGTCTCTCCCACATTGCCCTTAAACTCGCCATTGGTATACATACTGCTAATCAGCCCATCCAGCAAGTTATCTACTTCTTTTGTCACGGCAAACAACGCCGGCTTTTTCCCCTCCTGACCCTTCTCCACGCGCGTCGCCCCTACAATCAACGCGTCACACACCACCTCGTTCACTGTCTGACTTGATAATATCGTCTCCATAAAACCTCCAGCTCTTTCTGTCGTTTGCTTCCTTGCAAGGAGGATTCCCAAAAGGAGAGACCGGCCTCAACATTGCGCGCCGGTCGGCCTCTTTCTTGAGTAACCACGTCCTGATGGTGTTATCATAACAAATTCGCGCAGAATCCGCTAGAGCACTCCATTGACATGTCTATTTAGCTGGCGGGTAGAAGACGGTCGACAACTTCCAGGAGCTGGCGTGGTTTGAAGGGTTTGGTGAGATATTCGTTGCAGCCGATCTGGAGGGCGGCCTCGTTTTCGTCGCTCTGCGCGTAGGCAGTGACTGCGACGATGGGGACGCGCTCCATGCCGGGCCGCTCGCGGATGAGCTGAGTGGTGCGATATCCATCCATTACAGGCATGGAGAGGTCAGTTAAGATCAGGTTGACCTGTTCCTGTTCTAGAATTTTCAACGCTTCCAGGCCGTTTGAGGCCGAGATACAGCGATAACCGCGCGTGGATAGGACGCGTTCAATCAAAATTCGGTTTGAGACTTCGTTCTCGATAATTAAAATGGTAGGCACCGGTGTCTCGTTTCTGCTAGTGCGTGCTGATGGGTCTACTGTACTCATGCTGTTGTTCCACTTCCTCCGCCGTTTTACGGGATTGAGACGCGCGAGGCAATGGGCAGGGTGAACGAAAAGGTTGAACCCTGGCCGATGCTACTCTCCACCGCGACCTCCCCTCCCTGTAGTTCAACCAGTTTGCGCGCGATGGTCAGGCCCAGGCCGGTTCCACCGAACCGGCGCGTGGTGCTGCCATCGGCCTGGCGAAATGCCTCGAAGATATAGTCCAGCGCTGCCGGCGAGATGCCTATCCCCGTGTCGTGTACGGAGATACGCAGCATGTCGTAGCGCTCCAGAACTTTGCAGCGCAGCGTCACTCCCCCTTTTTCGGTGAATTTCAGGGCATTCGAGACCAGATTCAAGACCACCTGGCGCGTGCGTGGGCCGTCTGCCAGGGCTGGTGGCAAGCTCTCGTCAACCTCCAGAATCAGTTCGAGTCCCTTCGTATTCGCCATGGGTTTTAATTGATTGACTACTTCTCTCAGGCTGTGCTCCATCCGCATGGGTTCGGGCTTGACTTCCAGGCGGTCCGCTTCGATCTTGGAGAGATCGAGCATATCGTCAACCAGCCTGGAGAGATCTTCGGCCCGATTGACCATAAACTGGATATGTTCCTCCTGTTCGCTGGTCAATTCTCCGTCGAGAAAGCCTTCTAGAATCAACGCGCCATAGCTGATAATACTGTGTAACGGCGTGCGCAGTTCGTGGGTCACAGTCGCCAGAAATTGTGATTTCAAATGATTCACACGTTCCAGCGCGGCATTCTTGTCCTTGACCTCAGCGAAGAGTAGTGTGTTCTGGATGGCCATGGCGAGCTGAATGGCCGCGGTGGTCAGCAGGAACGTGTCGCTATCGGTGACCGACCTGGCGTTATCGTCGTATAAAATAAACGCGCCAATCACCTGTTCTTGCAAAAGCATGGGCACCGCGATGACCGAGCGGTACCCTGTTTCCAGGGCTGCCTGGGCCCAGGCTTCGCCGCGTTCGCGGTAGATGGTCGCGATATCTTCGGCGTAGACGATTTTGCGCTTTTGCATGGTCATGCGCGCCAGTGTGATATCCAGTTCGCGCAGGGCGGATTGTGGGATGCGCGGCCTGCGTGGCGTGTAGACTGGCGGCGGCGGGGTCAGCTTGGGAGCGCGCAGGGCGCGGCGCTTGCCGCTTGGTGTCTGGCTGATCGGGCGGCGCGCGGGTACCACGACCGCCGCCATTTTGGTAGTTACGGCCAGTGTCACATCCCCTTCGGGATCAATATAGACCGATGGCGTGCTATTTCCATTTTCTGGTGGCTGGTTCCCTCGAATTTCGGCGTAAGGACGCCGTTGTTGGCCCCACTGCGCAACTGCCCACGGTGACGACATTTCACGTCCATACAAATGCAGTACTACCTCGCCAGCGTACATGATTGGCCCCAGGCGCGAGACAATTTCACTGAGTAAATGCTCCAGGTTAAGGGTGGAGAGCAGCACGTCGCCCATGCTGAGTAGATCGCTCATCTGCATGGTAATCTCGTGGTTCTCGTTTTCACGCGTGGTCAGTGATGCTGAAAGCAGGTTGAGTGAACGTGTCAGACGCCGCAGCTCATCCGCCGGCGGCGCGCTGGCGTCCAGGCTCGCGGGGAGCAGTGCCTGGATATGGTTCTCTAACTGGCGCAAGGGACTCACGAAGAAGACGCGAGTAATAATTGTGTAGATGGTGATGCCCAGCGCGCAGACAAAAATCCCGATGCCCAGCAAAATCTGCCAGACCCGCTCGGTGTGGGTGTTTAAATTGTAGAGCGCCTCGACATCAACGATAGTCAGACCGGGTGTGCCGGCGAGTTGATGCGCGCTGGACGCGGTTTGAGCGAGGGTGAGATATGTCTGCCCGCCAGCGCTGATGGTCATGGCATGAGGTTCGCAAAGATCGGCGGGATGCGCGGCGAGCCTCTGGCTGATTGCGCTCTCGCTGCTTCCCAGCAATTGATGGCCCTGGCAGAGTACAACATCTAGCTCTCCATGCCGGGCCAGACTGGAGACAAAAGCGTTATTCAGGAGTTGAGTCGCGAGTAACACACCTGCCACCTGCCCGTTTGCGCCGCGCACAGGCTCCGCTGACACGCGTAACCAGGTCTGGCCCTGCAGGACAATCTGCGAGTATTCCTCTCCACGCATTCCCCTGCTTTCCAGACTCTCCAGGCCAGCTGGCAGACTCTCACCCGCCAGGGTCAAGGTTGACAGGTGATGATCGAACAATGCCATGCCTGTCAGATTTTCCTGAACCATGTCAAGTGTCATCGCTTCCATAAGTTTGCCCTGCGCGCCGTTTTCGCGCGCGAGAACACCCGCTACCTCCGAACTCGCCGCCCTGCTGGCCAGGTTGTGGAAAAGCGTTGCGTCTTCTTGAGTGTATGCCCGACTCAGGCTGGCCAGGTGCTCGTGGGTATCGTTGATGGCCGCGCGCTCGTAAAACGCGCGTATCAGCCACCAGGAGAGCCCGGTGAACAGCAGCATGCAGAGGAAAAGCGTCAAAGCCGCGCTCAACACAAGTTTGCCGCCCAGAGATTGGACGGTAAAGCGTACGCGGCCTCTCCTGGCCAACTCTGCCGCCTCCTGGGGGATGCTTTCCATCCCTTTTTGCTGGAGTAACCCGTTCATGCCGTTCGGTGCCCTGGCCTTCTACCTTTCGCAAATCCCGCTGTATCTGCTGCTTTTGACAAAAATAAGGCTTTTCTGGCGCCCTGTATCATGGATGCCTAGCTTATTTTAATCTGTCCGCGTGGGAAGCGTGAGTACTTCGCCCTGTTGGTAGCCATTTTGGATGTATGAGCAGGAACGAGGCTAAAGCTGCCAGACCATAATATCGCTGAACGCGACCTCTGTGGGCTGGCTTATCTCCTGGGCTCCTGGCGCGATTGTTCCCCCTTTGAAGGCTGCATCATGAATCCCGGCAATTTTATACTGGTTGACATAAAGTTCAATTTGCTGGTCAATGGCTACGACAGCCAGGAGGTAGGTCTGGCCTGGGTGGATAATCGAACTGGAGCCGTTGAGGAGGCTGGTTGATTTGTGGCCGGTAAAGGCGGTCAGGCTATAGTTTCCGGCGCGATTCAGGCTAAAAAAGTAGCCGCCCGTCTGATTCAGTCGAAAGACGATGCCGCCGCGGTCGCCGGAGAGCAGCGTCATTTTCACCTGGAGCGCGAAATTAGTGAGCGCCAGCCCTTGAGCGTGGCAGGGGGTAAAAGCTGAGCGTTGAGCAGCAATCACATGGTAGGTGCTCGCGTGGAAGGAACATCGTTCTGTAGCATCGTGGCTGACTTCCCAGAGGGCACTGTTTGTGTGTAATGGATCGTTAAGCACCAACGTTCCCTGATAAGGCGGATACAGCAGGGGCGAGATAGAGGTTGTGGCCTGCGCTTGCTGATGTATGCCCATCAGGCTTAAGACGATCATCATCGCCATCAGGAAGAGCAGCGTTGACGCGAGCAGCATTTTACTTTGTGACGCGCGTGCTGCCTTGCGCCAGGCGCTGGTGCTAATTTGGAGTTGCAGATGCGCGTGATTATCAGGCATAGGTGTGGTACACGCTGGATATCTATGCTCCTGTGGGAACCGGGGAGGGGGAGCAGGCTCCGGCCCTGTGGGGCGCGCAAACGCGGGCAGTGGCAGGGTTTGACTCTGCCACGCGGGCTTGAGAGGGATCATCCTGCTGGCCTGCGCCGGTAGGACGGGGACAGGTCCTGTTTGCCGCGTTGGAACTCTCTGGGGCGCGGCTGCGGCGAACCTGAGAAGAGGCACCGGAGCGGGTGGAATCAAGCGCGTGGGCATGGTCTGCCAGGCGGGTCTGCCAGGCCGTGGAAGAGGCAAAGATGGAGTAAAGCGCGTAGGCATGGGCGCGGGCCTGGTAGGTTGCGCGAACGGGTAGTTTTGTCCAGGAATAAACCGGCGCGTAGAATCTGGTCGCGGCATGGCCTGGGATAGCCACGGGGGAGAGGTTTGTGCGGGTCCGGGGAAACGGGCTGGTGCAGCTTGAGGAGCGAGCCTGGTGGGCTGCGCGAGCGGAAAAGCCGGAGCAGGCTCGCTGGCTGGCCAGGGATGGTTAAAGCCGCGCTGGAACGGATTTGCGTACAATGGCCGGGTTGGCTGGTAAGTGATATCTCTGGTCCGCGAGGTTTGCCCTGGCGTGTTTGCATACCTCTGTGGAGCGCCGCGCTGTGGCAGGTTCAGCATGGGCAGCGTTCCTGGCTCTCTGGGAATGGGTGGGCTGGCCTTTTCGGGAAAGACAGAGCTATTCCAGGGTATTTCCTCAGGCATGGTTGCTATCCTTGACCTCTGAGCCGGAAACAAGCTCAGCGCTATCGGGCGGCCTCATAATGATCTGTTCGACGCTTTGCTCGGTCAAATCGCTGCTGGCGAACTCGATAGGCGCGAAATCGCCGACGGCTGTTAGCCCATCCAGTCCGCAGGTTGGGCAGGCCGGGTCGCTCTCCACGTGGATGGGCATCATTTTGCGCCGCAGGGCATCGTAGACCACCAGTTGTGGATGATGCTCCATTGTCAGCGGCGTCTCAGCCAGCAGGTAGACAATCTCCGCGACCTGTTGTGAGGCGATAATACCGTTTAAATAGATCACCGCTGGAGCAGCATCGTTGGTTCCATAACCATGAGCGCGGGCCTGGGTCTGAAATGTCCTGGGAGCCAGGTCGAAGTGTGCTCGCTGGGGATTGATATAGCCGCGGCACTCCAGGCAGCCCCCGCCGGGGAGAATCCGCTGGACCTGTCCGCCAATCGCCTGGAGCCGCGCATGTTCATCCAGGTGAATCCCGGAGCCACCATCGACCAGCGGAAGCAGATAGCGGATCGCCAGTTGATTGAGAATCAGGCGCGCGCCATCGTTATCGACGCAGCCGACAAGCACATCAGCGCCACGCGCGAAATCGATGGCTCTGTGGTCTTCACGATCGAGCAGGGAGAGTGCCAGTGGCGTGACGCGCGTGCCCTTTGAAATCTGTCCGAGCATCCTGGCGTAAACATGCACCTTATAATGTCCGATATCAGCCGTGCCCGCGCCAAAGAGCCGGTTGAGGTTGCTGCGTTCCACGCGATCGGGATCGATCAGGATCAGATGGCCGGCTCCCAGGTGGGCCAACTGGGTTGCCACCAGCGAGCCCAGGCCGCCGAGGCCCACAAGCGCAATCGTGGCCTGGGCCAGGGCGTGTTGCGTGGCAGCGCCGAAAAAGAGTTCCTGGCGCTGATAGCGCTCATCCGTGTGCTTGCGGGGCTTTGTCTCCTGACTGCTCGTTGGGATCAGATGCTGGAGACGTTCTCCCACCAGCGTGACGCGGGAGATTGGCCGGATGCGCTTGCGAACTCGGTCGTAGAAATGCGCGTCCAGTGCCTTCTGTCCAACAACCATTGTGGCGTGGAGAAACGGATCAGGGATAATTGAGGCCATGGCGGGCATTTTCGCGCGGTCGTTGGCCCAATCAACTTTGCTAAACGTGGTGTGATCACCACTGTCGAAAGGATGCGAGTGGACCTCAATCAAATGCCACCCTTCTTTGAGGCAGCGTTTAACCGTCGCGGCGACGAATTCTGGCTTTGGTTCCAATCCTCCTCGCGACTGATAGACAAAGTCCTCCGGGGAGGCCAGAACCATTTCGCGGGCGAGCAGGCTCACGCCCAGCGCCGACCTGTTGACGCTGGCCAGGATGAATGCCAGTTGCTCTTCTGGACGCGGAACTTCATCCGAAACGCGAATCAGGTGACCATAGAGCTTTTGCCAGAAATCCGCGCCCATGACAATCGAAAGCGCTAACTCCACACATTGCTCACAATCTGTTTTCTTCAAATTATAGCCGACGCTGCTCCCGAAAAACCTGCCAGATGACATGAATATAGGAGAGCAGCGTATCGCCCTGCTCAAGCGCGGGACCGGCAGAGGGGCGCCAGCTAAGCAGGTGAATACAGAAATGCCCGAAGCCTTTGCGCCAGTGCTCTTCATCTACCCCCTGCGTGCCCAGCTTAAAGAAATGCCCGACCACCTGCCCGCTCTGTGTAGCCAGGTCGCGATTGGTCCAGAACCACTCGGGCGCGATCTGTGGATAACCAGGAATGCCATGTGGAATATCGATCAGAATATCCACAGTCGGCTTATTCCAGCCAGGGGGAATGGGCAGGCGCTCGACATGCAGCCAGGTACCATCTTCGCGATCATATCTGATATTTACCCCGTAATGGCGAGCGATCATATACGCCTCGGCCCTTAAGCGGCTGAGGCGCCGCTGTTTATCGGTAAATTGCATATTTCAATTTCAACCTACTGCTCTGTTAAACTTCGTTTGATGAGTGCGCCGCCTGCGGCGGCGAAGGAGAGAGAAGACGCAGAGGGCAGCCACATCCGGGGGATGAAACAGGCAGCCGCCCTCTGCACTCCCGCTTTTTCACTCATCACGAGAACATTGACAGAGCACTACGCACCATAGCGGAACTGCGGGACCACCGTAATATCAGTCGCTTCCATGGGAACCGCCTCATTATCCCTGAGCAGGCGCTCGGATGTATCCGGCAGCGTTACTACCACCGAATGGTCGGGCCTTTCCAGATATCTTTTTAAATCACCAGCGGTAGAAGTAGCAGGCATCTCTGTTGGAACTCCATTAATCATGTACGTACTCATTTTACCATTTACCTCATGCGTTAGAATAGACAACCCATACGCTCTGAACGTGGTAACAGCTTCTCTTTATACTATAAACAATAACCTGTTTAGATGCAAGTGTATTGTCGGCGCTGGCTCGATAAATGGCGAATAGCGAGTAGAGTATAAATACGAATATCCACTTTTTCTATGAGCTGTTCCCAACTTTTCTAGCAAATCGTTCCTGTTGAGAAGACGCCGCTGCGCGGGAAAAGCAGGGATGCTTTATAGATAGCAGCAGAGCACGTGGAAAATTTGCTACAATGGGGGAGTATAAAAGACCTCATCTGGCAGAAAGGCTGACACGGAGCATGAGTCGTACTACTATTCAACGGGTTGTGGTTGAACCTTTAACTATTCTTTTGCTTGAACCTTTTACCATTGCTACGGGCAGCGTTGACAGCGCGCGCAATGTGTTGATTACGCTGACTTTGCAAGATGGGAGTGTAGGGTATGGCGAATGCGCGCCTTTTCCTCCCAGCACCGGGGAATCACAGGAGACCGCGCTGGCGGCGGCTCAGGGCTGCGTGGATTTGCTGATCGGACAGGATGCGGCGAACTGGCGCCAGTTGTCCAGGCTGCTCCACAGCTTCTATTACGCCCAGGCAACTGTCTGCGCAGGCTTTGAAATGGCTATGCTGGACGCGTTGACGCGCTCTTATGGCCTGCCGCTGTATGTTTTTTTTGGCGGCGCGATCAGTTCGGTTGAGACCGATTTGAGCATTCCCATAGTCACGCCTGAGCACGGCTATGAGCTGGCGCAGGCTGCGGTCAAGCAGGGTATTCGCAGCCTCAAGATAAAGATCGGCGGCGATGTGCGAGAAGACGTGGCGCGCGTGGAAGCCATTCGCGAGGGCGCGCCCGGCCTCGGTCTGACCCTGGATGCTAATCAGGGTTACACGCCCGGTCAGGCGCTGCTCTGCCTGGAAGCGCTGGACGAGCGCGAGATCCGCCCGCTTCTACTGGAGCAGCCGGTCCCCAAAGAGGATTACGAAGGGCTGCGCTATGTGACCGAACATACCACCGTGCCCGTGGCTGCGGACGAAAGCGCCTCCAGCGCGGCAGCGGTTGCGCGCCTGCTCAAAATGGGCGCGGTCAACACTGTGAATATCAAATTAATGAAGACTGGCATTGTTGAGGCACTGGATATCGCGGCCATCTGCCGGGCGCAGCATTGCCCTTTAATGATCGGTGCTATGATCGAATCCCGCCTGGCCATCGCCGCCGCCGCTCATCTCTCCGCTGGTCTGGGAGGCTTCTCGTATATCGACCTGGATACCCCTATGCTGCTGGCCAGCGATCCCTTTAGCGGCGGCTACGAGCAGCGCGGCGCTGTCTACGACCTCTCAGGCATCACCAGCGGCCTGGGCATTGAGCGCAGATAATCCGGGCCGGTTTTCGCGCTTTCGTGTTTTGAAAAAGATGTGCACTATTTCATAGCACGAAAGTTAAGTGCGCCTCTAGATATCCGCACGGAATCGTCGTATACTCGGGGGAGAGCAGAAAAGGTAGAAGGGATCAGGAGGGGATACTTTGATGGTCAAGCAGGTTTTATCCTGCGCTGACCTTTTGCGCAGACAGGCCAGGCACATTTATTATGGTCTCATTTTTCATCTGAATAGCTCGTAAAGAGCGGCCTGGCAGCTTTGTCTTTGAACAGCGGTTTGAGGAGAGAACAGGTATGCATATTGATGCTGGACAATTGGGAAAGTATGAGTTGCGCGAACGCCTGGGCCAGGGCGGTATGGCTGAGGTGTGGAAGGCTTTTGACGCACGCTTGCAACGCTTTGTGGCGATCAAGTTTCTCCACTCCATGCTGCGCAGCGATCCCACCTTTATTTCTCGTTTTTTGCGAGAAGGTCAGGCAGTTGCCTCTTTGCATCATCCGAACATTGTACAGATCTACGATTTTGAGACGCCCGAGCCTGGAGATAAAGAAGCTCTGGCCTATATGGTCATGGACTATATTGAGGGGCAGACGCTGGCCGAGTTTTTGCGCGCCAGCACGCAGGCAGGCAAGTTTCTGCCACCCGCCGATCTGCTTTCACTCTTTTATTCGATTAGCGACGCGATTGACTACGCTCACCGCCGTGGGCTGCTGCATCGCGATATCAAGCCAGCGAATATTTTGCTGGACCAGCGCAATACCGCGCGTAACTCTATGGGCGAGCCGGTGCTGACAGATTTCGGCATTGTGAAAATGCTGGGCTCGGCGACTGGCACATTGACGAATTCAGCTATGGGCACGCCGCTCTACATCTCTCCTGAGCAGGCGTTGGGGCACCCGGATACAGCGGCCAGCGACATCTATTCGCTGGGCGTGGTGCTCTACGAGGTCTGCACAGGCCAGGCGCCGTTTCGGGGCGATACGCCATTCGCGATTCTCCAGCAGCATATCGGGGCGCCGCCCCCGCCGCCTGAGCAGTTCAATCCCGCGATCTCATCGGAACTGTCCGCGGTCATCCTGCATAGCCTGGCAAAAGAGCCCTCGGAGCGCTATCCCAGCGCTATGGCCCTGATGACCTCCCTGGCAATCGCGCTGGGTTTGCCTCTGCCGGCCAGGCGCGACCTGCCGATCTCTTCGCCCGATATCCGGCTATTGTCTGACTCATCCACGCAGGTCGAGGACGCGCCAACCGTGGTGCCGGGCAGGCGCGCGCCATCTACTCCACTGGTACCTTATTCGGGTACACCTGCTCCAGCAGTGGCATCTCCCGCGTCTCCCATGCCCGATGGATTTGTCATGACCCCGGCTGAACAGTTGCCAACCCTGGTTCCGGCCAGGGCGTCCGCGACACCAGCACCCGCTGTGACGCCGCCCGTGGAAGCAATTCCAACGACCTATAATCAGCCGGCATCGCAGCCAGGGCTGGCTACTTCCACTCAAGCTCCCCGGTCACTGCGCCCCGGTCCCGGCGGCCAGCGGCGCGGCTGGCTGATCGCTATCTCTATCGCCTTGCTCGTCGTACTGGCTGGCTCGGGCCTGGCTCTCTACCAGGCCACGCGTCCTCGCGCGGGGAGCGTCACTACTGGAAATACAATCGTAGGCCAGGCCTTTTTCCTCAGCACCGGCAATGGTCCTGGCGCGCAGAACCAGGGCATCAACGACCGCTTTCAGATTAGCCTGAGCGGCCTTTCCGCGCCTGCTGCTGGCAAACAGTATTATGCCTGGTTGCTGCCGGATAAAACGCAGGCGGAAGCGAGCGCTCGCTTTGTGGGCTCGCTCCAGATCAATAGTGGCTCTGCGATCCTTTCGTACACGGATCCGCAGCACAGCAATCTGGTCGGCCAGTTCAGCCGTTTCCTGGTTACCGAAGAGGCAAGCAGCCCCGTACCCATCAGCCCGGCGCTGGATCAGCAGACGTGGCGCTATTACGGCGAGATTCCTCAGAGCGCTGCTACCGCCACCTGCACAGGCGTGGCTGTGACGCAACTGAGCGTGCTCTGTCACCTGCGCCACCTGCTTTCGGGCGACCCCGACCTGGCGAAGGTCAATTTGCAGGGCGGCTTGAACTTCTGGCTACAGCACAATGTAGGCGAACTGGCCAAGTGGGCGCAGGAGACTGTGGATCACAGTAGCCCGGTGGATGTGCGCCATAAACTCATGAATATTCTGTACATACTCGACGGGCCGAGCTGTATCCAGCAAGACTTGCAGCAGGCAGCGGCTGGCGCGGATAATGTGATTGATGACCACAGTTTGCCAACGGTTGCGGCTATCCCACTGCTCGATTGTGCGCAGACATCCACGCTACCTGGCTTTGTTACGCATATCGACAATCACTTGAATGCTATGCTCCAGTCGCAGGGAGTGTCAGACAACCAGAAAAAACTGGCGCACCAGATCAATCCCGAACTGAACACCATTGCCTCGTGGCTGAAACAGGCCCAGGCGGACGCTCTAAAACTGCTGGGCATGAGCGACGTGCAACTGACCCGGTCAGACGCTGTGAATCTACGCAGTGAACTGGACACGCTGGCAAGCCAGATCCAGGGCGGTGGCACCGACGCCACTACTGGCGCGCAAGACCCCGGTGTGCAGGCGATTTCCGCGCAGATCCAGCAACTGGCAAAACTGAACGTGTCTTTGCGCTAATTGAGGCAAGCTTCCTTGTAAACAGCGAAAGGCGTGCGAACAGAAACATTGCCAATGTTTCTGT
>DASVMX010000705.1:0-13949 GCA_036384215.1 Ktedonobacteraceae bacterium | reverse complement strand
TCCGTGGCCAATCCCCAGCAGAATAAACGCGTGCTCCGCTCACAGGTCGAACGCCTGCGCGAGCAGCGCAGTCTGCCAGAATAGAGACAAAAAGACTGGTGAGCCGGTCAGTTCAAGCAGAAAAACCGGGCGCCGCGGCGCACGGTTTTTCTGCTTGAACTGACTGGCTCACCAGTCTTTTTGTTTACCTTGCCAAAAGAGCGAGAAATGCGTAAAATAGTCTCATTCAGACGGGAGAAAAGCGATGAACGCACAAACAGATACGCTGCTACAGGAATGCCGCAGCGCGCTTTTGCGACAGAGTGATGAGCGCGTAGCCGCGCTGCTGGCTCAGTGGTTTGAAAACTTGATCGGCGAGGAATACCTGGACGAAGAGCGGGACGACCTCTGTTTACTGCTCGATTACCGCGTTCGCTCGTGGAGTTCGCAGGTCTCCTACGCCACGTATACCTCCTGGTGGGAAGTCGAGGGCTGCCTGGAGCCCTCAGGAGGCGTTTTTACCTGCGCCGATATCGCTGCCCTGCGCCAGCGCCTGCTGGATCTGCCGCTTGAGCAATTTGACCTGCTGCTAGAAATGGCCTATCGGACGCGCCTGACCCTGGCAGAGCGAGAAAGCGGTCCACCCTTGCCAGAAGGATGGGAAGGGCTGCGCGAGATGGCCACGTGGCTGGAGCAGGCTGATCCCGCCGCGTTGGAAGCGGATCTCAAGGCTGCCCCCCTGGCATACACCCGTTTTGAGGGCAAAGAGCAAAAACGCAAGCGCGAAGAGGCGCGGGCTGCCCTGGCTATACAGCAAGGATACCTGGTGATTGCCTCAGACTTGTCGCACGTTGTCATCGATACTTACCGTAACTGGTGTAAAAAACAGAAAAAGCTCTCCATTGTCATCGAGCCACGCGGGCGCAAACTGGCCCTGCTGCGCGTCCAGACCAAGCTGACAGACCTGCGCGAAAGCGTAGAAGTCATGCACAACTTCCGCCTCCAACTGCCCACCCTGGCCGCCCCCTATCTCGCCAACGCGCGGGCGCAGGGCTATGATGCCGCGCTCAACTGGATCTTTAAGCACCAGGTCTTGTTTGAAGGAATCCTCGCCGCGGACGCCCAGAGTATCGCGCAGGAAATTCTCGCTCTCTGGGAAAAGATCGTCACAGAGGCAAAACAACACGCAAGCGAACTTGAAGCCCGGCGCCGCGAAGCGCTCATTCCCGCCTGGAAACGCGAACTGACCCGCTGGCGCGAAGAGGGAAACGCGCCAGAGCTGCCACCACTCGCCGCGGAAGTCGTGCTGCCGCCGGAATGGGGAGAGATGCTCACCAGAGAGCACCTGATTGCCTTCCTCCAGTATCTCAATCTGCCCACCACCACACGCGCAAGCAAGGCCAGCCTGATCCAGCGCATCCAGGAGCGCCTGGCCGCGGACCCAGACGCGCGCCCACTCTTCTTCGAGGTTTTTAAACGCGAACTCGCAGTGCCACCCTGGGAACTCGAAACACTCCTGCCCTGCACCCCTACAGAGCGCAAACGCTGGACCGACGAAGAACGCCTGCCCATCCTCGAACTGCGCAACGTCCGCAAAGGCGGCGACCTCCGCTCCTACCCCGTCTTCGACCGCCGCGCCATCCTGACCCTCCCCGCCTCCGAACTCGACCAATGGCGTGCCGAACACCAGGCACTCACCAGAGAACACAGAAACGCTGCCGCCAAAGCCGCCGCTGACCGAAGAAAGGATTCCAGACCATCCTCTTCGATGGACAGGTAGCTGGCTCGGTTCTGATCTATGAAGACAAAGACAAGAAACCAGAAGTGAGTTACTGGATTGGAAAGCTTTATTTAGGGTAAGGGTGTTGCTACCAGGGCGCTCTCAGCCTTTCTCAAGCACATTGAGGTGCGTCCCTGTATGCGCATGCGGCCAAAGACAACCTCGCCTCACTGCGCGTCTTGGAAAAATGCGGGTTCGTTCGTATCGGCGAGGACAAGGGATTTGCCAACGCTCGCGGTAAAAAAGTGGAAGAATTCACTCTGCGGTTAGATTAAGATCCATGCGTTTCACAAAGAGTTGAAGGGAAAATAAAAAGGGTGACCGATGGGGCTTGAACCCACAACCGCTGGAGCCACAATCCAGAGCTCTGCCTATTGAGCTACGGTCACCACGTTTCCTTTACGGGAACGGCGTTAGTATAGCCGACCTCTTGTGGTTTGTCAAGAGCTAATTTGTCGATTCGCCGGGCAAATTTCCGTCTTCGGATACCTGCTTGCTGGCGCGAACCAGCGCAATGAGCAGCAAAAGATTGTAAATCGCCCAGGAGATCCCAAATGAACACAGACCTCCTCCAATTACCCAGACCCAGGTGGGCAGCGCCTGAAAGGCGCCAAAGAGCGATCCAGCCCCTGCTTTTTGCAGATTCAAGCCCATAACCACAGATCCAAGCAGAAAAAAGGCGCTGCCCTGGCCAATACCCCGCCAGTAGGCTTCTCTTTTGCTCTGCCCCTGAATAGCTCTCATATTCTGGCTGGTTCGCTCGTGTACCGTTTGAAAACGCAGGCCGCGACGATTCATAAATCCTCCATGTTAAAAATCTCGTGAAGTATACCATAAAAATATATACGTGCCCAGTGGTTACATGCATCTCAAACAGCGAGTTTTTTGTCCATGGCATACACGTTCGGGTTCTACGAAAAATCGGGTGCCAGGGAGCATGCCGATGCTGGCCATCGGCATGCTCCCTGGCACCCGATTTTTGGTAGAACCACGCGTTCGCTTCCTCTTGACAAGCATTACTCAACTACCATACACTCCAATACAGACGATTTTCGCGATCCTTTATTTGCGCAACAAGGGAGCAAAGTAGTACTTAGACGATGTCACAACGTATTCCTGATGAAACCAGCCAGGGTTCGCATAGCGAAGATGAACTCAGCCATTTACCGGAGCTTCCACCTGGCGTCTTTATACAGGCGCCCGGCAAAACGCCGCGCCGCAGAACGATCTGGCCGGACGCGATTGATGTGATTATGGAGAAAGATCCCGCCTGCAAAAATATTTTTGAGGCGCTGATCTATCAGAGTTTCTGGGCCATTTTCTACCATCGCATCGCGCACGCGCTCTACGCGGCGCGCATTCCACTCATCCCTCGCGTTATTTCACAGTTCGCGCGCTTCCTGACAGGCGGGATCGAGATCCATCCTGGCGCGCATATTGGTAAACGCTTCTTTATCGACCATGGCGCGGGCGTGGTGATCGGCGAAACGGCGGTGATTGGCGATAATGTGATGCTCTATCACCAAGTAACGCTGGGCGCGACCGGCTGGTGGCGACCAGGACCGGGACGCCTGCAAAAACGCCATCCAACGATTGAGAACGACGTGACAATCGGCGTGGGCGCGGCCATCCTCGGCCCGGTGACGATTGGCCACGGCAGCAAAATTGGCGCGATGGCCCTGGTGCTGGAATCGGTTCCTCCCAATTCGGTGGTGGCCGCGAAGCCCGCGGAACTCCTGGTTAAAGGCGGCGAACCCCTCGTGCAACACCAGGAGCTCACACAGGGCTGGAATGGCGAGATGGATTATCAAATATGATTAATGAGGGAGCTTGTCTCCCTCATTAATCATATGAGAGGATGGTCTCGATCAACATTTCCCAGAAGCGTTCTACTTCCAGTCCATATCCTACGCGCGCATCTGGCTCTTTTTGCAGAACATGGTGAACATCGCAGACGGTACTGCCAGTGGTCCAGGTTCCGGCGGTCTCGATCTCCACGTGCATCATCTGTGCCTTGAGGATGCCGGGGTCGATGACTGCCGCCACGGCGCAGGGATCGTGCAGCGGTGGAGCGGTGAAGCCAAAAACCTTGTGATAGGTCTCGGCAAAGAAGACCAGCAAATCGGCGACAAAAGTGGCGACGCGCCGGTTGGACCCGCGCAGGCGCGCTACGATCTCCTCTGTGGCCAGCGCCTGGTGCGTGACCTCCAGGGTGGAAACGGTGATCGGACGCCCACAGGCGAAGACGATGGCCGCGGCCTCCGGGTCGGTGTGAATGTTAAATTCAGCCGCTGGCGTGACGTTCCCCAGACCGATTGAGCCTCCCATCAGCGAAATAGCCTTGATTTTCGGCACAATCGCCGGCTGCTGGCGCATAGCAGCGGCAATATTGGTCAGCGGTCCGGTGGGCACCAGGGTGATATCGCCATCTGAGTTCAGCAATGTTTCAATCAGCAGATCGACGGCATGGCTGGCAACCGGCTCGATATCAGGCTCGGGTATATTTGGGCCATCCATCCCCGATTCTCCGTGAATGTCCGCAGCGTGTTTCGCCGGGCGCACCAGGGGCCGGTCCAGACCTCTGGCGACGGGAATATGGCGCAGGTTGGCCAGCGAGCAGACTTTGAGGGCGTTGTGCGTGGTCTTATCCACGGACTGATTGCCCGCCACGGTAGTTACCGCCAGTAATTCGATCTCGGGATGGCGCGCGGCTAACAAAAGTGCGACAGCATCGTCGTGCCCCGGATCGCAGTCGAGAATGATTTTGTGTGTCATAAAAATCCCCGTAGAAATACTACAAAAGTTCCTGCCGAAGATTATATCATTCTCGACCGCGCCTGTCAGACTGCTTGCTGCCTTTCCTTTTCAACGGGTGGCTCTGGCCCATCCAATACTCTGTGCGGAAAAGAGAGCATGGTATGGCTGCGTTGCATGGAATTGAGCGGAGCGGAGACGTATTTCTGTAGCGTCGTCCCACCGGGGAAGCGGATGGTGGTTCGATGCGTCCATTGCGTCGATTGCCCGCGGTAGATCTCTTCTACCGTTCCTTCGGGGAACTGAACCAGATATTTGCCTCGCTCGCTCATATACGTAAGACTACAATGGAGTTCTTGTTCAAGATACCATTGTACACGGGTGACGTACCGCGGCTCCATCCTATCCATCTCGATCTCGTGGATCGGCCTGGAGAGCAGTGGTCTGACATCTTCGTTGCTCATTTTAGGGGAAACCTCCTCAGTGGTGTTTAGAGATAAATATATGGGACACTGATTGAGTTGAACCTGGTAATACGTTGGATGGACCAAAAGAGAATAGCACCATCGGGAAAAGTGATCTGACGGCGCTCGTGATTCTCGCTTGGGGAAATTTCAATGCAGCCCGTCCCAGGCGGAAATTGCAGATAGACCGATTGCAACTGGCCATTCAGCTCTCGTTGTTCAGCCCATTTTCCGCCATGCTTTTCTACATACGCCCTAAACTTACTATAGAATGCGCCATCCAGGGAGTGCACTATGAACCCGTAATTATCGTCAAAAAAGCTCAAGTGTTTCATCCCCCTGACAAATGATTACTCTTAGACTTTTCTCTGCTCTTGTGTTACAATGAAGCTTACCAGGTACTCGGGCTCGTTAAAGCTACTATAGAATGCTATTCATAGAATGGGAACGCCCAACGGGGGGCGTATCCTGATGCTTGAGCCTGAGGGAGACACGCCCCCTGAGGGGCGTAGAGAGAGGTAACGATGCCTAAAAGCTCATACCACCATGGGCAAATTATCAAAGAATACCGCAAGCTCAAAGGCTGGACCCAGGCCCAATTGGCCGCCGCATGGCCTAAAGCCGATGGAGTAATCGGGGTGAACGTGCGCTACGCGCAGGACGTAGAATATGGCGATAAGCGTATTAACGACCCGGAGTTACTGCGCAGGCTGAGCGAGCTACTCGATATCCCTCTCTGGAAATTCGGACTTTCCGAGTACGATCCCTTCCATCCTGTCGCTTTACCAGGCCATGGCGTGACCATGTATATGGAAACATTAAATGTCTCAGATGCACTTATCCAGCAAACTCTTGATATGCGACGTATTGCCCCACTGCCCCAGGTGGAAAAGAGCGCGAGAAGCCTGAGCAATCTCTTCTCTTATTTTCTCAAACATCTTCCACCGCCAGCACGCCTGGAACCACGCTTCCTGAGCCTGTATGCCCAGGAGCAGAGCATTCAGGGTCTGATGTACTTTGAGAATAAAAAGTATCAAGAGGCCATGCATACTTTCTATAACATGTATGATGCTGCTAAACAGGCTAATGATTTTATCCTGATCGCGCACGCATTGCAGAAGATCGGAGTGGAGTTGAAACGCGTCGGCAAAATGCGGGACGCAATCGATGTTTTGGAAGAAGCCAGAGATATTTCTTTTAAAACCAGTAAACATGTCGCGGCCTTTACGAATGCCTATCTCGCCCATATGTATGCAACCAGTGGAGACACTCTGCGCTTTGAGCGTGCGATCAATACGGCCATATCCCTCGTAGAACCCGTCAAGGACCGCTACGGCGATGGCACTGATTTCATCTTCCAGAAGTTCAGCGGCATCCTGATCTTGAAGAGCCGCGGCTATCTCTATGTGGGCGCTCCTGAAAAGACGCTGGCCCTGCACGAGGAGGTCCACAGACATATCCAGAACGAGACCAACCTCTGGCTGGACTGGAAGCTGTACCTCTACCAGGCGCGGGCCTATCTGGCGCTGAAGGACATCGAAGGCTGTATAGCCGCGAGCCGGGAATGCTTCCAGGGGGTCAAAGACTGGCTCTCACCTCACCGCGTCAAGCAGGCCTCCGAACTGCTGGAAGAGATCGACAAAGCCGGCTACGGCCAGCACCAGGCTGTGCAAGAGTTTCGCGAGGACCTCAAGCGCCGCAGGCGCGAGTGCTCATCAGTTCATTGGACAATGACTGTCAAATTCATGCCTACATGGACTTTACAGTAGATGTGGTATGTTCCTGCCGTGGTAAATGGTCCGACTTCGATACTGCCACTGCTGATCTGGATGTTGTTAATATTGGGTGCGCCCGGCTCGCTGGTCTGCACTGGCCTGCTATTCTGCCAGGTTCCGTTAGCGAGGATATGTACAGCCGCGACGTCGTCTACCAGCAAGAGTTTCGAGCCCTTGGAAATGGTCACGGATGTCTGCACAAAGCCACCCGCGCTCATATGCACTGTTGGTACACCGTTGGTATACTGCGTTCCCGCGCTCACCGCTGGCTGTATAATAGTACCGAGCAAGAGCACGCCGAGGGCCATGCCGATGATCCCACCTCGCACCGAGGCAAACCAGTTGGGCGTCTGCCTACTGCCCCGGCGGTTCTGCAGGACAACTCCGAGGTTAGCGCAGACCGCCAGCGTCTCACACATGGCAAGCAATACAACCCCGATGAAATGACCAAAGCCACCCTGCGGATCTGTCTTCGGCGCCATCAAACTGGAGAGGACATAAGGCTGGGTGTAAATCTGGTACAGGAGGTACAGACCTATTACCAGGCTGAGCACCTGCAACCAGCGTATGCGCGTCGCCACCAGCACCGTACAGACCAGGCTGGTCGCTGTCGCGAGTATGATATCAAAGCTGGGAGCGCCTGCCCCGATTGTAATGGCCACAGATCCGCCAACGCCAGCAATCGTGCCGACAAGATACAACCAGAATGCAAGCTTGCTCAACCTCGAAGCGGGCTGGCGCGTTGACCAACGTTCCTGTTTTACCGCTGTCTCTTGTAACATGTCTTTTGCTTGTTTCGCCATGATTATTTTCCTACCTTTTTTATGAACTCTCTATCTTGAATATGTCTTCTCCCAGGTATTCCTGGATCAAATTTTGTAGAAGAAGTATCCTCTCAACTCGCTTCTCTCACTTCCTGCTTCCTTCTGACATTTCAAGTATAGCGCGCCGCGCGTGGCTCTGGTAGTGTGAGCAATCATAAAAGACGGATGACAAATGTAATATCTGCAAAAGAGAAAACGCGCCTCTGTTTTGCCTCCCCTGGCATTGATGTGTTACCATGAAAAGAGATATTCAACGGGAGCTGCTATGTTAGACTTCACATGTCACGCGATTTTATTTGATATGGACGGCGTTCTTGTAGATTCAACGGCCTGTGTCGAACGGCATTGGCGAGCGTGGGCCGGGCGGCATGGCCTGGATTTTGAACAGATTATGGCGATCTCTCACGGTCAACGCGCTATTGATACAATGTCTGCGGTAGCCTCCGCGCTCGGTCTGGACCTGGAGCAGGAGGCGCTTGTGTTTGAAGAGGGACAGGCCAGGGATCTTGAAGGCATCGTGGCTATGCCTGGCGCGCTGGAACTGCTTTCGGTTCTGCCGCCAGAGAGTTGGGCCATTGTCACCTCAGCGACGTTAGGCATGGCAACGGCGCGGCTGGAGGCCATCGGCCTGCCTCTCCCACGCGTGTTTGTGACCGCGGAAGAGGTGAGCCAGGGCAAGCCGCATCCAGAGGGCTATCTCAAGGCCGCGCGTTTACTTGACGCTGCCCCACGCGATAGCCTGGTGATTGAGGACGCGCCGGCTGGTATTCAGGCGGCACGCGCTGGCGCTATTCCTGTGCTGGCGGTGACAACTACTTTTCCCGTTGAATATTTGCAGGGAGCTAATTTTGTTACTTCAGGCTTACATACGGTGCACCTGAGCGGCTCTTACGAGGAGACGCGGCGTCTGCCTGAACTCCACCTTAAGATTGGTCTGGTTTAACTAAAAAAATGGATACGCTTTTTTCTCGCACTCATCGCTCTAAAACACTCTTACCTACCAGTTTCGTCATGCTCTCTATGACTTCTTCACAGGCTGGCTCGGCTCTGGCAAAGGAGCTCTTTCCCGTCCTCGGCCCCGTGGGCATTGTCGGGGTACGCGTGGCCTTCGCTGCGATCATCTTATTGATTGTCTGGCGCAAACATCTGCGCGGTAGATACAGTTGGAAAGCCTATGGACAGGCCGCGCTCTTCGGGCTGGCGCTCGGTTCGATGAATCTCTGTTTTTATCTCTCAATCAGCCAGATTCCGCTGGGCATTACAGTGACAGTTGAGTTTCTGGGGCCGCTGACGCTGGCGCTGGCACTTTCGCGCAAATGGCTCGATCTGCTCTGGGTTTTCCTGGCGATTGGCGGCATTTTCTTGCTCGCGCCGATAGGCGGCCTGGGCAATTCCTCGTTCAGCCTGGTGGGCATTAGCCTGGCTCTGCTGGCTGGCGTGTTCTGGGCTATGTATATTCTGTTAAGCTCCAGGGTCGGCGGGGTCTTTCCCGGTGGTACAGGATTGGCTTTCGCTACGGCGACCGCGGCGCTGGTACTGCTGCCGCTGGGCATTCTCCAGGCCAGAAGCGCGCTGCTGAATCCGCTCCTGCTTCTGGCAGGAGCAGGCGTAGGTGTGCTCTCAACGGCTCTGCCCTATTCGCTGGAGATCGAAGCGCTCAGACACCTGCCCTCGCGCGTCTTTAGTATCCTGCTCAGCCTCTCCCCGGCCCTAGCGTCGCTGATGGGCTTTCTCCTGCTCCACGAGCATCTGAACTGGCAGGATCTGCTCGCGATTGTGCTGATCAGCGCGGCTTCAGCAGGGGTGATTCTTTTCCAGAAGGAGCAACCCAAATTAACGGAGAGGTCAGCGATCACCACAAGGAAATAAGCGAAAAGTCCCCGCGCCTCGACGCTCACCCACGCGCTTGCTATAATAGCGATTAGGTACAACAAAATTATGAATGGATGAGGATTTTTGGCTTGGCAACACATGGCAATCTGATCATCGGGCAATCCGGGGGCGCTACGGCGGTGATTAACGCCAGTCTGGTGGGCGCCGTCGAGGCTGCTTTACATGATACCCGTATCAAAAACATTTACGGCATGTGGCATGGCATCCAGGGCCTGCTGCAAGAGGACATTATCGACCTGCGTCAACAGCCAGTTCACATCTGGTCTGAGCTGTTGTATACGCCGTCTGCTGCTCTGGGCACCTGTCGCTATAAGTTAAAAGAAGACGACCTGGAGCGCATTATCGCGATCTTCCGCCGCCACGAGATTCACACGATGCTCTATATCGGCGGCAATGACTCCGCGGATACAACGCACCGCATCGCCACCGCTGCACAGGCGCGGGGCTACGAGCTCCAGGCGCTGAGCATCCCCAAAACCATCGATAACGACCTCCCCCTGACGGACCACTGCCCTGGCTATGGCAGCGCGGCGCGTTTTATCGCCATGGCAACCATGGATTCAGCAATGAATACGCTCTCCATGCCCTGGCATTATCCCGTAAAGGTGATCGAAACGATGGGCCGCGACGCTGGCTGGCTGACCGCTGCCGCGGCGCTGGGCAAACGCGAGGAACGCGACGCGCCACACATCCTGCTCTTACCGGAACAAACCTTCAACGCCGACCGCTATCTGGCCCAGGTGGAAGAGGCGTATCGGCGCTTTGGGTATGTGGTAATCGTGGCCGCGGAAACTCTGCGCGATGAACGAGGACAGGCTCTGGGAGCCGTGGGCCAGGTCGGCACAGACGCTTTTCAGCATCCATTGCTGAGCGGCGCGGCGCAATATCTGGTAGAATTAGTCAAAGAACGTTTGAAGTTACGAGCCCGCTTCGATAAACCGGGCGATTTACAACGCATGGCGTCGTTCTGCGTCTCGTCTGTCGACCGCGACGAGGCCTACCTGGCCGGACAGGCCGGAATTCAGGCCGCGCTGGCGGGCGAGACCGACAAGATGGTTGTGCTGCTGCGTGAGAACGAAGCGCAGTATCACTGCACCGCCGGACTGGCCGATCTGAGCAAGGTCGCCAATATCCAGCGTCTCTTACCCGATTCGTTTCTGGACGCGAACAAAACCATGGTCACAGCGGCCTTTCTGCGCTACGCGCAGCCGTTGATCGGCGAGCCACTGCCAGCCTATCAACGGCTGGTGCATACAAAGGTAAAATAAGGTATTAAAGGTATGAGCGAACTCAAACGGGCGATTCTTATCGTTCTGGATGGCGTGGGCGCGGGCGAAAATCCCGATGCCAGCGCTTACGGAGACGAGGGGGCCAGTTCACTGGAGCACTGTGCCCAGGCCATTGGCGGTCTGGAACTCCCCAACCTGGGAAGCATCGGCCTGGGCAATATCACGCCTGTTCAGGGCACACCACCCGTCGAACGGGCCAGGGGCGCTTTCGGGCGCATGGCCGAGGCCGCGGCTGGCAAGGACAGCACTACCGGGCACTGGGAGATGACCGGCGTGGTCCTGCGCCATCCCCTACCAACCTATCCGCGTGGCTTTCCGCCGGAAGTCGTGACAGCTTTTGAAAAGGCCATCGGGCGCAAGGTCATTGGCAACAAAGCCGCTTCCGGCACTGAGATTATCAAAGAACTGGGCGAGGAGCATGTGCGCAGCAGGCGCCCGATCCTCTATACCTCGGCGGATAGCGTCTTCCAGGTCGCGGCTCACCAGGATGTGATCCCGCTGGACGAACTCTATCACATCTGCCAGACTGCGCGCCAGTTGCTGAAAGACGGCCCGCACGCGGTCGGACGGGTGATCGCGCGCCCATTTATCGGCACACCCGGTCATTTCACCCGCACCGAACACCGCCGCGACTTCTCGCTGGAACCGCTCGGCACGACTTTGCTGGATGTGCTGAAGGATGCTGGCAAAGATGTCATCGGCATTGGCAAGATCGAAGACCTTTTCGCTGGCCGCGGCCTGACCGCGCGCGATCATACCGAAACCAACGCAGAGGGGATGCAGGTCACCCTGGACTGGCTGGCCAGGGACTTCTCCGGCCTGCTTTTTGTCAACCTGGTCGAATTCGATATGCTCTGGGGACATCGCCGCGACAGTCAGGGCTACGCCAGCGCGCTGCGCGCGGTGGATAGCTGGTTCGCGCGCGTCCAACAGGCCATGCGCCCGGGCGACGCGATCTTTTTCACCGCGGACCACGGCGTCGATCCTACGTACCGGGGCACCGACCATACGCGCGAACACGTGCCGCTCCTGGCCTACGGCGAGCCTATCCGGGCCGGCGTGGACCTCGGCGTGCGCCCAACATACGCGGACCTTGGACAGACACTGGCGGATGCGTTTCATGTCACGCCGCTCGCGGCGGGCACCAGCTTTGCACAGCAGATAGGTTTGGCAGGATGACTGATAGACAGCAAAATACGTCCCTGAGTCAGGAAGGAGGACAGGCAGGAGACTTCCCCCTGCGTGGCGAACGCATCTGGCTACGACCGCCTCAGATGCCGGACGCGCAGCATGTCTTTCACTGGGAACGCGATGACGAAGTCTGGCACTACGACCCGTATCGCCCCTATTCACAGACCATGAAGGACTTCCTGCCCACCTTCGAGCGCAACTATGTGCGCGGCAATGGCCGACAGTACTGGTTTATCATCGAAGACGAACTGCACACGCCCATTGGCACCATTACGTATTTTAATATAGACCCGCGCGCCGGCCAGGCTGAAGTGGGCCTGGGCATCGGCGATAAAACACGCTGGGGCAAAGGCTATGGAGCCGAGGCCATCCGCACGCTGGTGCAGTACCTTTTCAGGCCAGCAGGTTTCGCGCGTCTTTATGCCGAAACAGCCATGGCCAACGCCCCGGCGCGCAAGGCCTTTGCCAGAGCCGGCTTTACTGAAGTTGGACAGATTTTTGATCCGCGCAGCTCAGGAGATCCCTGGGTTCTCCTGGAGATCTGGAAACTTAGAAGGGGTTTTTCACGCTGATGAGTACTTCACACGTTCAGATTGATCCAAACATCTTTAGCTCATACGACATTCGCGGCATCTACGGCGAGAAACTGACCGATGAGATTGCGTATCTGATTGGACGCGCCGCAGCAGCCCACCTCCAGGTACCAGATATCGCCGTGGGGCGCGACATGCGCCTCTCCTCGCCCCAGATCGCCGCCGCGCTGATCCGCGGCCTCAGCGACCAGGGAGTCAACGTCATCGACCTGGGCCTGACCACAACCGATGAACTCTACTTCGCCGTGGGCAAGTATAACTACTCCGCGGGCGTGATGGTCACGGCCTCGCACAATCCCGGCAAATACAATGGCATGAAGTTCTGCCGTGCGCAGGCCTTCCCGGTCAGCAAGGAGACCGGCCTGGCCGCTATTCGCGACCTGGCAATCAGCGGCGACTTCCCCACGCCCACGCGCAGAGGCGAGGTCACCAACCGCGATGTCCTCGATGCCTACGTTGAGCACGCGCTCTCGTTTATCGATGTCAGCAAGATCAAACCACTGAAAGTCATCATCGATGCGGGCAACGGCATGGCGGGTATGGCCATGCCCAGGGTCTTTGAGAAGCTGCCCTGCACCCTGATCCCGCTCTACTTCGAACTCGACGGCAGCTTTCCCCATCACCCGGCCAGTCCGATTGAGCCGGAAAACATGGAAGATCTGCAAAAAAAGGTCCGCGAAACCGGCGCAGACCTGGGCGCAGCCTTCGACGGAGATGCCGATCGCATGTTCCCGGTCGACGAACACGGCGATATCGTTGACGGCTCGATGGTCACAGCCATCGCCTCCAACAGCCTGCTGCAAAAACATCCCGGCTCGACCATCCTCTATAACCTGATCGTCTCCAAAAGCGTGCCGGAACTGGTAGAGAAACTTGGCGGCAAATCCTTCCGCACGCGCGTCGGTCACTCCTACATCAAAGCTGACATGCGCACCCACAACGCCATCTTTGGCGGCGAACACTCCGGCCACTTCTACTTCCGCGACAACTGGTACGCCGACTCCGGCCTGATCGCCTTTCTGATGACCCTGGAGCTGGTCTCCATCGGCGGCAAACCGCTCTCTCAGATGCTCCAACCGCTGGACCATTGGGTGCGCAGCGGCGAATACAACAGCACCGTCAGCGACACCGCCTCCAAACTGGCCGCGCTGGAAGAACACTTCGGCAAAAGCGCTCAGTCGGTTGACCACCTGGATGGCGTCACCTTCGACTTCGGCGACTGGTGGTTCAACGTCCGCCCCTCAAACACCGAACCGCTCCTGCGCCTGAACATCGAAGCTCGCACGAAGAACCTGATGGAAGCAAAGCGCGACGAGGTGCTCGCTTTCATTCGCGGCTAACCTTTTCAGGCAAAAAAGATTGCTCAGGACACATCTGGCTCTGTGCCCTGAGCAATCTCCTCTTATC
>DASVMX010000704.1:0-28559 GCA_036384215.1 Ktedonobacteraceae bacterium | reverse complement strand
AAGGGCGGCGCCCTTAACAGTCCCGCTCAAAACGGCTTGAGTTCGCGCTCATTGAGATTGCCTTTGTTGGCAAATTCAGGATTCGCGTTCACATCTTATCGAGGATAACGCGCTAAAATCATCTAACAGTCCCCCTTAGACAAGGCTACAGGCCGTTCCGTTGAGTGTGAACGCAGTTGGTGAAGAATTGGTGCCGCTCCACGTGGCCTGGAAGCCGGGTTCTACGGCTGGTGAGCCGCCAGCAGGGATGGAACCATTGACGCTGGTGTTCGTGACTGTTACCGCGCTGCCTGCTTGCGAGAAATTGCCGTTCCAACCCTGAGTAACTGTCTGTCCGTTAGCGAAAGAGAAGCGGAGCGTCCAGCCGTTGATGGCTGCTGTGCCTGTATTTGTGATGGTGAAACCGCCCTGGAAGGCACCTGGCCACTGGCTGACCACGCTATAGTGCACCCGACAACCCGCGCCATTCGGTGTGGGGGTAGGCGTCGGTGTCTGTGTAGATGTGGGCGTGGCCGTTGGTGTCGTTCCTGGGGTTGGCGTCACGCTTCCTTGACGCATGGGGTGGTTCATAAAGAAGGTGTACATGGCGTTCGTGGCGCTCGGCCCTTTCGGATCAGTGTACGAGCCGCTGCTGCTGCCGCCAGACCAGGCATGTCCCATGCTGCTGATTTTCCAGTACTCCTCGATTTCGGTTCCACTGGTGTTGTTCCAGGTCTGGGTAGTATACGCGTATCCACCAGAAACCTGCCCATTGGTAGTGCTCGCGGGACTGCTAAAGCTGGCGTTGTAGGTATTCTGGGAAGCAAGATGGTCCGTCTGCATCCACTGCTCAATCACCTGGTCGCCATTGACAGGATAGACGGTGTAGTCGCTCTGGCCCTGAAAATCAATGGTCGGAACGACGCGAGCCGCGCTGCCCATGGCGTTGTAAGCAGCCTGCCCTTGCGTGGTTGGATTGGGTCCGCCCTGCGATTGGGCAGTGGTGGCTGCTGTCTGCGAAGTCGCGGCCTGATACTCCAACCCCGAATGCACGCCGATTGCAGCGAAAATATCGGGATACGTGGCGCCCATAATGACCGCCATCGCCGCGCCCGCTGACATTCCCGCGACATACACCCGGTTGGTATCGATTGTCCATTGCGAGGTCGTTTGCTCAACCGTCTGGACAATGCCCGCAATGATAGCAGGCTCACCGCTGCCTCGCGCCTGGTCGGCGGTCTGGAACCAGTTCCAGCACGAGAGTGAGTTATAGGTGCTGGTCTGCTGGGGATAGACCACAATAAACTGATCCTGATCCGCCAGGGCATTCATCTGCGTACCATTGGCAAAATCAGTTGGCGTCTGTGTGCACCCGTGCAACATGACGATCAATGGCACAACTGTACCCGCCTGGTAGTTCGCAGGCGTGTACACATAGTAAGGACGACTGCCGGCAGACCCATTGTAGGTGTACTGGGTAAACGTACCACTGCTGGCATGAGCGCGCTGGAGAAATGGGAACGTCAACAGAAATGAACAAAGCAAGGCCAGAGTCAATGGAACAAGGCAACGGAAAAACTTGGCCATATAAGCCCCCTCTCATGGGTAGGTCAGGAGGCGTCTATCATTCTTGAATAGACGCAAACACCACTCAACGATGAGTAAGAAGAGACAGGCTAAAAAGTGGGGTCTGTGAAAGCAAACGGTCGCAGCACACAAAACATCCATGTTTCCTTCCTCCAGGCACTTCCGCGCGCCTGGTTCACAGGCCGGCATCAACACGCAGGAAAAGATCTATCCTGGATCAGGCTGCCAGCCTGCACAAAACGCCAACAATATATGACATATGAGTCATATATCATATAACAGATAAACGAAGACATTGTCAAGGCCAAATGCATATCGATTTCACCCACTCGTCACTATTCAAATCCCCTGGCGAGGAGTCCTGAGTAGTTACCCCCACTTATGATAGATAGTGGCGTCGTTTACCCGGCTCATAATTTTTTTATGGCTGCTGCAACCCCGGAGGCACGAGAAAGGCCGGGAGTGATTTACTCCTGGCCTTTCTCGCTGACTATAAACGCCGGGCTCTACAGACATGGGGTAGACACAATGCGCTCAGGGAAGGAATTCGCGTAAGGGAAAAGCGCGGCGGCTTCGCGGGGGAACCAGGAAATTCTGGCGCCGGGTCGCGGTCAGGAAGCGTTCCAGGCCGTTGTCGTCGGAGTCCACAGTGCCAGTGGTGCTACCTCCACGGCCCTGCTCAAAAGCCTGGAATCTGAGAGCTGCCTGATTCGCGCGCATGGTGGCGAAAAAGTCAGCAGTGGGCACAAAAACGGTGAATTGGAGTTTGGGCTGGTTTGAGCCACCCGGCACGTCCAGGTTGTCAAAACCTGGTCCATCCATACGAATATGGATGGGGGTGCCGTCCGCAGCGCGCGAGGACTGCTGCAAGGCCGGCAGATGTCCCATGCGCGGCGTGCGCCCGCTGCCATCCGGTTCGGGATCATTGACCTTGTTCGGATTGGCTGCCGTCTGAATGGCCTCGGTCGTACCCTGACTTTGAAACTTCAAAAACGTATTGGCGTTATTGTCAAAGTAGGATGGGCCACCACCATTGGTAAACTGATCAGTGTTACCCAGCGAAGGAATGGGGTCCGAGCGGAACATATACTGCACGCGTTCGGTGAAAGGTTCATCACTGGCATAAAACTGGCCGAGGTCCTGGATCACATGGGAAAGATGCTGGATAGAACCATTGGTGAAGTAGCCATCCGGCAGGCTCGCAAACTGCGCGGAGGAGTTGCCCTGGAAGGTGACAATAGAGGCCGGGCCGCTGCCATCGACCTGTTGATCGGCAAACCCCATCCACATGGGCGAATCGGGATTCACTTTGCTGGCAAAGGAGAGATTGAATTGATTGGCAACTTTGCGCGGCAAGCCAATCTGTTGAAACATCACACGCGAGGAGGTGAAGGTAAAAAGACCATTAAAAGGCGGCGAAGGCAAACCAAAGCCCGCGAGACTATTGCTGCCCTGCAACCAGTTGGCGACATCCTGCGTGTTACTCAGCTTGTCGCTGCGCAGGGTAATCAGCACGTCATTGGTCTCAATCGCCACCGGAACGTTAAAGGTCTGCTTCTGAATAGCGGGGTTCTGGGGCGCGACATCAGTTGGACTCGCCAGCGCCTCCTCCAACGCGAAGCGCGATTGGTCTTTGAGCAGGCGCGGCATATGCGCCTGAACCAGACTTGATGGCAGTCGCCTGAAATACGGCAAACCGTAGGAGATGATGGTAAACACCCCGCTCGGACTGAACGGATAAACTGACTCGATCCGCGCCAGCGCGTCATTCAAACTCTGGTAGTCGGTCAGAGTGGGGAAACGCGTCAGCTTCATGGTCAAAAAGAGCGTGTACACCGGGCCGAAGCGCAGGAGCACGCTGCCGCCACCGTCATTAAACGTCTGCGCGGGAGGGATAAAGTTCCCCAGATCGAACTGGATCTCAGGCAAATTGGTGCTGGCAGGGGCTGCCAGTGCTACACGTTGAGGGATAAAC
This sequence comes from Ktedonobacteraceae bacterium, assembly GCA_036384215.1. Lineage (GTDB taxonomy): Bacteria > Chloroflexota > Ktedonobacteria > Ktedonobacterales > Ktedonobacteraceae > Paraktedonobacter. The sequence goes on along the minus strand of DASVMX010000704.1, from coordinate 25,018 downwards.
GCCAGGGTTTCAAGGGCACTTGCAACAGTTGTAGCAGAGACTATGCTAATGGCGCCTTTTTTAAGCAGATGGCGGCGGCTGAACCGCCTGGATTGAGCGTCCAATGCTTTCCTCCTAAGTGTATTCTTACACACAATGCATTACCATACTCATGACGATGACGGGCCGTCCGGTAGTCAGGACAGACCAAACAAAATGGTCGCTAAGAGTATTTGCGGGCGCGCTCAAATGATTGTGTCTTTCCCCTCCTTTCTGCGTGTACTACACCTGGTGCAGGCCAGCACCGGGTCTATCCTTCTTCATTTGACGTTCTCAGGGCAACAAATGGCTCCAGTACTCAATGAGGGGAAGCAACGTGGATTTCGATCAAACTCTTCATTGAGCAGTGAAACGAAAGTAAGGTATAGAAGTAATATCTTGAAGATATCTATACAACTATACCCAAAGAAGAGGATTTTTGTCAAGTCTCATGAGTTGAATGGCAGATACTGCGAAAGCTGAATGCTGGCGTGGCTGCTTGACAGCCGGGTATGTGCACGGCTTATCCTATACTCATGAATACACACCACACAACCGATGTCGCAATTATTGGTGGCGGAGTCATCGGGTCCGCGCTGGCTTATTTTCTGCGCAAAACGGGAGCCGAGGTGCTGGTCCTCGAACGCGCGGAAATTGCCGCTGAGTCTTCCAGTGCGGCTGCTGGCCTGCTTTCGCCGCTGGGCGCGCTGGAAAGCCCTGGTGCGTTTACTGACCTGATTATGGCCAGTCGGGCCTTGATTCTGCAATTAATGCCCGAACTGGAAGAGTTAAGTGGCACAAGCATGGAATATCGCCGCCGGGGCTCACTGCGCACTGCGAGCAGCGCGCAAGAAGCCGCGCGCCTGCGCGAGCAGATGGGCTTCTGGGAAACGCTGGGCTGGCAACTGGCCTGGCTGACAGGAGATGAGGCGCGCCTGCGCGAACCGGCTCTGTCCGGCACAATCGAGGGCGCTGTCTATGCCGAGCAAGAAGGAAGCATCAAGGCCGCTGGAGTCACCAGGACATACGCTGGCGCGGCCCGCCGCCTTGGCGCGCGCTTTCTTGAACATACTGAAGTTACGGGACTGGAACGTTCTGGTTCACGTGTGCTGGGCTTGCGCACGGCTACAGGCGAAACAATCTCCTGCGCACAACTGGTAATCGCTGCCGGAGCCTGGTCAACCATGCCTGGCGCATGGCTCCAGTTAACTATTCCCGTCCAACCGGCGCGCGGCCAGATCCTGGCCCTCAAGCAACTGGCAACACCGCTACAGCATATTCTCTTTGACGAGCACGTGTACCTGATTCCGAAGCCTGATGAGACCATCTTTGTGGGCGCGACCGTTGAATATGTGGGGTTTGACAAGCAAAATACCGCGGGCGGCATCTCTCAACTGCTCGCGAGCGCCATCCAGCTCGCGCCGACCCTGGCCGAGACTCCCATCGCGCGCACATGGGCAGGTCTGCGCCCCTGGTCCGCGGACGGTCGGCCCATTCTGGGACGCGCACCTGGCTGGGAAAACGTGGTCCTGGCCACCGGTCACAGCGGCATCGGCTTTGAAACCAGCGCGATCACTGGCCAGTCTCTCGCCAAACTCCTGACCAGCGGTCAGACGCCTGCTATCATTCAACCCTTCGGCCTGGAACGCTTTACTCCCAACGCTCAATAGGCTCTGGTGGCCTGGCCTGCAGACCAGAGCCCGCACTGGATTCAGGCAGTTGCCATCAGGTCCCCACAGCACAATGCTATTGCCTGGAGCTATAAGCTGCTCTCAGCGGATGAGCAGATGCTCTTCCAGCGCATGGCCGTTTTCGTCAATGGGTGCCAGCTCGCGGCAGTTGAGGCGCTTTGCTACCCCACTGACAATCTTTCACTTCCCACCCTCGACGTCATCACCGCACTGATTGACCAGAACCTGGTCCAGCGCATCGACCAGGGCGAACAGGAGCCGCGCCTGTCACTGTTAGAAACTATCCGCGAGTTCGCCCTGGAGATGTTACACGCCAGCAGAGAAATTTCATAAAAAGCAGGGACAAAGCAAAGAAATTGGCCATTACTGAGAAAAAACTGAGAAATGTGGCCAAAAGCCTACCAAAAGCCTAACCACTTCCCCTGGCTGGCTGGTATACTCTGCTTTGTGAATCCTGCCCGATCCCGTGGAGAAAGCGGCGTCTCCTACTGCACGCCGCCGGGCTGGAGCCGTGTCTGCATGCTCCACCACCTACCCATACGCAGGATAGTATGGGTTGCGCCACCTTCGCGAGATTGGGCTTCACTTTCATTGCATGCTTTACTCGGCTTGCCACACCTGCACGGTCTTGCCATCAAGTGATGCGGCCAGGCGCTGGCTATCCGGCGACCAGGCCACGGCGTGGATGGCGGTTGTGCCGCGATAGATATCCACATTTGAGCCGCTCAACGCGTCCCAGACCAGGACGCATGAGTCATCGCTGCCAGAGGCGATGCGTTTCCCATCCGGCGACCAGGCTATGGAACGGATATGCCGGGTGTGGTCCCGGAAAGCAAAAGGCTCTATTTTGAAGCCCCATTCCCAACGATACACGTGCACACAGGCATCACTGCCCCCCAGCGCGATATATCTTCCATCGGGCGACCAGGCCACCGCAGTCAGGGTAGACATAGCAAGCGCCTCAGGCGTGGACGGGCCAAGATCTCTGCCTGTAGTGGTGTCCCACACAGCTATCGCGGTTCTATACACAGGCTCGCCGCGCTTATTGCGCTCCTGGGGACGACAGATCGAGAAAACCGTCGTGCCGTCCGGTGACCAGGCCAGCGCGGAAAGCGACCCGTTATGCCCGCGATAGGTCAGGCGGCGCCGGCCATTCGTGGGCTGCCAGATCTGAATAGTTTTATCGGAGCCACCAGAGGCCAGGACGCTGCTGTCCGGTGACCAGGCTAACATCGTGACGTAGCCAGCGTGGCCCTGGTACGAAAAAATATGCTCGCCCGTGTTGGCGTTCCAGACCTGTACCGTATTGGTGTCGCCAGCAGATGCAATATACTGGCCATCGGGCGACCACGCGACCGTCTGGACCACGAAGGTATGGTTGTGGTAGATCAGCAGTTGTTTGCCAGAGTTCGCCTCCCAGGTCTGCACTGTGTGATCGGAGCCCGCAGAGACCACGCGCCTACCATCCGGTGACCAGGAGAGCCCAAGCACATGTGAGCTATGGCCGTGGTAGCGGCTGAGCACCGTTCCCAGCGCTGGCGCGTTCCTCGCTGGACTGGAAGCTGAGAACATCTGTTGCTGTCGTGCGGCTTGCTGCGGCGCCGAAAGCGCCGGCAAGATCTGTGATGATGACAGAGCTCGCGCCCCAACGGCGTGCGGCGCGTCCGGCTGGATGCTGGCGTGAAATGACGTTACTGGAACACCAGAAGGGGTGTGCCCCATTGAGACGCGTTGTAGCTCCTGCTTCACCCGCGCGGCGCTATCTGGCCTCTTAGCGGGGTTCGCGTCCAGCATATACATAATCAGATGGCCAAGGCCCGTCGCTCTGACGGACGCGGATAAGCGCAGAGGCGCAAAAGCCCAGGGCAGGGGCATCTTACCGGGATCAGCGCCAGAAATTAACTGGTGCAGAGTCGCCCCCAGGCTATAGATATCCGCCTGGGGCGTGGTCTGAAACAGACCATACTGTTCCGGCGCGGTATATCCATAAGAAATAAACACATTGGTATCCCTGGCCTGCCCGCTTTTAAAGATCCGCGCAATGCCAAAATCGATCAGGTAGAGATGGCCATCTTTCGCGCGCATCACATTGCTCGGCTTGAGGTCCCGAAAGACAATCGTCGGCTCGTGCGTGTGTAGATAATCCAGCACCGTACAGAGCTGCATCCCAATTCCCAGCGCCTCCAGCAAAGGCAAAGCCCCGCCTTTCAGCTTGAGATAATCTTCCAGATTGGATCCATCGATGTAATCCATTACCAGGTACCAGCGGCCATGTTCGTGAAAGTGATCGTAGATCCGCGGCAAGTGGTGATGTTGGAGCGTGGCCAGGAGCAAGGCCTCCTGCTTAAAAGCCTCTGAAAAATTGGTCATATCGTCTGGTTTCAGACAGGTCATATTCATCTCTTTCACCGCGCGCAAAGCATTGCCCAGCTCGATATCGACCGCTTTATACACCGCTCCCATTCCTCCTCTGCCCAGGCGTTCCACAATCAGATAACGTTGTTTCAGCAACGTATTCGGGATAATCATCCCTGTGCGAGTATGAGTCTGCTGTTCCGGGTCACCAGAAAAGACGCGAGAAGAAAGTACTGGCAAAGTCGTCGCACATCGTGCGCATAAACGATTTTGCGGGGGATTGGCCATGCCACAAACAGCGCAGTATAAAGAAACCAGCGCCATATCTTTTACCCTCCATCCATGGAACATCGATATCGCATTGAGCCAATTGTATGCAGAGAGAAATGAGTCATAAAAGCACATTTGCATCGTAGCATGTACCGAGAAAAGCCGTCAAGTGACCGGTACCAGAAGTACAAAAGAAAACCTTTTGAAAAAGAACTAAACATGTTGGCAATACGTGCTACAAGGGCAGAAAGGAAAATTTTCCAACAGGGGCCTTTTGGCCCCAAAAGCACTCCAAAAATCCCAATAAATATGGTACATTATAAGCCACACCAGTAAATTGAGCCGTGCAGGCACAACGGTACGGGCTACCGTTGTGCCAGAATAGAGCGTTTATGGAGAGGATGTTAACCCCCTGGGGGAGCGCAAACACAATGCAAGAACTGGCTGAAGGGATCTTCTGGGTCGAGACCGCGGACCACGGCGGTCTGTTAATCGAGGCAACACTGGCCCACGCGCTCTTAAGCGAGCAGGCGCTCAAAATAGGTCAGACCTGGGAAGACTACCTGGTCTACGAACAAGAACACGATATGCCCGTCGTCTTCTATGAACATCCCGAACTCTATCCCTGGGTAGAAGAAGAACTGACCGAGAAGCTGGCAGCGGACACCTTACACCTCTTCCATCCTGAATATTTTGCCTGCTGATTCTGTCCTGGACCTATGGCTTTCTTTGCGTTACCACAAACATCACCACTAAGACCACGCGCATCTGGCTGCATCGAGTTGTCCAATGGTCAATGGAGGGGCTCTTCTATGGGGAAGAGCTTACACCAGCACACTGTGGCACTAAAACGCTGGAAGGCCTCTCTGGCCAGTTCGTAGCATGCCTCGGCGGAGATAGTACTGGTGCCAACCTGCACCTGGGGATTGGGCACGTCGCTTAAAAGGGGGGTTTTGCCGCAATCGTGCTCGGGCGACTGCCAGGCGTAGCCGCTTTTCATGGCCCAGTTGGCGTAAAAGATACAGTTTGTTACTGCCAGCAAAGCCGCCTCGAAGTCGGTAGGCACAAGCTGATATTGACAACCATCGTGCAAGTTGTAGATGATCAGATCCAGTTCCTGGTAGAGCGACATTGCCAGCTCGTCGATCTGGCCCCTGGCGGATAACACCCGGCCCATGACATCCCAGCGCGTCTGGAAGGCCAGCCAATAGACCATCAACTGGAAAGCGTGGGCCAGGCCCGGCTCCAGCAGGTCATCGCTTTGAGCAGACTTCACAGAGGCTCCAAATTCGGACTCCAGCGCCTGCCCCCATTTATCCCAACTGCGCTTCTTGCCCAGACCCTTCTTAAATTCCATAATCGCCGGCCTGCCACGGATATCCCCACGGTTATGCAGGCGAATCTGGTCAAACTCGCCTACCAGCCCGACATACCCTCCCCAATCGCGATGGTCGGTAAAGGTCTTGCCTGTCGACAGCAGCTTGAACTGGAAACGCTCGGAGGCCGCGAAAACCGTTGAGCCTGTACACCTTAGCTCCCGTTGATAACTGAGCATCGGGTGCAACACCACCGAGCGCAGCAGCTCCTCGCAGTCCGCGATCTCGTCAAAAAACATCGCCAGCTTGAGTTTTCCCGCCTCGCGCAGCGCGTCCAGCAACTCATATCGAATGAATCTTGTCAGCACAACAGGTTCTACGAGCAGCGATGCCTGCTGCTCAACCTCCAGCGGACCCTGTGGATCGTGCAGGAGGTCTACTACCGCGTGCAACAGCGTACCCACCAGGCGCGGATCTGGCTCTCTGGCAGCGAAGAGGCTGGCCTGGTGAACAGTGGTGAAGTGGCGAGGTTCGCGCTTCCCACGCCTGCGCTGCTGCTCAAGCGCGCAATTGGGACACTCCAGATACGAGGTCAGACGGGAAAAGCTGATGGGACGCAGGGGAAAAGGATTGATCACGCGTTGAATTTTGAAAAGATCGGCATAATTAAGGCTAAGGTATTGTGGTATCGGTTGTACTGCCGCCTCGGAGGCATGCAGAATGCGGTAACTACCTCCAGCCATACCTCTTTCCTATCCAGGCATCTGTCAAACGCCCTTTACCTCTGTACCGCCAGGGTACAGAGGTGATACATCTCTTATTTTGCTTGTCAGCAAACAGGGACCGCTGAGTAGCCTTTGAAGTTGTCATTGTCTTACTATGCACATCCTCAGATGTCACGCTTATCCAGAAGAATTTGGGAATATTCTGAATCTGTTACAATTCCACACTTCTATGGTTACTATAACTTATAAGTTGTTCAAGTGTCAAGATTTTTCACTAAAATTCACGCTATTGCGCCTGAAGATATACAAAATCACGTCAAAAGTAGAAAATTTGTATCAAAAAAGTTGATGGAGAAAATGGAATACAACCAGGACAGCCCCATTGAACTCGCTCCGATCCCCCAGGCTATCCACGTATTCTTCATAACCTGTAAATAAGGAGAAAAGCGCTTACTTGCTTTTGCAAACGCCAGTAGAACAGATGTACATTTTGCATTTGCGCTCATCGAGGATACAGCCGGGCTGGAGATCCTCGATTTCAAAACCAACGCGCTCCGCTCCGAGGATTCGCCCTGGTTCAGCCTGTATCAACAGCAACTCTACTTCTACGCTTCCGCGCTGGGCAGGAGGCAGCGCGAGACGGTCCCGCCGCGCCTCTCGCTCTACTGGACCGCCGAGGAGCAGATCTCGGAGGCGCTGGTGGAGATTCCCTATCGCCCGGATGATCTCCAGCAATTGGAACATACCCTCCACCAGACCATCACGCAGATTCAGCAGCAGCAATTCACTGTCCTGGAACCACCAGCACAGGCAATCTGCAAGAGCTGCGATATCCGCTCTCTCTGCCGCAGGGAACGCATTATCAGCTAATTCGGGTACAGGCAACCAGGATTACAGGTAGCGGCTTGTGAGCGACTGTTTCGCGTCAAGCAGGGCTCGTGGTGTGCCCTCGAAGATGACCTGGCCGCCTTTGTTGCCGCCTTCTGGACCCATATCGATAATCCAGTCGGCATTGCGAATCACATCCAGGTGGTGCTCAATCACGATCACGGTGTTGCCGCCATCGACCAGCCGGTTCATGATGGTGAGCAGGCGACCAATATCGGAGAGGTGCAGGCCGGTGGTCGGCTCGTCCATGACGTAGATGCTGCCGCGCTTGTGGAGTTCACTGGCCAGTTTAATGCGCTGGCATTCGCCACCAGAAAGGGTGCTCAGGGGCTGACCAAGGGTCAGGTAGTCCAGGCCCACATCGCTCAGAGCCTGGAGTTTGGGCTGCACTTCTTTGATCTGCAAAAACTCCAGCGCGTGATGAATGGTCATGCTCAAAACATCCGCGATAGATTTCCCGTTCAAGGTATAAGCCAGCACTTCGTCCTTAAAACGCTTGCCACCGCACACTTCACAGGGCAACTTGACTCCCTCAAGGAAGCCAAGGTCGGTATAGGTGACGCCAAGGCCCTGACAGTTGGGGCAGGCACCTTTGGAGTTAAAACTAAACAGACCGGCATCGGCATTGTTGGCTGCCGCGAAGGCCTTGCGCACGTCATCCATGATGCCGGTATAGGTCGCGGGATTGGAACGACTGGATGTGCTCAGGGAAGATTGGTCAATCACGACTGCCTCCCGGTGCTGACTGAGGAAAGCTTCATTGATCAGCGAACTCTTGCCCGAGCCTGCCACGCCGGTGATTACAGTTAAAATCCCGGTGGGAATGTCCACGCTGACATCCTTCAGGTTGTTGACCGTGGCTCGCACAATCGGCAATGCTCCAGTAGCCTGCCTGAAGATCTCCTTGAGCGGCCTGGTGTGCAGCAAATGATTGCCTGTGAGGGTATCGGCTGCGAGCAGGCCAGAGTAACTACCCTCGTACACAATCCGGCCACCCTCGCTGCCAGCGTATGGTCCCATGTCTACCAGGTAATCGGCGGCTTTGATCACATCAGGATCATGCTCCACCACAATCACGGTGTTACCTTTATCGCGCAATTTCTCCAGCAGTTCGTTCAAACGGTAAACATCGCGTGGATGCAGTCCAACGCTTGGTTCGTCGAAAATGTACATGACATCGACGAGGCTGCCATTGAGGTGCTTGACCATCTTGACCCGCTGCGATTCGCCCCCGGACAGCGTGTCGGTTGGCCTGTCCAGGCTCAGGTACTCCAGGCCGATATCGACCAGATGCTGGAGCCGTTCGGTCAACGTGCGAATAAGCGGCGCTGCCGCTGGATCTTCAAGTGTCTTCGCCACCTCTACCAGCTCATCAACTTCCATGGCCGACAGTTCAGCAATGTTGTACCCATTGACCTTGCAGTTCAGCGCGGCCTGATTGAGCCGGGCGCCCTTGCAGAGCGGGCAGGGACCAGGTTTCAGAAAAGGCTCAACCTGGCGCCGGGTACGCTCGGAGAGGGTTTGAATATCTCTGGCGATAAATTTACGGTTAAATTTGAAAATTAAGCCTTCATACGTGGCATTCATCTCCTGGTTGCCTATCGCCAGTTTGTATTTACGCGGCCCGCTGTTGAACAGCAAATCCAATTCTTCTGATGTGTAATCAGCCAGCTTCTTGTCGTTGTCAAAAAGACCGGAACGCAGGTAAAGGTCGCGCTCCCACCCGGCCAGTCCGGGCGCGATGACGGCACCTTCGTTCAGGGACTTTGTTTTGTCGATCAATGCCTCCGGGTCAACGCCGATCTTGCGGCCAAGGCCGTTGCACTCCAGGCACATGCCCTGAGGGTCGTTGAAGGAAAAGACATTTGCATAGCCCACATGCGGCTGACCGAGCCGCGAAAAGAGCAGGCGCAGCAGCGGCGCGATGTCAGTGACCGTCCCCACCGTCGAGTGCGATCCACCGCCCAGGCGTTTCTGGTCGACGAGCACCGCCATACTCAGATTTTCAATCGCATCGGCATCGGGCTGAGGATAACGTGGCAGAAAGTTGCGCACAAACATGCTAAAATTCTCAAACAATAGTCGCTGCGCTTCATTGGCAATCGTATCAAACACAATAGAAGACTTACCTGAACCCGACACGCCGGTAAAAATGATAACTTTACGCTTGGGCAGCCTCAGCGAAACATTCTTGAGATTGTTCTCGCGGGCACCACGGATCTCGATATATTCTTGAGCCATTCTGATCTATGCTCCCTCTGATAGCGCCAGAACAGTGCCAGCCGCATCAAACTTCCGCGCGCTGGCATCTCTCCATTTTTCGTCCCTAAATTGTACAGAGCAATAGTATAGCAGAGATGGCAAGGCAAAACTTCTCCTATATTGCTCTCCCTGTATGCGCGTGCTTTGCGCATACAGCACCAGGTTTCCCTGTGGCTGCTTCTTCACCAGGCCATTACTATTGTAGAGTTATATTTGTACTGTCTCTCCCCCGATAGTACCAGCATTCCTGCATGATATGTCACATAAAGGGAGCCAGCAGCGATATTTTAAATGCAGGGGATCATCTGTGATTTTTGTGAACGATGCCCCGAATTATGTTTGAAAGAAATGGAGAAAATATGTCAATCTTTTCTGGGCGCCGCAAGTATGTGGCGACTCTCCTTTTTCTGGTACCTTTGCTCGCAGCAACGGGGTTTGGCATCTGGACCTTGCGCCAGACTCAACAGGCGCACGCGCAGAGCACGCTTTCTGTGATTCAAAACGTGAGTTCCGATCAATACACAAACAGTACTTCTCAACATCAGACACAGGTCGAGCCAGATACCTTCTCTTTTGGCTCAACTGTGGTCTCGGCCTTTCAGAGCGGGCGCTTTGATCTTGGCGGCGGCGCTTCTGGCATCGATTGGGTGACATCTTTCAATTCTGGCCTGACCTGGAAAGGCGGGACTTTGCCAGGTATTACCATCTATAATGGCGGATCGTATGCCCGCGTCAGCGATTCAGCGGTGGCTTATGACGCTGCCCACCATACCTGGCTCATCTCCGCGCTGGCCGCTCAGACGACCTTCGATGGGGTCAATGGCAGTACCGCGGTAGTGGTCAGTCGCTCCTCGGATGCTCTCCATTGGAGCACACCAATTGTGGTAAGCGCGAGCGGCGCAAGCAATAACTTTGACAAGGACTGGATTGTCTGCGATGAGCATTCCGCGAGCCCATTCTATGGCCGCTGCTACGAGGAATGGGACGACTCCTCCAATCACGGACGTATTCTGATGAACTATTCCAATGACGGAGGACTAAGCTGGTCAACGCCGCAGAGCCCGGCTACGCAGTCCTTCTCGGCTCTGGGTGGACAGCCCCTGGTGCAGCCGGGCGGCAATGTGATCGTGCCTATCTACGGCTATGACCTGACGACAGGTGCCGAGAGCATCTATTCCTACAGGTCAACGAACGGCGGAGCAAGCTGGACCGACGAGGTCAAGATCTCTCCCTCCACGTACTCCTTCGCGTCGGCTTTCTATCGTGGCGGCTCTCTGCCCTCGGCGGAAATCGATAAAGCTGGCAAGGTCTATCTCACCTGGGCTGGCTGCTACTTCGAGCCAAATTGTCCAACCGATGATCTTGTTCTGACCACCACAACCGATGGCTTGACCTGGACGCCCCTCCAGCGCATCCCGCTTGATCCCATTGGCAGTGGCGTCGAGCACATCACCGGGGCGATCGCGGTTGACAGCACCACGTCTGGCAGCAGCGCTCACCTGGCCGTCACCTACTATTACTGGCCAAACGCGGGCTGCACGTCTTCAAGCTGCCAGATCTACGTAGGCGTGGCAAGTTCCACCAATGGTGGCGCGACCTGGAGTAAGCCTGAGACGGTGAGCAAAGCCATGCACGCGACATGGTGGGCAAATACGGATCAGGGCTACATGACGGGCGATTACATCTCAATCTCTATTACCTGCAACCAGGCAGTCACTGTTGTTCCAATAGCCGCGGCACCCAACGGCCAGGCATTCAACCAGTATATGGAGGGCGTCAGCGTGACAGTCACAGGCGGAAGCCTTGCCGGCGAAACGCTGAACTCTTCAGCCATGACTCCACACACGAGCCAGGCAGCGCAAGGTTCCAAAAATTACCACACAGCCAATTCTAGCGGGTGTCAAGCATAGGAATCTTGGAAACACTCCAACGGTCGTTGGGGCTGGAGACCTGGAACTGGACCATCGAGATGGCGTCGGTGGGACAGCGCACGATGCACAGGCCACAGCGAATACATTTCTCTTCATCGATAATCATATCAGCGCTACCAGGCCACTGTTGTGCGGCCTGGTGCAGCGGATCTCCTGTAACGACGCGCGTCAGACCCTCCATGCTGATACAGTCATAGGGACAGATGTCTACGCAGCCCGAACAGAGGATGCAGATCGAGGGGTCGATCATGATGTTGAGCTGGCACTGTAAACAGCGCCGCGCCTGTTCTACAGCCTCTTCGGCGGTATAGCCAGTCTCGGTTTCGCGCGTGTTGCTATAACGCTCGTCCAGCGGCAGGGCGGGAATCAGTTCGAATCCGATGGATTCGTAGTCATCGACCATGCCGCGGCGGAAATCGGGCAGTTCGATCTCTTCGGGGATCGCGGCTGGACGCTCTTTGCCACCCAGGTAGCGGTTGATCGAGATGGCGGCGTCGCGCCCATCGCCAATGGCTGAGATGAGGTTGCGCGATCCCTCGGTGTAATCGCCGCCCGCGAAGAGGCCTGCATGGCTGGTCATGGAGGTCACGTGATCGACCAGGGGCACGCCGGTGCGCTTGTTGACCTGGAGTTGAAACTCATCCAGGTGCAGCCAGGAGGAATCGCTATACTGGCCAAAGGCCGGAATGATGGTATCGGCCGGGATAACATACTCGCTGCCGGGGATGGGGACAGGCCTCCTGCGTCCACTGGCGTCGGGATTGCCCAGCTTGTTGCGAATGACGCGCAGCCCGCTGACATGCACCCCATCCTTGCTAAGCACCTCCAGCGGGGAAACAAGGTACTGGAATTCGATATGCTCCAGCTCGGCCTCGTCGACTTCGTACTCGTCGGAACCCATCTCTTCTTTTGAACGGCGATAGAGCACGTAGACCTTTTCGGCTCCAAAGCGAATGGAGGTCCGGCAGCAGTCCATGGCGGTAAAGCCGCCGCCCAGGACGACGACGTGTTCGCCGATATAGGTTGGCTCGCCAAAATTGGCCCTGGCCAGCATGGCGATGCCGTGCTCAACTCCCTGGAGATCGGCGCCCGAAATGATCTTATTATCCGGCCCGGTCAGATCATTGGAGACGTAGCACCCGGCAGCCAGGTAGACCGCGTCGTACTGGTCAAGCAGATCTGTGACCTGCACATCGCGTCCCACGCGGATGTTATATCTGACCTCGACACCGAGATCGCTCATATACTCGTTGGTTTCTTCATACGTCACGTGACGAGGCAAACGCCAGAGCGGAATCCCGTTGACTATCACACCTCCGGCAAGCGCGTCTTGCTCGTAGATAGTCACAGGATAGCCCATCTCGCGCAGGTCACGCGCGCAGGCCAGGCCGGCTGAGCCAGCTCCCACAATCGCCACCTTCTTCTCCCGAGTCACCGGCGGCGCGACAGCGCGATGCCTTAACTCGCGGTGATCGGCGCAGGCCCGTTTGAGCCAGCAGATAGCCACCGGCTTGCCGTCGATCTTGTTGCGCCGGCAGACCGGCTCGCAGGGCCGCGCGCAGGTGCGCCCAAGCACGCCAGGCACGATATTCGACTTCCGGTTGAGCAAATATGCCTCGTCAAAGCGGGCCTGCGAGATCAGCCCGATATACGTGGCCACGTCCGTGTGTGCCGGGCAACCCACCTGACAGGGTATGTTTGTCTGATACCAATCAGGCGTTGTCACAACCGATTGATAGCGAGGTTCCAGTTCATAATCAGGATCGATAATCATTGCGCTTCTCCCCACTAGAGGTTTGCTACACACGCACGTTTGTCCGCGGACATGTCTCCTTCAAGCACGTCCTGATAGTGGGCAAAGTGGACTCATCCAGAGAGGATAGATGTCATCCAGATGTCACCTCCTTATCATTGTGGAAGCAGCCGCTGCAAAGCATACTCTGAAAAACGAGTTTTTATGTCTTTCGGCAGGCGCAATTATTGCTACGTGATATTACGTAGTCTCCTCTTTTTGGAGAGCTGCGAGCACCCAATACGGAATTTCACGGATGTGCTCGCGCCATTGGAAAGGTAGACTACAAACAGCAAAGTAGCGAGATTTCTCGCAAAAAAGCTATCATAAGAGTGGTTTCGATCTGGAGGAACATATGCATACATCTACTCAGGTGCTTGTCATTGGCGGTGGGCCGGCAGGCTCAACAGTTGCTACGATGCTGGTCCGCGAAGGGCTGGAGGTTACGTTGATGGAACGCGATGTCTTTCCGCGTTACCATATCGGTGAGTCGCTCTTGCCGTCGTGCCTGGAAATCCTGGATCTGATTGGCGCGCGCGATACGATTGAAACCTATGGCTTCCAGCGCAAAAACGGGGGATATTTCTCCTGGGGCAAGGATTCATGGGTGCTGGAATTTGAGCACCTGCGCCACCCGTATAGCTTCCAGGTCACGCGAGCTGAATTCGACCACCTGCTGCTGGAGCACGCGAAAAGCCGGGGTGTACAGGTCTTTGAAGGAACGGCGATCCGCAGCCTGTCATTCGAGGGCGAGAGGCCGCGCAGCGCTTCATGGGAACAGGTGGTCGGCGGCAGCGCAAGCGGAGAGATTGCCTTTGATTACCTGATCGATGCCTCTGGCCGCACTGGCATGATGGCGACACGCTATCTGAAAAACCGCCACTTTCACGAGGCCTTTCAGAATGTCGCGCTCTGGGGCTACTGGCAGGACGCGGAAAGAGCCACATTCGCGCCCGAAGGTTCGATTATGAATGGAGCTGTCCCGGATGGCTGGCTATGGGGTATACCGCTACACAATGAGACCACGAGCGTGGGCTATGTCCTCCACAAAAGCGCCTTCAAGGAAAAACGCCAGCAGGGCGGCTCGCTGGAGCAGATCTATCTCGATGCAATCGCCGAGTGCCCGCTGATTGCCGATCTCGTCCGGCCTGGCAAGCTGGTTTCCAGCGTGAAAACCGAGCAGGATTACTCCTATATAGCGGCCAGCCTGACTGGACCTGGCTACTTTCTGATCGGAGACGCGGCCTGCTTTATCGATCCGCTGCTCTCAACCGGGGTTCATCTCGCGACCCATAGCGCCCTGCTCTGCGCGGCCAGCCTGGCGAGCATCGTGCGCGGGGAGTTGAGCGAGCAGGAGGCGATGACGTTCTTTGAGAAGAGCTACCGCACAGCCTACCTGCGCCTGATGGTCATCGTTTCGGGCCTGTACGCTCAGTACAACGGCAAGGAATCCTACTTCTGGCAGGCTCAGGTGTTGACCAACCACGACCATGACGATAGCGAGGCTCTGAATGAGGCCTTCCTCTTCGTCGTCTCTGGTATGGAGGATCAACTGGACGCGGGCAAAGGGATGCGCTCCCTGGATCTGGCAGCGGTGACAAAAGAGCTGTCAGAAGACGAGGCGGCGAAGGCGCTGGCCCTGTACAATGTCTATAACAAGGTCTTCTGGCGCTCGTCAACGTCTCCTCACACAGCCAGCGACGGGCTGTATATCACCACCGAGCCGCGCCTGGGCCTGGCGCGCGTGGAACAGGCGCGGGAGACGAGAGCATGAGAGCAGATGAAACTGGAACGCTCGCCTCGCTCCACTTCCTGAGCGGGCCGCTGGCCGGACAAACCTTCCCAATCCAGAAACCCGCCACGACGCTTGGCCGTGACCTGACAAACGATATCGCGATCAGAAATGATCCCAAAGTTTCGCGCTTTCATGCCCGGCTCATCCAGGCAAACGGCGCGTGGCGGATTGAAAATGTCTCTCAATCCAGCTTTATCCTGGTCAATCAACAAAAGATGCAACTGGCGCAGCTCGCGGATAACACTACGATCAGTCTGGGCGAGGATACAACTTTTGTCTTTCGCGTGCTCACAGGCGCGCAGAACACTTCTCCTGGCCGGGAGACTGACGGCCAGACCATCCTGCGCCCATCCAGACAGCCAGCGCCAACGCCCGCACCTCTGCCACAGGTCCGGCCATTTCCCGAACAGATCTCGGCCCAGACATTGCCTCCCGCGCAGCCGCAGCCAGCTCCAGTTTCCGTGCAGTCGCAGCAGGAATTGACAGCACGCGCAGCCGGGCCAGCCCTACGCCTGGACGCCACGCAGATCGCGCCCCTCTCAGCGCTGGATCTCCCTTCACTGGAGATATCGAGCTATTCCCACAGCGAGAGGCAAACCTTTGTGCTGGCCAAAGCGGTGATGAATATAGGACGAGACGCCACCAATGATATTGTCATCAATGACCGCATTGTCTCCGGCCTGCACTTGCGGATCGTGCGCCAGGGCAGTGCCTTTGTGCTGATCCATCCCCATCCAGAACGGCCCCAGACGCTCAACGGACTGCTGCACCAGGGCCGCAAGATCCGCGGCGATGAGCACTTTAGCAAGACTCTGACGAAGGGCGACATCTTCCGTATTGGCGATGAAAATGGCACTCTGGTCACGCTGACCTACAACGATGGAACCGGCACCGAGCAAGACGCGCCGCCCGCCGTACAGCCCATCAAGCTGGGTCTACCCGAACTCACCATCGGGCGCGGAGCCGAGAATACGCTTGTCCTGAACCATCCACAGGTTTCAACCCATCACGCTCGCCTGCTTCAAGAAGGCGGGACGTATCGCATCCTTGACCTGAATAGCACCAACCACATTTATGTCAACTCGGAACTGGTTACGAACCATCTCCTGCGGCTCGGCGACGAGATACGCATTGGACCCTACCGGCTGATTTTTGAAGGCAACCAGCTTACGCAGTACGACGAGTCGAACTTTATCCGCATCGACGCGCAAAATCTTCACAAAAACGGCAATAATCATGTGACGCTGCTGAACAATATCTCAATTACGATCCCTCCCCACAAATTCGTGGCTCTGGTGGGCGGCTCTGGCGCTGGAAAATCGACGCTTATGGACGCGCTGAATGGACTGCGGCCAGCGCAGGAAGGGAAGGTGCTGTACAATGGCCAGGACTATTACCGCAATCTGGCGGCTTTCAGTACGTTCCTGGGCTATGTGCCGCAGGATGATATTGTACACCGCGATCTGACCGTTGAACGCGCGCTGTACTACGCGGCGAAGTTTCGCCTGCCAGGCGATTTTACACACGAACAGATTGAGCAGCGCATCGCCGAGGTGCTGGAAGACGTGGAGATGACCTCGCGCCGTCAGCTCCTGGTGAAAAAGCTCTCCGGTGGACAGCGCAAACGCGTTTCTATCGCGCTGGAACTGCTGGCGAATCCAAGCCTGTTCTTCCTGGACGAGCCGACTTCGGGACTCGATCCTGGCCTGGATCGCAAGATGATGTATCTCTTGCGCAAGCTGGCTGACGCGGGCCACACGATTGTGCTTGTCACACACGCCACCAATAACATCAATACCTGCGATTACGTCTGCTTCCTCGCCCAGGGCGGACGGCTGGCCTACTTCGGTACACCGGAGGAGGCGAAAAGCTACTTTGGCAAAACGGATTTCGCAGAGATTTATACCTCGTTGGAGCCAGGCGATGAGAATCCGCGCGTGCCCGACGAGGCCGAGGCAAAGTTTAAGCTCTCCAGAGAGTACCAGCAGTATATCGCCGAGCCCTTCAAGACGCTGCCAGCGCAGGCTGAAGCTGCTTCTCGCGGTCAGGCTAAAACCAGGCGCAGGGCGAAACGCGGGAATCCGCTCCAGCAGTTTCTCCTGCTCTCGCTGCGCAACTTTGAGCTGTTGAAGAACAACAGGAGCAACCTGGTGCTGCTGCTCTTGCAGGCCCCGCTGATCGCGCTGCTGTTGATGCTCCTGGTGCGCTTCGAGGTCGGGAGCGGCCTCTTTGATCCAGGCAAAGTAGTGCAATGTACGCCGCATATCTTCACCTCGCTGGCGGCCAGCGATACCAATCCGAACGGCCTGCTAGGCCTCACAACTGCTGGCAGCAGCACGACAGTGGACTGCGGCCAGATTATGACGTTCCTCAAGACCGACGCGAGTGGCATAGCCTACGCGCAGGCCAGAGGCAGCGTCGATAGCGCCTTGCAGGATTTTATTCTGCCAGGGGTCGGACTGAGCGCCGCGCGGGCGCTGTTTATTATTGCCTTCGTGGCAGTACTTTTCGGCGTGATTAATGGGACACGCGAGATTGTCAAGGAAGCTTCGATCTATCGCCGGGAGCGAACGGTCAACCTGGGTATCCTGCCGTATGTGCTTTCAAAGGTGCTGGTCTTCGGATTGTTCGCCCTTTTTCAGAGCGCTGCTCTCCTGCTGATCGTCTACGCCTTTGAGCCGTTTCAGAGAAGTGTCTTCTTACCTGTGCTGCTGGAGATCTATATTACCCTGGTGCTGACAGCCCTGACGGGTCTGATGATCGGCCTGGCGGCCTCGACGTTCGCGGCGAACGAGGACAGCGCCAATAGCCTGCTGCCGTTTATTCTCATTCCGCAGGTGGTCTTCGCGGGCGTAGAGATCCCGATCAAGGATTGGGTGCTACAGATTGCTGCTGTGGTCTTTCCCACGCGCTGGGCGGTGGCCGCTCTGGGCTCGTCCGTTGGACTGCACAGCGATAAACTGGGCGGCGATAGCCTGTTTGGCAGCGATAGCACGTTTCATGGTACGCTCTTCTCAAGCTTTACGACAACCGATGCGATCCAGCGCCTGTTGCTGGCCTGGGGCGCGCTGGGCGCGTTGATTATTGTCCTGATTAGTGTGATCTGTCTTGGCCTGAAACGAAAGGATATCCGTCTCTAGCAGACAAGGGAAAGGGATATGCAGCGACGAGTCGTGATTACTGGCCTGGGGGTGGTTGCCCCCAATGGCATCGGCAAAGAGGCGTTCTGGGACGCCTGTGTCTCTGGACGCTCGGGCATCAGGCGCATTTCGCGCTTCGATGCCAGTGCCCTGAAGACGCAGATCGCTGGGGAAGTGGTGGGTTTTCAACCCAGGCGGATGGGAATTACCCCAGAAGAGGCGCGGGCGCTGGACCGCGGAACCCAGTTCGCGCTGGCCGCGACCAACCTGGCACGGGCAGACGCGGCTCTGCCGGACGAACTGAGCCTGGAGGAGCGCGAGCGCGCTGGCATCTACCTGGGTTCTGCCATGGCGGGCGGCGAGGAGGGCGAAAGGCTCTGGCTGCGCCTGACCAACGGCGGAACGCAGCCACCCGCCCTGGCGCCAGGCGAGCATATCCCTGCCTTTACGCTGCTCAGCAGCCTGGTACCAGCCAGCGCTGTCGCTGCCCATCACCAGCTTTATGGACCCTGCACCGTGATCTCGACTGGCTGCTCCGCTGGCGCTGACGCAATTGGCCAGGCATTCTGGACTATCCAGGAGGGGCGCGCTGATCGCATGTTCGCCGGGGGTTCTGACTCGTCCATTAGCTACGCGGGGATCAGTGTCTTCAATGTGATGCGGGCCTTGAGCACGCGCAACGACGAGCCGGAACGCGCCTCGCGTCCCTACGACGGGCTGCGCGACGGCTTTGTCCTGGCGGAAGGCGCGGGCGTGCTTCTACTGGAAGAGCGCTCGCTGGCCCTGGCTCGGGGCGCGCATATCTATGCTGAACTGATCGGCTTTACCTCGACGAGCAATGCCTATCATATGACGGCTCTGCCCGAAAAGGGCGAGCCGCTCCAGCATCTCTTGCGCCAGGCGCTGGCCGACGCGGAAATTACGCCCCAACAACTGGACTACATCAATTCGCATGGCAGCTCGACTCCCACCAATGAATCAGCCGAAACAGCCGCTTACAAGGCGGTCTTCGGTTCACAAGCTTACCACATTCCAATTAGCGCAACTAAATCGATGATTGGACATACACAGGGAGCGGCGAGCGCGATTGAGGCAGTGGTAACTGCGCTGGTGCTGGAGCGCCAGGTGGTGCCGCCGACGATTAATCAGGAACAGGCCGATCCGCTATGCGACCTTGATTACGTGCCAAACGTGGCGCGCCAGGCGACGGTGAATGTGGCATTGAGCCATTCAAGCGGCTTCGGCGGAGTGAATACCGCCCTGCTGCTGGCGAGGCCGGATTGGAGCGAGAGCCATGCGAGCTAACGTACCGCGGCGAGTGGTAATTACAGGAATGGGCGTGGTGGCGGCCAATGGCATCGGCCTGGAGGCGTTCTGGCAGGCCACCAGCGCAGGGATCTCCGGGATTAAGCCGATCACGCGCTTCTCCACCAGGGAACTGCCAATCGCGGTGGCTGGCGAGGTCAGCGCGTTCGCGGCCCAGGACTATATTGATCGCAAACTGGCCCAGCGCACCGACCGCGTGACGCACTTCGCCTTTGCCGCCGTTCAGGAGGCTCTGCAAGACGCCGCGCTGGTTCTGGCGGAAGAGAATCCGCACCGCGTCGGGGCTGTGATCGCGAATACAATCGGGGGTGTCGAGTACGTTCTGGAGCAGATTCACGCCCTGCACGCCCGCGGTCCACGCGCGATGAGCGCCTATACGGCGATTGCCTGGCTACAGGTGGCCAGTGTCGGACAAATGTCCATTCGCTACGGCATCCAGGGCTACTGCAAAACGCCCGTCAACGACACGGCTGGCGGCCTGGAGGCACTGGGTATGGCCTACCAGGCGATCCGGCGTGGCGCGGCTGAAGTGATTATCGCTGGCGGCTGCGAGGCACTGCTGCACCCTTCTGTACTGCACGTCATGGCTCAGAGCGACCAGTGCGCCACCGGAGACGATCCACACGCATATCGACCCTTCGACCGACGCGCCAGCGGCCTCCTGCTCGCGGAAGGCGCGGGCATCTGCATTGTCGAGGAATACGAGCACGCGCTCATGCGCGGAGCGGCTATCTACGGCGAGATTGTAGGCTACGGCCAGTCCAACGACGCCCACTGGTCCATGAGTCCCGCGTCAAACGGGGAACAATATGCCCGCGCCATACGTTCCGCTCTGCGCGAAGGCCAGCTCTGTCCGAGCAAGATCGGCTACATCAGTCTCGACGGACGCGCTTTGCCGACCTCCGATCAGGGCGAGGCGCAGGCGCTCCATCTCGTCTTCGGCTGCGACCTCGCGCGGATAGCGCTCAGCGTCCCTCGCACCATGCTCGGCCACAGCTACGCCGCCGCAGGAGCCCTGGACACCATCACCGCCCTTCTGACCCTCCAGCACCGGCTCGTCCCGCCCACCATCAACTGCGAACAGCCCGACCCGCGTTACAACCTCACCCTCTGCCAGGAAGCACAACCCCTTGCTAGAACGGGAATGCTCGTCGCGGGCCGCAGCGGCGGCGGCGCCAATGTGGTTCTGGCCCTGCGCGCAACCGGCACCTGAATCGAGAGCGGAACCATGCTTGTTTTACCGCCCCTGCCAGAGTGGGGCGGTAAAACAAGTTTGCTGTTATTGAACAGCCGTTTTTCTTCTCGCTTTGTTCCTCATAAAAAGGGATATGCACAACAAACTGTCTGGCTCCTGTAAACATCGCTCAACTTGCTCTGATAAACAACGGCCAGATCCTGATTAGGAGCTAGCTTAGCGCATTCTCTGCCTAGCATACTATGACTGAAGTCCAGTTTTTAACCAAATTATGGTATAGTGGTCTAGATGTCTTGACGAATAGACAGGGACGATGGTACACTTTTTGCAGGCACCGTGCTATTTTCGTAGTGCCAGCTATTCATATCTTGCCAGACGGATCTGGCCCGCAGATCCTTTTCCTCTCGCTTTGTGGAGTTGCAGCAGGTAGAGACCCCTGGGGTCTGGTCTGCCTGTTTCGTGAGCAATTTCCCCAAGGAGCGAGCGGGAAACGAAAAAGGAAAGGAACCGGGTATGAAACGAAAAACGTTACGCGTTTTTAGCCTCGCCGTGATCGTGTGCATCGGTCTCTTTTCGACGTTTCTCTGGTGGAATACCAGCCAGCCCGCGCACGCGGCTGGCCTCGCCAATGGTTATTTCGCCCCGTATGTCGATGTGAGCCTCCAACCAACCTTCCAGCTGACCCAGACATCTCAACAGACTGGCGTGAAGTATTTTACCCTGGCTTTTGTGCTTGATAGCGGAGGCTGCCAGGCCTCCTGGGCGGGCAGTACGCCGATTAACCAGGGATTTATGCAGTCGGACATCAGCAGCCTGCGCGCGGCAGGAGGAGATGTGATTGCTTCGTTCGGTGGCGAGGTCGGCACCGAACTGGCGACTTCTTGCGGGAGCGTGAGCGCGCTCCAGGCGCAGTACCAGGCAGTAATCAACGCGTATAATCTGACGCACCTTGATTTTGACATCGAGGGCTCCACTCTGGGGAACACCGCGGCCAATAATCTGCGCGACCAGGCGATTGTCAACTTGCAAAAGGCCGCCCAGAGCGCGGGCAAGCAGTTGACGGTCTCGTTCACCGTGCCGGTGACAGCGACGGGACTGCTGGGCGATGGACTGAGCCTGATCCAGGGGGCTGTAGCCGCCGGGGTGAACATCAGCGTGGTCAACATCATGACCATGGATCTGGGTGGCTCAGGCGATGGCGCGACGGGCACGCTGGCGATCACCGCGGCCATTGGCCTGTATAACCAACTGGCCACGGTCTATCCCGCGAAGTCCAGCAGCCAGCTCTGGTCGATGATTGGCATGACGCCGATGATCGGCTTGAACGGCTCAGGCGGCGAGGTCTTCACCCAGCAGGACGCCCAGACGGTGCTGGCCTTTGCCCGCCAGTATGGCCTGGCAGAGATTGCCATGTGGTCGGCGGGCCGCGACCAGCAGTGTCCCGGCGGGGTCAGTACGATCTCTACGACCTGTAGTGGCACCATCCAGCAGCCCTTCGAGTTCTCGAAGATCTTCGCCCCGTTTAACGGTACGAGCGGCACCACACCGCCTCCGACACCGCCGCCACCGCCCGCGGGTAACCTGGTCAGCAATCCAGGCTTCGAGACTGGAACGACCGCTGGCTGGATCTGCGATCCTAACGACGCGGTGGTCTCCAGTCCAGTCCACAGCGGCAGCCACGCGCTCCAGGTAACGGCCCGCGCCATCACCACCGGCCTGTGCCTGCAAACCATCAGCGTACAGCCCAATACAGCCTATACTCTGACCGCCTACGTCCAGGGGGGCTATATCCTGCTTGGCGCGAGCGGTTACAGCAACACCTGGACCAACAGTGGCAGCTACACGCAGCTCAAAGTGAGCTTCACCACTGGCGCATCCGCGGCCTATGTGACAATTTATGTCAACGGCTACTACTCGGCGGGCAATGACGATGCCGACGATGTGGTCCTGACCGGCCCTGGCGGCTCCACGCCAACTCCCACACCGACCACGGATAGCACGCCAACTCCCACGCCGACGCCCCGGACTACCCCGACTCCTACGCCGACCACAGGCACGACTCCTACGCCGACGCCAACCACGGGTAGCACGCCAACTCCCACGCCGACGCAACAGGGCGGGAATCTCGTGGCCAATCCTGGCTTTGAGACGGGCAGCCTCTCCGGCTGGAGCTGCGCGGCTGGCGATACAGTGGTGTCTTCGCCGGTTCACAGCGGCACGCACGCCCTCCAGGTTACGCCCTCCAGTTCGGCAACCGGCGAGTGCGACCAGACCATCGCGGTGCAGGCCAATCATACCTACACCCTCTCGGTCTACGTCAACGGTCCCTACGCCTATCTCGGCGTGACTGGCGGCGCCTCGACCTGGACCAGTAGCAGCAGCTACACCAAACTCAGCGTCACGTTCACCACCACCGCCTCACAGACCAGCATCACCATCTTCGTGCACGGCTGGTATGGCCAGAGCAATGTCTACGTGGACGATTTCTTGCTGCAATAAACCAGCGACGTTGCCGTACTCTTGCAGAGGCGTCGCTGCAATAAACCAGCGACGCCTCTGCAAGAGTACGGCAGAAACGAGCGGAAGAATTACAAGCTATAAAAGATTGCTATAGTGATGCACTTCTGGCTGGCCTTCTCAGCATTTTTGAGTCGTAACCAATGTTGACAACTCATCTATAGGAATCTATACTACTTCTGTAGCTAGCCTGGCTACGGAGGTATAAATTTGCGTCAAAAAACCACCGGTATTTTTTTTATTCTAACGGCGGCTGTTCTCTTTGGCATTAATGGAAGTCTGTCACGTCTGCTATTCGATAATGGGGTAACGCCTGTAACCCTGGTCGAATTTCGCATGATAATAGGTGGCCTTTGTCTCTTTGGTTTTCTTGGTATCCGACAACGCCACGCCTTGAAACTTCCCCAGCGTGCGCTCGGTTGGATACTTGCACTGGGGCTTGTGTTAGCACTGGTAACGTATACCTATTTTGTCTCAATCAGTGCTATTCCCATAGCTATTACTCTGGTTCTTCAATTCACCGCGCCAGCATGGATGCTGTTAGTCGGGTCTATCTGGCGTCGGCGCTTGCCTTCCTGGTATGTTGTAGGCGCAATTATCCTGACTATTGGCGGCGTGGTATTAGTAACAGGCATCTGGCAGCAACATATCAATGGCCTAAATAGCATCGGCCTGCTGTTTGCATTCTTCGCTCTGTTGACCTTTATCGGGTACTTGATGTTAGGGCGCAAAGTGGGCGAATATGTGACGCCTGTTCCCGCCACCGCTTACGGAGCACTCGGCGCAAGCCTTTTCTGGCTTATCGTCCAACCTCCCTGGAGCATTCCGGCAAGTACATGGAACCCCCATACATTCTTTTTAATCGTGATGGTCGGGATTATTGGCATGGCTCTGCCTTTCTCGCTGGAGTTGGCCGGGCTGCGCCTTCTCGACGCCACACGCGCCGGGATTGCCGCCATGTTTGAATTGCCTGCCTCCGCGATCATCGCTTTCTTCTGGCTGAAGCAAAGCCTTGACCTTTGGCAACTTCTCGGCTGTGCCCTGGTGCTGGTTGGCATTACAATTGTACAGTTAGAGAAACCCGATAAACAAGAAACACGAAGCGCAAGCACTGAGAACATAGCCTAACAATAAAACAGAGCCGGTTTTGAGCCAGCGAAAAGAAAATTTGGAAAACAGGCAGGAAAGACGGTAAGCTAGCAGCCGCTTTCGGCGCGACCCTGCTTGGATTGTGCTACGCGGCTACGTTTATTCGGTGCGGCACGCCCAGATCTGAAGACCACAAGGTTATAGGCCGCATTATTCTTTATGGTTTCTTCATTGTGTTTTTTACTACAAAATAGTAGAATGCCTCCTACTGTTCATACGTCCCAATTGGTACGTGTCGTCAAAAGGAGGAACCTATTATGGCAAAACAAAAAGGCGGTGATATTGTTTTACAGTGCCCGCAGTGCGGAGCACGCGCAGGCTTACAATCAGGAAAAACGCGCTGTTCTCAGCCTGGCCATCCTCCTATGGAGCCTGCTTGGGCATTGACAGGTATCCTATTAACACCAGAGGAACGCAAAAAGCATAACGTGTAGACCCACAACGCTACTCATTCAATAGCCTCTCAAAACGCTGTTCTGGGGGATGCCATGCCGAGTGTTGGATCTTTCACATCTTTGAAACGTCATGCGCTGGAAGCGCACCACTCCTGATGAGGTTTTTATGCGGCCTCAGAAGAAACGTCATGCGGCGCAGCCGCACCATTCTTGATGAGGTTTTTACATGACCTCAGAAGAAACGTCATGCGCT
>DASVMX010000703.1:0-2142 GCA_036384215.1 Ktedonobacteraceae bacterium | reverse complement strand
GTTGACGGAGAGGTAATCCGGGCGACTGATCAACATATCTATATCCTACTGCATAAGCCCGTGGGCTACCTTTCGACCGTCTCTGACCCGGAGGGTCGTCCGACTGTGCTCAATCTGCTCCCGCCCAACCTGCGCGCTCTGCGCATCTACCCCGTGGGACGCCTGGACAGCGATACCAGCGGCCTGCTCCTGCTGACCAATGACGGCGATTTCGCGCTGCGCCTGACGCACCCGCGCTACGCCCTGGAAAAGCACTACGAGGCGCTCATCGAGGGCCAGCCCAGCGGCGGAGCCGTTGCCGGTCTGCGCCAGGGGGTCGCGATTACCGAGGACAGTGGCCGCAAGTACAAAACTGCGCCCGCCCGCATCGATGGGCTGCGCCACGAAGGCAACTATACCCGCATGACCCTGACAATTCACGAGGGGCGCAAACGCCAGGTCAGACGTATGCTGGCCACGGTTGGCCTGCCTGTACTGAGCCTTAAACGCGTGGGCGTTGGTACTTTAACACTGGGCAATCTGCCCACTGGCCGGTGGCGCTACCTGACTGATGCGGAGGTGATGGATCTGCGCGCGGGTCAGATTGGCCAGTAAACTGTGATATAATCTCACAGACTTTATCCCATCTTTTTTTCTGGAGGACTCATGCGACGGCCAGGACGGATCGCGATTGACGGACCAGCCGGGTCCGGGAAGAGCACAGTTGGCGAACAACTGGCTCACAAGCTCGGCTATTTATACGTGGATACAGGGGCGATGTATCGCGCGGTAGCGTGGCTGGCGCTACAGCAGCAGATTGACATCTTCAACGGACCAGCTCTGGCGCAGCTCACCCGGCAGGCAAAAATCGTTATCTGCCGTTCGACACACGACGATGGACGCCAGTATACAGTCACTGTAAATGGCCAGGATATCACCTGGGAGCTCCGCAGCACCGAAGTCACGCGCGCGGTTCCGCCGGTCGCCTCGCATCCCGAAGTGCGCAAACTGATGCGAGAGCAGCAACACGCAATGGCGCAGCGCGAGCAGGGCGTGGTCATGGTTGGACGCGACATCGGCTCTGTAGTGCTGCCCGAAGCCGAACTGAAAATCTACCTGACCGCCAGCCAGGAGGAGCGCGCCAAACGCCGCTACGCGGAGATGCTGGAACGCTACGAGCAAGGCAAAGGCGTAGAACCGCCCCCGCTGGAGATCATCGCCGAAGACATCAGCCGCAGGGACGCCAGCGACCACGACAATATGCGCCCGGCCCACGACGCGCTGATCATCATGACCGATAATCTGAGCGTTTCTCAGGTATTGGAAGTCATCTATAGTTACCTGGAGGAATCCCGCTAATGCAGGAACAACAAGCTCCACCAACCACCACTTCGCAGCCCGGAGAGCGCTATAAGCCGCCCAAACGGGAGAGAAGCGCGAAGTCGGACAAAAATCTCTACGAACCATATGTCACGCCGGCCTGGTTCTGGATTAGCCTGCGAGCAGTCGCTCGTTTTGTTTTTTTCTTGCTCTTGAACGTCAAAATCAAGGGCCGCAATCATGTGCCGAAAAACGGCCCCTATATCATTGCCTCGAACCATCTTAACTGGACCGACATCCCCCTGGTGCCGTGCTATCTCCCTTCACAGGTTATCTACCTGGCCAAAGAGGAGCTCTTCGAGAGCAAGATGGGCTGGCTGGTGCGCTTCCTGGGTGCCATCCCGGTCAAACGTGGCGAGGCCGACCGCCAGTTGCTGCGCGCCAGCGACGATCTGCTCAAACGCGGCAGAATTCTGACCATTTTCCCCGAAGGACATCGCAGCGAGACCCGCCAGATGATCCCGGCCAACGCCGGCGTCGGCATGATCGCCCTGCGCGCGGGCGTCCCCGTCTTGCCCGTCGCGGTCGCCGGCAGCGAGCACGCCTTGAAGAAGTTCCGCCCACGCATCACCATCACCTATGGCGAACCGCTTGTTCTCCAGCCCAAAGGCGCGAAAATCACCAAGGATGACATCACCGCGTCCACCGAAACCATCATGCGCACCATCGCCGGGATGCTGCCCCCCGAGTACCGCGGCGTCTACGGAAATGAGAACGCATCCGAAACAGTCTAAAGCGAGAGAACAGGAATGAAGAGAGCGGCTGTGTGACCGGGTCACACAG
>DASVMX010000702.1:0-20650 GCA_036384215.1 Ktedonobacteraceae bacterium | reverse complement strand
CCCGGGGAGCGGCCCCAATGGGGGAGAAGGGCCGCACCCGGTAGCGCCCCGTGGGGAGGGACACTTATGTATTCTTTCTCTTACTAAGAGAAACGGAAATGGTGGAGTATTTTGTCTATGCCAGAGGTCATTGCCTATCTTGATTGTCATTCGGGTATCAGCGGCGACATGTTTCTTGCCTCTCTCCTTGATGCCGGGCTGGTTTTTGATGAGTTGCGAACGGCACTGGCCGGCCTACCATTCAGTGACTATCAACTGACGTATGAGCCGTTCAATGATAAGGGGATTCGCGGTGCCCGTTTTGATGTCCAGCTTGCAGGGGGAGAGCAGCCTGCGCGCCACCTGGCGGATATTCAGGTGTTAATACAGGCTTCAACGCTGCCCACGCGCGTGCGTGAGCGGGCGCTGGCGGTATTCCAGTTGCTGGCGGAGGCCGAGGCTCATGTCCATGGCACAAGTGTCGAGGAGGTTCATTTCCACGAGGTGGGCGCAGTGGACGCGATTGTGGACATTGTGGGGGCTGTCTGGGCGCTTGATCGGCTGGGTATCACCCAGGTCTATGCTTCTCCGCTGCCATTAAGCGGCGGGCATGTCAGAACCGCGCACGGCCTGTTACCAGTACCCGCGCCCGCGACTCTAGAAATCCTGCGCCGCGTCTCCGCGCCCTGGCGACCCTCGCCTGCCGAGGGTGAGATGGTTACGCCGACCGGTGCGGCGCTCCTGGCAGCCTTCGCCCGCTTTGAGCAGCCGGCGCTGGCAATCGAGAAAGTGGGTTATGGTTTCGGGCGCAAATATTTCCCCTGGCCAAACTGCCTGCGCACCTGCCTGGGTCGCGCGTTGAGTGTTCCCGCGGCTGGGGAGGGCGAGCCTGATACTGATTGGGTTGGTGTGCTGGAGTGCAATATTGACAACATGAGCGGTGAACTGCTCGGCGATCTCATGGAACGCCTGCTGAGCGCGGGCGCGTTGGACGTGAGCTATCAGCCTCTCCAGATGAAGAAGAACCGTCCCGCTGTCATGGTCACATTGATCTGTCAGAGCGGGGACAGCGAGCGCCTGGCGCGTCTGATCCTGTCCGAGACCAGCACGCTTGGCGTGCGCGTCCAGCAGGTCCAACGGCGTAAAGCGCAGCGCAGTCAGGAGCAGATCATCACGCCTCTGGGGCCGCTACAGATCAAGCTCAAGCGCCTGGGCAGCCGCGTTATCAGTGCCGCTCCTGAATACGAAGACTGCCGGCGTCTCGCCCAGGCGCGCCAGGTGCCCCTGGAAGAAGTCTATGAGCTTGCGCGAGAGGTCATAGCGCGCACTATACTATCTACAGGAGAAGATTCAACGCAGCAATGAACCAGATAGGATAGATACCCATGGATTTCAAAGACTGGCGGAAATCCGCGCAAGACTTTTCAACCAGAGACCAGCCTGCATCTACCAACCGTTTTCATGGCAAGCGCTTTTTCGATCATATCGAGGAACAGTTGCGCGAGGCCGAGGAGCGCGGTGCGTTTCGCGATCTGCCCGGCATAGGCCAGCCGCTCAACCTGGATACTAACCCCTACGCGGGCGAGAAAGCGCTGGGCTATAGCCTGCTCAAAAGCAACGGCTACTTGCCCGCGGAGATCGAGCTGGTGCGCGAAATCGACCACGAACTGGAGCGCCAGGCTGCCCGGCGAACTGCTCTAAGCAGACGTGGGCGAGACCTGCGCCGCCGCCGTATCGCGCCCTTTGCCAGTGAAAAGCGCGCCTATAACGCCTCTGTCAATAAAGCCCTGGCTGAATATGAGATGGGCCTGCGCGAACTCAACCGCAAAATCCTCACCCTCAACCTTTCCACGCCAGCCTCCATGCATCGCGCCACGCTCGACGTTGAACAATCGATACGCGAATTTCGCGAGGCGTGCCCGCTTTTTGCGTAAATGGGCTATAAGGAGTATACGAAACAAGCTGAGCTGACTGCTACATTTCTGGTAGCAGTCAGCTCAGCTTGTTTCGTATGCTCCTCTGAGAGGTGTATTTACTGAGCCATTTTATAGAAGTAGGACGGATCGCCAGTGCTATACAGGCCATACCACGCGTCCAGAGCTGGCTGATCGTAGACGGCCAGCTTCTGGAAGATCTGGTAGGCAAACTCGATTGCCGAGGCCGCGCCGGCAGTGATTAGATTGCCATCGGTCACCGCGCGTTGCTGTTGATAGTGCGCGGCTCCTCGATAGCCTGTGCCTTGCAGGTATTCGGGCGCGTTGCTGGTATGCTTTTTATCGTCCAGCAGTCCGGCGCGTGCCAGCCCCTCGGTTGCCCCACAGATGGCCGCAACGGGCACGCCAGCCGCGAGAAACTTCCTGGCCTTCTCCAGGACCGCCAGGTTGCGGCCCTCGCTCCAATTGCCGCCGGGCAAAATCAGCAGCGCGCTCTGCTCTGGTTCCATCTCCGCCAGCGTCGTATCCGGCAGAATCGTCACCCCGCCAATCGTTCGCACCTGCTCAAGCGTCTCGCCCACCGTTTTCACCTGAAAGCGCCCCGGCTGCGCCTGAAAAGCCGGATTATTAATCCCGGCAATCGCAAAGCTCGGCTCCCAATCCGCGAGCGTATCAAAAGCATAGAGATAAACTGTCTGAGTTGCCATAATATGCTCCTATTCTCTGTGATCTCACTCTTTTGTTTCTGCTTTCTTTCCCAGTATAGCGTGAATACAGGTTAAGATCGTGCCTGAATAACAGCAGAATTTCTGGCATCTCAAAAAGCCAACAATAGCTATTTTTGTCCATGTACACAACGCAAACTGGCCGAATTGTCCCAATTTTCAAAGAAACAGCCAGAAAAGTGCACATTTTGAAGAGGGCCCCGCCCGGTATTTAGTATTCAGGCAGTGAAGATGTATGAATTCTGGAGATGACCACCTTGCCTGTTTACAATTTCATCATCGTGATCGAAAGGAGCAGGGTTTTAACATTGGTGCTATGAGACTATCGAGTAAAAGACAGTTATTGGAGAAAATACAGGAATGCGAGGTTCTTTGTGTGAACTGTTATGCAAAATTGCATTGGAAGCGCATGAAATGGACGAGGGATGAGAGAGATAATGATCATAGAATAGCGAAAAGCCGGTGATGGGAATCGAACCCGCGACCCGCGCTTTACGAAAGCGCTGCTCTACCACTGAGCTACACCGGCTTGCCAGTTTTATTGGTGTTTGCTGACGTGGATGATTATACCTGTTGCTGTGCCCGCTGTCAAGCACTTTTGGGCAGATGTCGTAAGCACAGACATAGATTTGAGGGTCTGGCTTGACCCATTTTATAGATGGCCAGCAGATGGGTTCAAGTGGAGGCTTGCTGGCGGTTTTGTGTGGTTGATTGATGCGATGGGTCGGGTGGATACAGCCTTTTTGAGCTGGTGGCAGCCTGGAAAATGGTACTTTTTCACATTCAGAATGTGAGGCAGAAGACATTTTGTTGAACTTATGATGGGAAATATGTCTATTGATAGAGCAAAAAGGTGGAATTTTGTCCTTCATCTGGTTTAGTTGGTAGCAAGAGATGCAACATTTGGCGCGAAAGGGAGATTTTGGAGGGGGAATTTGACTCTCTGGCAAACTCGACAACGTGTAAGAGATATGGTAAGATAGGGGCCAATATGCGGAGATTTTCCTCACCAGGCTCCCGGAGCGGGCAGGTGGCGAGACATGGCGACGCTTGAGCGGACGGTGGGAATGACGTGGAAGAGGAGCAGGGAAAGCGGTGTGGCTATGGAATGCTGGCCTGCTGGAAGGTATTTTTTTGTCTGACTGCGTATGTGGAACCTCGACCTGTCGAATGGCGCGAGGGGCAGGCAGACAGAGGGGAGCCAATTCGATAGTTCCTCTGTTTTCTCTGCATCTAGAGAGAATTCATGCGTACTCTACTGCTAGCGACAACGAACGAACATAAGGTAGAGGAGTTTCGGACTATTTTCCGGGATCTCCCGTTTACCTTGCTTTCTCTGCGCGATATCCAGAATGAGATGGATGTCGAGGAGACTGGCACGACTTTTGCCGAGAATGCTATTTTGAAGGCGCAGGCGTATGCCCAGGCGACAGATATGCTGGCGCTGGCTGATGATTCGGGTATTGAAATCGATGCTCTGGGAGGCGCGCCAGGCGTGTATTCCGCGCGTTTTGCCGGGCGAGATACTTCCTACGAAGAGCGTTTCCGTTTGATCTTTGAGCGTTTGCACGCTGTTCCGCCGCCTGAACGCACAGCTCGTTTCCGCTGCGCGATTGCCCTGGCCGAGCCATCGGGTTATGTGCGCGTGGTGGAGGGCACGGTTGAAGGGATAATTGCCGAGAGTGCCCGCGGCGAGAATGGTTTTGGATACGACCCTATATTTCTGGTCCCAGAGTTTGGGAAAACCACAGCCGAGATGATGCCCGAGGAGAAGCACCGCATCAGCCATCGCGGGCGAGCAGCTGAGGCGGCTCGTCGTTTACTTGAAAGCTGGCCAGCGCGTTAGTTGTCGGCGCTGGCATGGTCCTGGAGAAGAGAAACGCAAGGAACATTTATGGGTAAACAGCCACCTATCCGTGTCGCGCTCGACCTGGAAACGACTGGTTTGCACGTCGAACAGGATATGATCCTGGAGGTCGCGGCGGTGAAGTTTCAGGGTTTGACTATCCTTGATAAGATGGAGACACTGATCTCTCCTGGTCGCTCTATTCCTTATCGCGTGCAGCGCCTGACGGGTATCACTCCCGATAAGATCGCTGGCGCGCCCCGTTTTGAGACGATTTCCAGGCAACTCCAGGAATTTATTGGCACCTATCCCATTGTTGGCCATAGTATCCCCTTCGATGCAGGTTTTTTACGCCGCCGCGGTCTTGCCCAGCATAATCCTCTGGTAGATACTTTTGAGCTTGCGAGCATTCTTTTACCATCTCTGACCAGCTATAATCTAGGCTACGTGGCTCAGAGCCTTGGTCTGCCGGTTCTGCCGGGTCGTCACCGGGCGATGGTGGATACGCTGCTGGCGATGGATGTTTTTCTGGCTTTGCACGAGCGTTTGCAGCGGGTGGATCAGGCGATTTTGCAGGATCTGGCAAACCTGGATGCTCCGCGTTCCTGGTCGCTGCTGGGCTTTTTTCGCCAGGAGTTGCGCGAGCGTTCCCAGGAAGAGCATTCCTACGCCGGTTCTACGCGCCGGGGCAGCCTGGGGGATCGTTTCGCTGCCCAGCTTGGCATGGACCCGCGTGTGCTCTCTTTTGCCTTGAAGCGCGAGGATGAGCTTGAAGCCGCGCAGGCTCCCGCGCCTTCGCCAGAAAGCACCGCCCCTCTGGCTCTGGTCAGTGAGACACCGGCTGTCGATCCTGCTCGCGAGTTGGAGACGCTGGTTGAGGTATTGCAGGACGGCTCGGGTGAGATCCCTGCTCCAATTGTGCAGGTTGAGGCGAACGCTTTCCCGGAGCCCGAGGAGGCTGTCTCTTCGCGCCACGTGGGCTATCGCACGGCCTACGAGGTATTGCAACAGGCGCTGGCCGAGCGAAGTTCGCTGCTGATGGAAGTCACGGTAGGGGCCAATGATTATACGCCAGCGCTTTTTCCCGCGCTCGAATGGTTGTGCACAGCGACGCGAGATGCTACCAATGCGCTTCCTCCACGTCTATTAATAGCCTGTGCCAGTACTCAGGTGGCGCGCCGCCTGGTGGATGAGGTTTTGCCGCGCCTGCAGAATTCATTGCATAGCCAGTTGCCGGTGGCGTATCTGGCCGAACGGGGAGGCTATCTCTGCACACATCGCTGGTTTGGCTCCGCCCTGCGGCGTACCAGCGGCGAACTCTCCGCTGAGCAGGCGCGCGGCATGGCCAAGCTCGCGCTGTGGGCTTACCAGACGCGTACTGGCGAGCGCAGCGAGCTTACACTGCTGCCCCAGGAAGTAACTGCCTGGGAGCGCATCTCGTCTGGGGTTGAGTACGCGCCGCTGGCCGATGGCAAGCAGGAGACGCCCTATGATCGCTGTCTCTACCGGCGCAAGGGCTATTGCTTTGTTCACCAGGCGGAAGAAAAAGTGAAAGCGGCCCAGATTGTCGTGACCACGCACGCCGGGCTGCTGGACGATCTGGCTTCTGCCCATTCGCTGCTGCGCGGGATTGATCGGCGCGTGATTCTGGATGCCGATTTATTGGAAGACGAGATTGCACGCTGGAGCAGCGTTGAACTGTCTCACCCGCGCTTGCTGAGCCTGTTGAATACGATTGGAGTTGAATTGCCGGATGGGCGTTATCAGGGTTTGCTGGCTCTGGCCGCGCCTTCGCTGCGCGAGAATGGTCCTGGCGGCCTCTCGTCCACGCCGACCATTGCTAAAACGGAGCTGGACGCGCGTTTACTCAACTGGTTCCAGGCGTTGCGCCAGGCTCGTACCGCCGTCAATGCGCTCTTTCAGGCGCTGACCCAGTTGTTGCAGGAGGGTGCTAACGGGGGAAACGGGAAGGATAAAGGGAAAGGCGAAAACGCTGGCCGGGCCTCGACCGCGCGTGGCAACGAGCGCGTCGATCAGCCGCTGCGCCTGACCGCTCAGACGCGTAATATCGCCTCCTGGTTGGAGGTTGAGCGGCGCTGGCAGCAGGCTGCTCAGCGTTTGCATGGGATCATTGAGCTGGTTAAAGAGGCTGAGAAGAGTATCTCGAAAGTGCATTCCGGGCGCAATCGCCTGGGCGCGGGCAATAGCGAGGATCAATCTCTGGCCTGGGAACTGGCTGCTCTGGCACAACGCCTGGTTGAATTGAAGCGCCTGGGTCAGCAGGCGTTGGGTGTTTCTGCGCCCACGCCATCCGCGCTGGAGAAAGAGCATCAGATGGTCTACTGGCTGAGGATGGTGCCCGCGCCAGCCCCCTTTGGCCAGCAACGCCAGGCAGAGCCCGCGTCTCATGCGCTGCAACAGGCGGAGGCCTCGCCTGTGCTCTACGCTCAGGTCATTCAGACCGCGGACCTTTTCAAGCGGCATATTTTGCCCGCCGGGGTGAGCGCGGTGCTGGTAGGAGTCGCGCTGGCGGTAGACCATCATTTCTCATTTTATCGCAGCAGGTTTGGCCTCGACGGGGATAGCTGCCCCGCGCTTTCGGTGGCAACCGAACATCACGAACAGACCCTGCTCTATCTGCCGAACGATGTCCCGGAGCCAAACATGCCGCAATATCAGCGCCATCTCGACGAGACAATCATTCAGCTCGCAACCGCACTGGAAGGTCAGTTAGTGGTTCTGTTTACCTCGCACGCAGCGCTACGGAGTTCATACGCGGCTGTGAAACAGTCGCTGGAAGCGCATGGTATCCTTGTGCTGGGCCATGGTATTGACGGCTCACCGCGCCAGCTCTGGCAGATGTTCCAGGATCAGGAGCGCGTTGTTTTGCTGGGCACGGGCGCGTTCTGGGATGGCGCTGACGAAGTTGGGCGTTCGCCCGCCTGCGTGCTGATTGCGCGCCTGCCCATGCCTGTGCTCAACGATCCCCCTATGGCCGCGCGCACTGAACACTATTCGGACCAGCTCCACCAGGTCACCGTCCCCATGGCGGCCCTGCGGATGCGCCGCGCGCTGAATCGTCTGGCCTGGAGCCACGAGAAACGCAACGCCGTGGTGATTTTTGATCGCCGCGTTGTTTCCAAGGAATATGGCGCCACGCTTCTTCACAGCCTTCCCCACTGTTCACAGCGCCAGGGAGCCGCTTTGCATATGCCCGAGATCACCCTCGACTGGTTGACCGCCACTGGCTCCTGGGAATAAAGTACGTCTCTGAAAAGCCCGCGAGCCATCTGTATGAGCGCGTGGGTGCGACTCAGATTGTTGCCATCGGGTCCCCACCGGCGCCTCCGGGTGCTCAGCTTTGCAACAATCTGAGTCGCACCCTGAGCGCGATTGGCTCTTGACGTCTGGCCGCTATTTGTTGCATGCTGGCTGTGATTTGAGGCGTTTTACAGTGAGTCGCTCGCTCGAAAGGATAGAACATGTCGCTTACATTGCCGCAACCGCCCTCTGTGCGTGTTGTGTATGGTTCTTGCCCGCACGATTGTCCTGATTGTTGCGCGCTGGAAACCCACGTGGACGAAAATGGGCGCGCGCTCCGTGTGCGCGGGCGGGCGGACCATCCAGTGACGCGTGGCTGGTTGTGTGCCAAGGTAAATCGTTATCTGGAGCGTGTCTATCACCCCGAGCGCCTGCTCTATCCACTGCGCCGCGTTGGGACCAGAGGCAGCGGGGAGTTTGAGCGCATCTCCTGGCAAGAGGCGCTGGCGGAGATCGCTGGCCGCTGGCGTGAGATCATTGCTGAACACGGCGCGCAGGCAATTTTGCCCTATAGCTACGCGGGCACGCTGGGCCTGGTGCAGGGCGCGGTGAGCGACGAGCGTTTCTGGAATCGCCTGGGCGCAAGCAGACTCGACCGTACAATCTGCGGAGCCGCCGCCGAAGAGGCCGTCAAGCTGACCGTTGGCGGGCGCCTGGCCCCGTCGCCTCAGACGATTACCCGGAGCAAACTGATTCTCATCTGGGGCAGCAATCCCGCCAGTACAGCGCCTCACCTGATGCCTTTCCTGCGCGAGGCGCAGAAAGCTGGCAGCAAGGTGATTGTGATAGATCCCATTCGTACCCTCACGGCGCGCTCGGCCAGTCAGCATATTCAGCCATTTCCTGGCACCGATGCCGCGTTGGCGCTGGGCATGATGCATGTGATCGTAAGCGAACATCTGCACCGACCCGACTGGCTGGCCGAATACACCGTTGGCTGGGAGGCTTTCCTGCCGCGCATCATGGAGTTTCCGCCAGAGCGCGCCGCGCGCATCACCGGACTTGCTGAAGAGACTATTATCGATCTCGCGCGCGCTTATGCTACTACGACCCCTGCCCTGTTGCGTGTAACTGACGGCATTAATCGCCATACCAACGGTGGCCAGACCGTGCGCACTCTGGCCTGCCTGCCCGCGCTGACTGGCCAGTATGGCCTTCCCGGCGGCGGATTAATGTATAGCACCAGCGACTGGCTGCGCTGGGAACGCGGAGCGCTGTCTCACGAACACGAAACTGCCTGCCCGTCCGCGCCGCGTACCATCAACATGAATCGCCTGGGTGCCGCGCTGACCGAAGAGGCCGATCCGCCGATCTACTCGCTTTATGTCTACAATGCCAATCCAGTGGCTTCTTCCCCGAACACCGGCAAGATCGTTCAAGGACTCCTGCGCGACGACCTTTTCACCGTCGCGCACGACCTTTTTCTGACCGACACCACGCGCTATGCCGATATTGTGCTGCCAGCCACCAGCCAGCTTGAGCAGGTCGACCTCCACAAACCCTATGGACAACTGACGCTGCAATATAACGCGCCAGCCATCGCTCCGTTAGGGGAGGCGCGCAGCAACTGGGATGTCATGCGCGCGCTGGCCACTGAATTGGGCTTTGCAGAGCCCTGGCTGCACGAAGATGCCGACGCGGTGATTCGCGGCATTCTGGCAGCGACCGCGCCGCGTACGCCTGTGCTGGATGGAATAAGCTTTGAACGCCTGCAAAGCGAGGGAGCTATTGAGCTGAATATCCCTGCCGAGCGGAAAATCCCGTTCGCTGATGGGGTTTTTGGCACGCCGTCCGGGAAAGTAGAACTGTATTCAGAGCAGGCACTGGCGCGGGGCTACGATCCACTGCCCAACTGGGTACCGGAGGTCGAGAATCATACGGGCCTGGATCAGACACCAGTTGCCAGCGATCCTCTGCCGCTGCTCAGCCCGGCAGCCCATCATTTTGTCAGTTCGAGCTTTGCCAATATCGAGACTTTGCGCGCCAAAGAGGGCCGACCAACCCTGCGCATTCATCCCAACGACGCTCAGGCGCGGCAGATTCGCAGCGGTCAGTGGGTGCGCGTCAGCAACGAACGTGGCTGGTGCCGTCTGGTAGCAGATGTGACCGAGGATGTACGCCCAGGAGTGCTGGCGACAACCACCGTCTGGTGGCCGACATTTAGCCCTGATCAATATAATGTGAATGCCACCACTTCTGATCGCCTGGCCGATTTTGGCGGCGGTAGTACTTTTTATACCAATCTGGTGTATGTGGAAGCTACCCAGGATAGTGGACAGAACGTGCTATAATAGCGAGAAGGATTTCTGTTACTCAATCGTTATTTTTGAGGTAAGGCAGGCCTGTAAGGGTGTGCTGATTGAGGCCTCCCTGTTTTTGAGCGTTCTATGCCCTTTTCAAGATAAAGAAACGAGGCAACTTGCGTGGAGCGAGAGCGCAGCAGAGTCGGCTCAGGGGCCGATGGCGAAATAAGAAGAGAATTTGAGGATAATCCTCGGTATCTCCGCGAGATACTGCGTTATGTTGTGGAGATTGGCGCGTCCTTGCGCGTGCCCATGGATACAGAAACGCTTTTACAGCGGATCGTGACGACTTCATGCCAGGCTTTGCGTTTTCGTTATGCCGTTATTTATCTCGACGATGGCGCGGGCTTTTTTCGCGTTGCTTCGACCAGTGGTATTGACGTCGCCACAGAAGACTATATCAGGTGCCATCCCTTACCAAACAACGTAGTGGCACGGATTGTTGACGACTGTTACCGCATCAGCGATTCATATTTTCTCCCCGCCGAAGCGTCTATCTGGCAGGATAAAGTGTTTGCCGGATATTTTGCAGTACCTCACCTCGCGACTGACACATCTCTGTCTCCCGTGCAAGTAAACACAGCAATACCAGAAGCGTATGTGTGGCGTGTGGAAGATCTGTTACTGGTACCGCTGGTAAGTGGAGATGAGCACCTGCTTGGCTTTCTTACGCCCGACGGTCCGCTGGATGGCCGGCGTCCCACACAGGTAACAATGGGTCTGTTTGAATTGTTTGCCAACCAGGCTGCGGTCGCTATCGAAGGGGCTCGTCTCTCCGATGAGTTGCGCGCGGCGCTGCTCCAGGCGAGAGAATCCGAGCGTGCGAAAAACACCTTTTTGCTCACGGCCTCGCACGAATTGCGTACTCCTCTGACGGCTATTCAGGGGTATCTGGAACTGCTAGGAGAGTACGGAGAGACGCTGGACGAGGCATCGCGTCGGCGTTTTATCCAGAACGCGCGTCGTGGATGCGATGAACTGGTGTTGTTGCTGGGAAATGTGTTGGACGCGACCTACCTGGATAGCGAGAAACTTACCTTCAAAGCCGGCCCGGTCAGCCTGGCGCGTTCCATGCAGACCATTCTGGATATTCTAGAGCCCATTATCGTACGTGAAAAGCGTCAGGTAGAGCTCCAGATCGCCGCGGACCTGCAAGTTCAGACTGATGATTTGCGCTTGCGCCAGATTTTCCTCAATTTGCTGGGCAACGCGCTCAAATATACCCCTTCAGGCTCGCGCATTGCTGTGAACGCTGAACTTGTGGACGCGAACCACGCGCGAGAACGTTTCACTGCGTGCAGAAGCACGTCTGGCTCTTTTATCATCCTGACCGTACGCGACTGGGGGCCAGGAATTGCCCTTGCCGAACAATCCTTGCTTTTCACCAAATTTACCCGCCTGGCAGCCGCGAAAAAAAGCTCGCAACGCGGAGCAGGTCTTGGTCTCTATCTCTGTCGCCAGCTCGTCGAGATCATGGGAGGCTGGATCTGGGTAGAAAGCAGCGGCATACAGGGTGAAGGCGCGTGCTTTTTTATCGCCCTGCCTGTTTATCCAGCATAAGAGATCTGCCTAAACGTAAAGCAATCAAGCCAATCATAGAAAGAGCGAACCGGCCCTTGTGCTAAGGCAGAAAGGCCAGCTCATCTTTTTAAGCGGGTAAAATTGTTTCTTTCTTTAAAACTATGCTACAGCTCGCGTTTTTGGTTGATAGAGGGTTTGTGAGACCAGAACCAGCAGAATCACTCCTACCCCGGCGATGATGTGAGGGAGCCATGTGTTTGGTGCTTGTCGAATAAAGCCGAACAGGAAGGGGGAGAGCGCCAGGAATGCTGAAATGCCTGAGAAGAGGTCGGCTAACCATTGACGCCCAGGCGCGTGAAGATGGCGCGAGCTTCCTGTAACAACGTGTCGCCGAGTTGTTGATCTCCTTCCTGGTTTCTGGCGCGATAATACAGGCCATAGGCTTCCTGTGTGCGAGCATATTCTACCTCGTCGCGGAGGGAGATCAACTCGGCCTGTGATTGTTCAAAAAAGGGGAGTGCCTGCGTAAATTGTTTTTGCGCTTGCAGGATGCGGCCCTGGATGCGGTGTCCGATTGCAGTGAGCTGGCGATAATGATGCTCCTGGGCAAAGCGTAAGGCCTGGTCAAGGTATGCCTGAGCCTGTTCCAGAGAACCGGCGTGAAAGTAGGCTTTGGCGGTTTGGAGCAGTACATAAGGGTAAGCCAGCGAAATTTCTCCGGCCTGTTCTAAGATATGTAGTGCTTCCAGGCTGTGAGCAATTGAAAGCTCCCAATTCCCTAGCCAGCCCGCGCAAATACTTCGGCCCCAGAAGGCGCGGGCCAGTAGATCTGAGTCATGCATCAACCTGGCCAGTTGAGCAGTTTCTTGCGCGCGTCGTTCAGCCTCGTCCCAATCTCCCTGTTGAATGGCTATGAAGGAGAGAACCAGATTGGCCCATCCTTGCGCGCCTACCGAGTTATGGCGCCGCGCATTCTCGCTTGTTTCACGCGCTATCCTGGCCGCCTCTTCCAGGTGCCCCATCAGCATCATAGCCCAGGCGGCGGAATAGGTCATCATCGGCTCCCAGGCAAACATATGGATGGAACGGCAGAGTTCGGCGCTTTGCAAGGCGTATTTGAGCATCTCTTGCTGGGTGCCGCAGATGAAAGCACACCAGCTGCGCGCCCACAGGGAGACGACCGAAATAAAAGGGTCTTGATTGCCAATCTGAGCATGTAAATCGTCGGCCAACTGCAATTCTTCCAGCGCCTTAAGGGTATCGCCGCTGTTTGTTGCCGCCAGACCCCATTGGACATGGGCTTTAGCACGCAGGCGCAGTTCATCAGGTACGCGCGCCAGGCAGTTCAGCGCGCGTTTGATATAGCTCAAGGATTCTTGCTCTTTGCCCATCCAGTGAAAGGAAAAAGAGACATCCAGGCGACTTTCCGCCTCTCTGGTGGGATCATCAAGCTCTTGCCAGAGGCTACAGGCAGCGATGCCTGCTTCAATCGCTCTGGTGGCCTGGCCGGTGTAAAGGTAGGCATCAATTGAGAGTTTGCGTAGCATTTCGGCCCGCTGAGGGCGCTGTTCCGGGCTAACGAGCAATTCGAGCGTTTTTTCCAGCAGGCTGGCAGCCTCGGCGAAAGCGTAGACGCTCATAGCTTGATCGGCTGCTTTTTGCAGGTATGCGACTGCTTTTGCCGGTTCTTCCGCCATCTGGCAGTGGTGCGCGAGCGTCTTGTAGAAGGTGGGCAGGCGTGAGGTATAGTGAGTTTCAAGCGCGCGCACGATCTGAGCATGGGCAGTTCGACGCCGAAGTGGATTCAGCCACAGGGCCAGTACCTCGCGTATCTTGCCATGAGTGAAGAGCAAATCCACGTCTTGCTGAGAGTTCTCGTCGGTGGGAATGGTCAGGATGTGCAGATGAAGAGCCTCATCCACATGTTCCGCGATCTCATCCTCAGAAAGATGGCGTGCCGGACAGAGCAATGAAGAATGGAAGTGTCGTCCCAGCAACGCCGCGTAAGCCAGGGTCAGGCGGCATCCTGGCGATACATTGGTCAAACGGCGTTCGATGAGCAGGCGTACACTCTGGGGCAGAGCCAGGTCTCTCAGGGCCATTGTGGTTTGCCAACGCTCGCCGTGCTTCTGAATTTTTCCTTCTTCGACCAGTGAGCGGATCAATTCGCAGATAAAAAACGGGTTGCCCTCGGTATATCTATAGATCTCCTCGGTGAAAGCAGTCTCTACATCGTGTCCCGCCATCTGGGTGAGCAATTGCTGTACTTCCTCTTCTTTCAGGCGTTTTAAGCGCAGTTCCTCTGCGTGTCCGGCGCGCAACTGCGTGCTCAGCATAGTTCGCAGCGGATGGGTTTCGTGAACCTCATCGGCCCGGTAGAGGAACAGCATAAAAGGTCTGTGGTTCTCGCGGGGCTGCTGTCCTGTGTTGTGTTGAATTACGTAGCTGAGCAATTGCATGGTCGCACTATCGGCCCATTGAAGATCATCCAGCACAATCAGCAGGCGATGGTCAGCGGCGAGTACGCGTAAATAACTGGCGACCGCGTTGTACAGATTACGTTGCTCGACCTCGCGTCCGAATGGTTGGGGCGCAGGCAATTCAGGGAAGAGCGTGCGCAATTCAGGAATGATCTTGGCCAGGTCAACTGCGCCCTGTCCCAGAGCTGCGCGTACCTCTTCTGGTCTGCTGGCGTGTATATGGGCGGAGAGCAGGTCAACGATTGGCTGGTAAGGGAGAGAGCCGCTGAGCTCATCGCAGGTACACCACAGCACAGTTGCCCGCTGTGCTTCCGTCCAGGAACTCACCTCGCGCGCGAGACGGGTTTTGCCAATGCCAGCCTCACCACTGATAAAAAGAATCCAGGGTAGATCATTGGGCGTGGAGAGGAATGCCTGCTGTAGACGCTGGAACTCTTTGCTACGTCCCACCAACTCGACCTTTAAACCATTACCAGGAGGAAGTGTGCTTATTCTGGCGGATTCCTGAGCCGGGTAGGCCACAGTTGACATGGGCGGTTTATGGGAAGAGGTATGAGCATCTGAGATCGCATGCGTGTGAGTATAGACGAGGGGGCTGGACGACTCAAAAACTGGCTGCTGAGAGATCGGTTGGTGGAAATCCACGAGGTCGGAGGCAACGCGGCCATTTTGAATAGTTGCATATAACTCTGCTGTTTCGGGTGCGGGCGCGGTATTCAGTTCCGCGCGCAAAACCTTGCGTAGCGTCTGATACTGATTGAGCGCTTCGCCGCGCCGTCCCATGCGTGCGTAGATCAGCATAAGTTCGCGGTGCATCGTCTCGTCTAGCGGATTCTGTTCCAGCAGTGCGCGTAAATACTCGCTGGCCTGTAGTCCCTGAGAGCTGGTGATTGCTAACCTGGCAGCTTGCTCCAGCAGCCAGGAATAAAGGCGGCGCGCGTGATCTCGCCTGCGCTGAGCCCAATCTTCATACAGGTCA
Organism: Ktedonobacteraceae bacterium; assembly: GCA_036384215.1. Taxonomy (GTDB): domain Bacteria; phylum Chloroflexota; class Ktedonobacteria; order Ktedonobacterales; family Ktedonobacteraceae; genus Paraktedonobacter. The sequence continues at coordinate 5,562 of DASVMX010000702.1, read as the reverse complement.
TCTGGCAGGTAATCGCCTCCATAGAGTGCCAGCACAGCATCGAACGCGTCGAGCGTGCCTGGCATGTGGATTTGGATCTGTCGGACCTCTTTTTCAAACAGATCAATATCAATCTCGAAACTGGAAGGGACCACAGCCAGGACATCTTGATCCAGGCCAAGATAGGCTGACAACTTGCCCGCGACCAGATCAGGTTCGAGAGCGCGCCGTAATAAATAAAGGGTTTTTCCAAAAGAATTGGCGGCCTGTTCCTGGGAAGAATCTGGCCAGAGGAGTTCCTGTATCTGTTCGCGATGCAGGCGATGTCGGTCTGCTGAGAGCAAAAGTTTGAACAACTCGCAGACCCTGCGACGATTCCAGTATCCTCCGCTTACGACCTCCTGGTTGCGCAGGACAGCGAAGCGACCGAGCGTAATCACTTTCAAGCAAGTAGACACCTCGACCATCCAGAACCTCCTGTGGCGAGTCAGGGTTACCGAATCAGTAATTTCAGTAAATAATACTTGAAGTACATTACAACTTCATAAAATGTTTGTCAAGATCTCTGAATTTTGCTTGACGCTTTGCAGTGTTTTAGTGGAATTAAGCGGTAATCTCCGAGTAAACGACCAGTAACCTCGCTCCAGTACACTCACCTCCAGAAAGGCGAAAATAGTTCTCACACACGAGGAGATCTGATATGACCACTGCGTTGCTTAACTCTTCTCTCTCTGATCTGCCATCTGGCGGGCACAAAAAACCTGAAGAAATTCCCGATGATGTATTGCTTCAGGCGTTTTATTATGAGCAATCGGATTGGGCTATGGAACAATTGTATACGCGCTATAAACCGTTTTTATATGGGCTCGCGTACCGCATTTTGCGCGATAGTTATCTGGCGGAGGACGTGATCCAGGATGTGTTTATTACTCTCTGGTGTAAAGCCTGCTCTTATCAAAAAGAATTGGGCAGTGTCAAAAGCTGGTTGCAGGCGATAGTGCGCAATCGTGCGCTGGATAAAGTGCGCTCCGCGATGTATCGTGAGTATCAATTTGAGCGCCTGGAAGGTATTCAGGGCCAGGACCTGGCGAGCCACGAGCCGGAGATGTGGCAGCGTGTCTGGGGTGGCGAGCAGGCGCATGTTATTCGCAAAGTACTGGACGAGCTGCCACCAGAGCAGCGCCAGGTCATTGAATTAAACTATTTTGGCGGTTATAGCCATACTGAGATTGCCTGTAAGCTGGAGATGCCTATTGGTACCATCAAGGGGCGTATCCGCCTGGGTTTACTCAAAATCAAAACTCACCTGCGGGGATATGGCATAGAGGCGAGCGTCTGAGCAGCATTGAGTAGCAGGAAGAGGCTTCTGTAGAGGTTTAGGTCGAGTAACAGGAGAGTCCAGGTGCATCGCGGGCGAGTATCTCGCCAGTGAATGCTCTAACGGTGAATGGATAGACGCTGGGGAACGGAATAGAACCAGGCCATTTGACGCGGGAAACAGGCTATGTTACCATGCTCCCAGAAGATAGATTGCCATTATTAAGAAGGGGAGTCATCTACATGAACCTGTATGAGCAATTGCTCGTTGTGCGCGAGCGCCTGGAGGGAATCGGCGCGCATGATGACAGCATGGACCTGGTCGAGGATCTCCTGAAACGAGCTGAGCCGGCGAAGCATGACAAAACGAATATGTCGCAAATTCAGGTGCTTCGGCATATGTTGCGTATGAAAGAGGCACATGACAATTATAATGTCTACAATGATTTGCAAGAACTGATCAGCGAGCGGGACGAAGCGGAGATTCGTGATCGTGAAGACGCGGCGCCGGCAGCCTATCTGGATACCGAACGCCGCCCGAAGCCCAAGTCGTTTTATAAGGCTAAGAAGGAAAAAGAGAAAAAGAAGAGTTAGCCAGCCTTTCAGGAGGCTGGCCCTTCAATTTGTTTTTGTCCTGAATCTGGACCTCCAAGGAGCAGATCCTGTTTCAGAGCCTGGAGCTGAGCTTCAATGTTCTGTTCGGAGGAGATTTTTTGCAACTCGCGATCAAGCGGGCTGCTGCCTGGGGGCAACAACTGCACGCTCACATCATCGGCCTCGATTAGCGTTTCCATGGCGTTGGCGCGCGCTTGTATATTTAAGACCTTATCCTGCGCGCGCTGCATAGCCAGGTTCATCTCGCTGGCTTCTTCTGACATACCAGTCAGTGTCTCATTAATTCTCACCTGGGCTTGAGCAGCATTGTACTGAGCTTTGACCATCTCCTTCTGGGTGCGGAAGGCTTCTACGCGCGCGGTGACAGTGCGCTGCATGGTCAGCAATTTTTCCTCCTGCTCGCGGAGCTGCGAGATCTGCTGTTCCAGGCCGTTGACCTGCATCAACCCCGTTTCTTTCTCCTGCAAAGCCATGCGTGCCAGATCCTCGCGCCCGGCTGCCAGCGCCTGGCGAGCCTGCTGCTCGCGCTGGTTGGCTTTGGTAAGGGCCTGCGATTGCTGGAGTTCCAGGCGACTTTTCGCGGTTGCCACGTCGGCAATCGAGCGCTTGATTTGCTGGAGCTGTTCAAGTTGCTTACTGTACGAATAGTCCATCACCTGTCCCGGATCCTCAGCCTTATCCAGGGCCGCGTTCGCACGAATTCTAAAGAATGTGGCCAGCCGTGAGAAAATACCCATGGCATCCTCCTGTTGCGCGCTGAGTGCGCGCTATTTTTATATCTATAAGTCTCTGCTAATAAGAACGTGTTGTCAGGCGCGATATCCAGTATCATACCATAAACCGAACGTAAAGGCAGCAGCAAAATAATTGTGCGAAACGCTTGACTTTTTCTCCACTATCGGCTATAATCCTGCGTGTCAGGAAATGATACGCGGGTTTGGTGTAGCGGTAACATGCGACTTTCCCAAAGTTGAGACCACGGGTTCGAATCCCGTAACCCGCTTTCTGAGAGCCTCCAGTTTTATCTGGAGGTTTTTTGTTGCCCTTTTATCTCTTCAAAAGGGGGCAGCGTGAATGCATTTCACGCTGCCAGAGAGCGGGTTTAATCCTTGAGGATAGTTTCTTTCATGCGCTGCATATCCGTGGCGACTGTGCGCAGGCCAAGCAGGCAGATAACGCCTGCGATAAACAGGCAGGTGGGAGCTGTCAGAGTCATGGCCGGGCCGAGCGAGATTTTGCCAGCCAGCGCGCCGATCAGGAATGGCGAGGCAGCGTCACCCAGCAGGTGGGCCAGCAAGAGAGAGAGGCCAATGGCGGTCGCGCGCATCTCAGGCGCGATGACATCCTGGATGACAGCATTGAGCGGCCCTGTGCAGAAGTTCAGGGTGATGCCTGCCAGGATGAAGACAAAGATGAACAGTCCCAACGAATGAATAAAGAGCGCTAGCAGCACAAGAGGCGCACCAATCAGCAGACCCAGCGTCGCGACCAGCAGGCGGCCATGGGGCATGCGTTTCTGAAACGTGTCAGCCAGCCAGCCGCCTACCACTGTACCGACCAGGCCGCTGGTGACCAGCACGATACCAGAGTACAGGCCAGCTTTTCCTACGGTGAGGTGGAAGGTGTCAAAGATATAGCTGGGCAGCCAGAAGGAGGTGCCGCCTATGGTGAAGAAGCTGAAGACCAGGGCGCCGACCAGCACCCAGTAGGTCGGAATGGTGCGCAGCTTTTTCACCGTGCCCCAGAAATCTTTGCCAATTCCTCCATGATTGTGGATTTCTGTCTCGTGAACTTCTGCCTCGTGGGCCTCAACCTCGGCACTTTCTTCGGCGCCAGTGGACTCGAAGGCGCCGCGCGCGGGTTCGGCCATGCGCCAGGCCAGAAGAGCACAGATCAGGCCAGGCAGACCAACGATATAGAAAGCCCAGCGCCAGCCGAACATATCCGCGACCAACCCGCCGAGCGTAAAGCCCACAGCGGCCCCCAGTAGCGTGCCCATTGACCAGTAGGAGAGGATGCGCCCGCGATGTGCTTTGGAGAAGTAGTCACCGAGCAGCGAGAGTGAAGAAGGCGCGTAACCGGCTTCGCCGATACCCAGGATGGAACGCATAATGAAAATCTGGACGAAGTTGCGTGCCAGGCCAACAAAGATCGTCGCGATACTCCAGATGCCCACGCACGCGCTGACAATATTTTTACGCACGCTGCGGTCGGCCCAGACGCCCAGCGGCAGGGTTGCGATGGCATAGACCAGGAGGAAGGATGATCCAAGTAGCCCTTCTTGTAGGGGAGTCAGGCCCAGATCAGTTCGGACTTTTGGGAGAACTGCTGAGAGTACATAGCGGTCGGCATAATTCAGAATATTGATAATCAGAAGCACAGTAAAGGCGAAACCTGCTTGTCCGCGCGTTGGCTGGTTTCGACGCAGCCCCCGAGAGTTGGCGCGTTCTGGCGTCGTTGCTGACATAAGAAATGTTTTCCTTCGTTTTTGTTACAGCAAGGCGTGTCACATGGAGAAAAATCGCATATCCCCACAAAGAGATGAGCAACCTGGATGGATCAACTCTTGCTCTTAAAAAGACGCTCTGGCCGAACGTTTTTGTTGCAAGAGCCATCCTTCTCGCTCAAACTTTCCTGTTGAGTTTTCTCGCGAGAAAGGCCAGATGTGTCGTTATTCTAGTAGAGGTCAGGTGACCTGACAATCGCTTTATACTACGGTTTGTAGGTATGGACAGTTGCATTTCTGGAACTTTTTACTGACTGATCGAAATGCCTGCGGATGTCTATGCAGGAGGAAAGACAAGTGTACTGGTTGAGGGAGGCAAAAATTGGTGCAACCCGGACGGGCTTTAGATCGTCCTATAGAAGGAAAACTGTAACCTGTTGTTGACTCGCGTTCTGGCGAGAAGAGTCTGGAAAAGGACCGCTGTGTGGACTTTGTGACCCATACATACCAACATATCCCTTCTGCGCTAATTTACCTGCTGGTGGCTGTTCTGTTGTGCCTGGAGAGTACTGGTATTCCTTTGATTAACACAACGGCGCTGCTGTTTACCGGCGCGATGGCCGCGCAGGGCAAGCTGGACCTTGCCCTGTTGATGCTTGTCGCCCTGTTAGGGAGTACCGCGGGAGCTTGTTGCGCGTATGGTCTGGGCCGGCGTTATGGCGAAAAGCTCCTGTTTCGCCTGGCGCGTCTCTTGCGTATCAAAGAAGAGAAAATGATCCTGGCCCAGCGCTGGTTTCAACACGCGGGTGGGCGTATGATCTTTCTTTCGCGTGTTTTGCCCTATATTCGCCCCTTCGCGTGCTTCCCGGCTGGTATCGCGTCCATGCCCTTTCCGCGTTTCCTGCTGGCTGCCGCGAGCGGTTCGCTGACGTGGTGCGTTACCATGCTCATCGTTGGCTGGGAGCTGGGACCGAGCTGGAAGCAAGCGCTCTTCCTGGTGCAGACCTATAGCCTGCCCACGCTCGGTGTGCTCTTGCTGCTGCTGGTGATCTACTTCTTTGCTCGGCGCGCCTTGAATAACTATCTGAAGCAGCGGCTGAGCGTTGAGACTGATGAGGAGTCAGCCGAGGAGCGCGATTTGCTGGGGGTTTAAATAGTCACAGAAGAGGAGAGCGACACATATACAGGCCACTGGCCTGTATATG
>DASVMX010000701.1:0-2928 GCA_036384215.1 Ktedonobacteraceae bacterium | reverse complement strand
GGTCAACCGGCCCCAGTTGAGGTCGCTCACAGCCACATGGGGCGTGTCTTTACAATAGCTGGCCAGTGTTTGTATATCCTCTTCCGGCCTGGAAAAGGTCGCGGAATCTATGATCACGCGTTCACAGAGCTCCGTCAGATTGCGGAAGACGGTATCATCCTCCCCGCGGATGTCGCCGATCCACCAGAGATACGCGGGGAGATGGGGTTTGAGCACGGCTGAAAGCGTGGTCGGCAGCGACCGGGCAGCGCGCCCGGAAGCCAGGAGCGTTGTTTGTTCAAAGCAGTGGCGCATCAAGTCTGAAATCATTGAGAAGCAGCGCAAAGTTACCCAGCTAGCGAGCGCGTCTGGAGCGTCGGTGCGTTGATCGAGAATCATCAGGGTCGCGCGTGCGATATGGGTACTGGATAGATCTCTGAGTAACTTGCTGGCATAGAATGCCGACTGGCTGTCGGGCGCACAGATCAGAAGATTCAGCACGCTCGTGCGTACGTTCAGATTGGCTCCGATGCGCATGTTGTCGGCGGACATTTTCCACAACGAGGAGAGGATGGTATCAACTTCCTCAACTCTCACTTGCTTTCCTGCCCAGGGTAAACGTGCTACCGGGCTGCCAGCGATATCATTAGCCATGTTCCGTTATCCTTTGATCTTTGAAGAACTGCTTTGTCCTCACACAGAATATACAACTGTGACGATTACGCAGAAAGAGACCTATCCAGGATGAAAAGTGCGCCGCACGTGTCCTGGCCGTGCGCTCTAACATAACGGGTCTAATACTTCTATTATACCCATTAACGTCAAATCAAAACCAGGGCTTTTTTCTTCGCTGCTGGCGGGTGTTTACGGCCTGCGCCACCTGCGACCATCTCTCCAGATAAACTCGTCAGCTCCCTGCGGTCCCCAGGTGCCTGGCTCGTAGGTCAGAACGCTCTCTGGCTGCTCGCTTTTCCAGACATCCAGCACGCCCTGTACAAAATTCCAGGCAGTCTCGACTTCGTCGTGGCGCGTGAAGAGCGTGGAGTCGCCCAGCATGCAGTCGAGCAGCAGGCGCTCGTAGGCTTCCGGCTGTTCGCGCACAAACGAGGAGCCATAGAAGAAGTCCATGTTGACCGAGCGGATCTGCATTTCCGAGCCGGGCACTTTGGCGCCGAACTTGAGCGAGATGCCTTCGTCAGGCTGAATGCGCAGGGTCAGGATATTCGGCTCGACCTGTCCGTGGGCGTCGCTTTTCTTAAAGAGCATCAGTGGCGGCTGCTTGAACTGGATGGCGATCTCGGTCACGCGCTTGGGCAGGTGTTTGCCGGTGCGCAGGTAGAAGGGCACGCCAGCCCAGCGCCAGCTATCGATAGAGACTTTCATGGCCACGTAGGTGTCGGTGACGGAGGTTGGCGAGACGCCCGGCTCTTCGCGATAGCCGCGCAGTTGTTCGCCGTGCAGCCAGCCTGGTCCGTATTGCGCGCGAATGGTGTTGGTCAGCACTTCCGCGCCGGTCAGCGGTTGCAGGGCGTGCAATACCTTGACCTTTTCGTCGCGCACCTCATTGGCGTCGAAGGCCACCGGCGGCTCCATGGCGACCAGGGTCAGCAACTGCAAGACGTGGTTCTGCACCATGTCGCGAATCGCCCCGGATTCTTCATAGTACGCGGCCCGGCCTTCCAGGCCGATGTTTTCGGCCACGGTGATCTGGACGTGATCGACGTAGCGCCGGTTCCAGATGGGTTCGAAGATGCCGTTCGCGAAGCGGAAGACCAGGATATTCTGCACGGTCTCCTTGCCCAGGTAGTGGTCAATGCGATAGACCTGGTCTTCGCGGAAGACTTTCGCCACCTGGCGGTTCAGCTCTTTGGCCGAGGCCAGGTCGTGCCCGAAAGGTTTCTCAATGATGATGCGCGTCCACCCCTTGCGGCTGCGGTTGAGGCCGGCAGCGCCGAGCTGCTGAATGATTTCCGGGTATTGACTGGGAGGAGTGGAGAGATAGAAGATGCGATTGCCGCCGGTGCCGCGGGTTCGATCCAGTTCGTTGAGCTTATCCGCCAGTTTGGCATATCCCTTGGGGTCGTTGAAATCGGATTGCAGGTAATAGATGCCCGATTCAAAGCTCTCCCAGACCTGCGGGTTCACTGGTTTCTGGCGGGAAAATTGATTAATAGAGTCCAGAGCCTGCTGGCGGAAAATCTCGTCGTTGTAAGGTCTGCGAGCGAAGCCGATGACTGAGAAGCCGGCTGGCAGCGGGTGTTCCAGCGCCAGGTTATAGAGCGCTGGTAGAAGCTTGCGGTGGGTCAGGTCGCCGGTTGAACCGAAGATGACCATCACACACGGCTCAGGACTATGTTTGATGCGCAGCCCCTCCCGTAAGGGATTTGGAGCCTCGGCTACGCTACGTTGAGGCATGGGTTGTTCTCCTGATGTTGTTAACTGAGTTCTACGGGCCTGCAAGCGCCCATACAAATAAGCGGGATTGTTAAGGGCCGTCGCCCTTAACCAGGGTTTGGGGCTTCTTTTCTGAGCGGGCGAAGAAGACTGCGGTCAAGCAGTTTGCCCGCTCGGAATAAGGAGCTAGTCCCCGAAAACCTCTTTTTTTCTTTTTAATTCGCCGCCGCAGGCTGCGAGTTAAGAAGGGGGCTGCTGGGGACACCCCAGACCCCGGCAGGGAGAACCCTGCACCCCGGACGCGCGTCTGTGGAGACGCAGGATAATCAGCTTTTCACTTCGTGTCCGCCGAACTCGTTGCGCAGGGCGGCGAGCACCTGGGCTGTGAAGGATTCTTTCTGGCGCGAGTGGAAGCGCTCGAACAGCGACAGCGTGATCACCGGCGCGGGCACGTTCAGATCAATCGCCGCCTGAATCGTCCAGCGCCCCTCGCCGCTATCTTCCACATAGCCCTTGAGCTGCGAAAGATCGGGATCCTGCTTGAAAGCGTCGACG
>DASVMX010000700.1:0-4054 GCA_036384215.1 Ktedonobacteraceae bacterium | reverse complement strand
GTGCGGGCTTAGCCCGCACACCACCTCAGAAAAAACTCGCGCGGGAGTCCAGAGGGCGCAGCGCCTCTGGTGGCGAAGCCATGTTCAAGAGCAGGGAAAGAGACTTTTGAGAAACCCTGGCCCGTAGAGTGAGCGTCTTTGTTTTTATCAAACCGCCCCGTAAAACCCCCGGCTTTAGCCGTGGGGAGGATGTCAAAAGGTGGTGATGTACAGGTGAGAAAAGGCGATAGTGGTGCCGCGTTCTTCGACCATCAGGCCGATCTCGCCGGAGGTGAGGGCTTTTTTGGTATGGTCGGAGATGGGCTTTCCGATCTGCCTGCCGTTGAGAAAGAGGGTAAAGGCGTCTCCACGGGCTTCGACGCTCAGAGTGTTGGTAACGCCAGCGCCGTTCTGAAAGCCTGTGAGTGGGCCATCTTTCAGCGTGCTCCAGTGGCCTTCGCCGTCATAGCGCAGGAAGTCGTACTGGCCATGGTTCCAGGCCGTAACGTCGAAAAGATAGTAGTGGGATTGATCCAGTGGAGCGCGGAAGGCCAGACCATAGTAATCCCCTCCATCAAACGAGCCCTGGAGCTCCCGCGTGGTCACCTGGAGGCGGAAGTCTCCGTAATGGTGATTCTGGTAAAAGGCCATGGCGGGGTTGCCCAGAGACGAGGTGTTCTGGATCGCGTAGGCATTGCTTTGAAAAAAGAATGTCGCGCTTTTCGGCCAGTTTTCCGCGTCCAGCGCCAGCAGGTCCGCTGGCCCGATCTGTTGTGTGAGAGTGGGGCGCATACTGGTGTTTGGCTGGCGGCTGTCATTCAGCGTGCGGATGAACAGCGCGGTGGTCAAACAGGCTAGCAACAGCACAATGACCAGGCCGACCAGCAAGCTGGTGCGCCAGGGATGAAAACGCGAGCGCGCTATCGGCTTGATCTGAACGCTTGGCGCGGCAACGGCGGGCATGTTGGCCAACACGGACGCGTTTTCGTCGGAAAGACGTCTGCCGTTGCCCATTTTGAATGGCGCGTGCTCGTCTGCCTCTTTGACGGCCTGCTTGAAGGCTGCGGCGAAGGAGCCCGCGGTCTGATAGCGCTCCTCGGGCCATTTGGCCAGGGCTTTTGCCATCACCATATCGATCTGTGGCGTGACATCGGCGCGTAACAGGCCCAGCGGCGTTGGCGTTTCGTGAACATGCATCAGCGCCAGCGCGATTGGCGTATCGGCCTGAAACGGCGGCTCACCAGTTAGCAGCGCGTACAGGGTCGCGGCCAGTGAATAGATATCCGAGCGGCCATCCAACTTTTCGCCCAGCGCCTGCTCCGGCGAGACATAATCGGGCGTTCCCATTAGCGTCTCGCTGTTCTCCTTCCTGGCGTTTTTCGCGGGGGCGCCGGGCTTCTCGTCCGCCTGCAGGAGATGGACGATACCGAAGTCGGAGAGCGCAGCATTGCCTGTAGCATCCAGCAGGATATTGGCCGGTTTGACATCGCAGTGGACGCAGTGGTGCTCGTGCGCGTAGTCCAGCGCCGCCGCGATCTGCTCAAGATGGGATAGCGCCTCCTGGAGCGAAAGCGGACCTTCGTGCTGAATACGCTCGGAGAGCGTGCCACCCGCCATGTAGGGCATTACAATATAAGGCATGCCCTCGTGCTCGCCATACGCGTACACCGAGAGAATATGGGGATGATCGAGCTGGCTGGCAGCCTCGGCCTCGCGCAGAAAACGCTGGTAAAAGCTCTTGCGCATCTGGCCATCCAGAGTAGAACGAGGGAGGAAAACCTTGACCGCGACCTGTTCTTCCGCAGTCAGTGAACGCGCCAGAAAAACCGCGCTGGAGCCGCCATAGCCAAGCAACCGTTCGAGGATACACGAGCCAATCTCTTTCCCGATCAGGTGCTGTCCCCTTGTCGTGGTCACATCTGGCTCCTCTCCTGACCTTAAGCTCAGATAGAAGCCGGGAAGTAGAGCGTACCCTCTTATTCCGCTTTGGCAAACGGCTAGAACGCTTAGTCTCTTGTCCATCTTGGACGAACCGCCAGATCGCGGTTCTCATTGCCCGAGATGTAAGGAGCCGTTTCTTTGGCCAAAGCAGGAAGGAGGTACCTTCTGGCTTCTCTGCCTGTGCTGGCTGGCTACGCGCTGCTAAGCACGTAGAGATCTGCTCTGATTGTAGCAAGAAGTAACAAGCCCTGTCAATCCTCATCCTGGCGAACTCAGGGCCATTTACTTCTCTTCTCAGATCTTTGCCCCGCCTTTTGTTCAGTGGTTTTTCGGGCAGGGGTGCACAGCACCCTGCCCGAAAACCACTTTTGAATCTTTGGGGTGGGGTCTGGCTTTTACGAGGGGGAAGAAGTACATAGCCCTGTGGCGAACTCAGGGCTTTTGCAATCCTGGGGCCAGACTCCGGTCCAGAGGGGCTTTGCCCCTTGGAGACTTTGTAAAATCCTGGATCTGGCAGAAAGAATATAGAAATGAGCGATAGTATGTGGTATATTTAAAGGAAGAAGTCATTGTGTTCCCGAAGAAGCGCAGGCTCTGGCCTGAGTGCTTGCTTCAGGAGGTTCTTGATGAACTTATTCGAGAAACAAACTCAACTGAACCAGCTCTTCGCTCAGAATCCAGTCAATGCTGCCTACCTCGCTGGCTCCCTCTCCAATAGAACTGCTTTTGGCCACCTGGTCGATGTCGATATTGCTATCCTTTTGATGGAGCAGATCAAAGCGGATCAATTTCTCGACTATCGGCTCTACTTCTTTAGTGAACTGGCCCGGCGCCTGGATTCGGATAGTATCGATGTCGTGATTCTAAATCAGGCTTCACTGCTGTTGAAATCGCAGGTGATTCGCTATGGGCAGATTTTATTCAGCCGGGACGAGAAATCGCGCATCTCTTTTGAGACGCGGGCGGTGATGGACTACCTGGACTTTAAGAAATTTGACGAGGTACAGAATCAGGCTCTGAGCCGGCGGCTGGCGGGCCAGGTCTTGCCAGTGGATAAGGAGTTGCTGGCTCGACATTTGCAAGTGCTGCGCAATTCTCTGGTTATCTTGCGCGATCTGGGGAAATCGCCGCGCGAAGAGTTCGTGACTGATTTTCACGTTTATGCCCTGGCCGAGCGCTACCTGCAGAGCGCGGTCGAGGCCTGCCTGCACGTTTGCAGCGTCCTGGTCGCGGCGCTGGGTCTGCGCAAGCCAGAAGGCTATCACGAGCTGTTGAGCATCGTGGCCGGGCAACAGCTTATCCCGCGTACCCTGGCCTATCGCCTGGAACTGCTGGTCAATCTACGCGATATCCTGGTGCACGAGCCGGGCACGCTCAACCACGAGCTGCTCTACGAACATATCCAGCAGCGCGTTGACGATCTGGAAGACTTCGCGCGAACTGTAGAAGATCGCCCCATGGCCTGAGTGTGCTCTTTTTCTCTGTCTGCCCGGCTGTGCGCTGTGGGCACGAAAAATGTATCTGGATACCATTTCACCTTGCTAAATGGCATAGGACACTTGCTTTTAAAGAGAATCTACTCTACAATAAGTGCATGAATTACCACAATAATGATGACCTCTCTCCCTCGGATGATGAGGTTGGCAGCGATGAATTACTCACTGCCGATAATCTACGCCTGCCTGCTGACGCGAATGTGCTGGTGCGCGTGCACGCTGTGCGCGCCTGGCTGGACCGCCGCTATGAAGAGACCGGACTGGAGGTCGGTACCGCGGCACTTCACCTGCAAATGGCCACTCGCACTGCGGAGAGCGAGGCCCGCCCGCGTCGTCGTTTCGCAGAAAATGGTTTTCTAATCAATTATGCCCAGCGTGACCTGGTTGCCGCTCAGCGCCGTCTGAGCGCCTACGATGAAGCCCGCGCGCTCCTGGAGGATTGCCTGGCGCATACTACTGTCGGCGAACGCGTGTTAGTTGAGTATTATCTCGCCCTGGAAGCGCGTCTCCAGTCTCCTCTGTCTCCTACTGACACCCCCTGGATCGAAGCCATGCAGGATGTGCTGCACCGTGTTGAACAGGTCGGCACGCCTGGCGAGGATGAAGAATGAACGAGAGAGAAGTGGGGGGGGGGGGGG
>DASVMX010000699.1:0-9423 GCA_036384215.1 Ktedonobacteraceae bacterium | reverse complement strand
TCCAACCCAACCATTCTTTTTTCTCAGGGGTGGGCCAGCATTTCAGGCAGGAACAACCTGCCCGAAAATGGGGGATAACTCATATGTCTCTTCTAAGATTGACGTTGACGTAAACGATAGTGATATGACATTATTACTAATAGATGTTTGCATGCTGTTTTGCCTATAAGTTGAGAAAGGCTACTTCATGGTGACTGTCTCGCAGCGAGGGAGAAGGAATCGCCCGGTTGGACCGGCGTACAAGTGGATCGCGCTCTCGAATACGACTATGGGCGTTTTGATGGCCAGCATTGATTCGAGTATTGTTCTGATTTCGCTCCCCGCTATCTTCAATGGTATTCATATTAATCCCCTGGCGCCGGGTGAAACTGGCTATTTCCTCTGGCTGCTGCTGGGCTATATGGTGGTCACGGCGACGCTGCTGGTGACGTTTGGACGCATTTCGGATATGTTTGGACGCGTCAGGATGTATAACCTGGGCTTTTTGATTTTCGCGATTGCCAGTGTGCTGCTCTGGTTGACTCCGGGTGTGGGAAACACAGGCGCGATTGAATTGATTGTCTTTCGCCTGATCCAGGGCATAGGCTCCGGCTTTCTGTTCGCGAATAGCGCGGCTATTATCACTGATGCTTTCCCCTCGAATCAGCGCGGCCTAGCGATGGGCATTAACCAGATCGCAGCCATTCTGGGTTCGGTGATCGGGCTGATTCTGGGCGGGATTCTCTCGTATTTTAGCTGGCGCCTGGTCTTCCTGGTCAGCGTGCCGGTGGGCATCGTGGGCACAATCTGGGCCTATCTGATGCTGCGCGAGACCGCGACCATTCGCCAGCACCAGAAGATCGACTGGCCGGGCAATATTACTTTCGCCATCGGGCTGACGATTTTCCTGCTGGGGGTGACATATGGCATTGAGCCCTATGGCAGTTCGCCGATGGGCTGGGGCAGTCCACTGGTACTGGGGATGCTGGCCGGGGGCGTGCTTCTGCTGGCTCTGTTTGTCTGGATCGAGCAACGCGTGGCAGACCCGATGTTTCGTCTACAGCTTTTCAGGATTCGCGCCTTCGCGGCTGGCAATGCCAGCAGTTTCCTGGCGAGCATCGCGCGCGGTGGTCTACAGTTTATGTTGATTATCTGGCTCCAGGGCATCTGGCTACCGCTGCATGGCTATGATTACGCGGAGGCACCGCTCTGGGCAGGCATCTATCTCCTGCCCCTGCTGATTGGCTTTGTACTGATGGGACCGATCAGCGGCTGGCTCTCGGACCGCTTCGGCGCGCGTTTCTTTTCGACTGCGGGGATGCTGATTCAAGCTGTGGGCTTTGTACTGTTGACCATCCTGCCAGCCAACTTCGCCTATCCCTGGTTCGCGTTGATCCTCTTTATGCTGGGAGTTGGCCAGGGCATGTTCTCCGCGCCCAATACCTCTTCGGTCATGAACAGTCTGCCACCCGATCAGCGCGGGGCTGGTTCGGGAATGCGCGCGACCTTCCAGAACGCGGGTTCGCTGGCCAGCATCGGCATTTTCTTCAGCATTGTCATTGCCGGCCTGGCCGCGTCACTGCCCAATACCCTTACCGGTGGACTCACCGCCGCGGGCGTTCCGCTGGCGGTGGCTGACCAGATCGCGCATCTGCCGCCAACCTCGGCGCTGTTCGCGGCCTTCCTGGGCTATAACCCGATGGCGAATCTCCTGCCGGCCCATGTCTTGCAGGCGCTGCCAGCGGCCAACCAGGCCAATCTGCTGGGCCACAGCTACTTTCCCAATCTGATCTCGCCGCCCTTCCTGCTCGGCCTGCACGGCGCGTTCTACCTCTCCGCGGCCATGTGTCTCGTCGCCGCCGCGGCCTCTGTGCTACGCGGCAAACGCTACATCTACGACCAGCGCAAATCCCTGGTCGCGCCAGAAACGGCTGTCGAGGCTCCCGCCGAAACTCCCACAGGCATGCCTGGAGATTAGTTTTACTACTTCCCTACCCTTGAGAAAACAGCCCGACGGATCAGATGGGCTGTTTTCTCAAGGGTAGGGAAGTAGTAAGGGTTATCCCCGCGTCAGTTCCTCAAAGCGGTCGATGTCCTGGCGCACGATATCCAGGCTGGAGCGCCAGAAGGCGACAGAGCGAGTATCGATGCCGAAGCGAGCGGCGAGCGTGGCCGCGGCTCCGAGGCCGGTGGAGGAGAGCAGATCGTCATAGCCTGTCTTGAAGGCTTCGGGATCTTGCTGGTAGCGGGCATAGAGGCCGAGGCCGAAGAGCAGGCCGAACATGTACGGGTAGTTGTAGAACGAGAAGTGCGCGTTGTAATAGTGCGGCTTCATAGCCCACATATAGGGATGGAGTTGCGTCTCGTCCAGAGCATCGCCATAGGTCTCTTTCTGAGCCTCTTCCATGAGGGTGTTGAACTCGTCAACGGAGAGATCGCGCTGTTTGCGGGCCTCGAAAGCGCGGATCTCGAAGAGGAAGCGGCTGAGAATGTCTACCACGACCTGACACGAGCCCTGGATCGAGTTTTCGAGGATGGCGATCTGCTCCTCTTTATCGGCTTTGGCCAGTGCGGCGTGGGTGATGATGGTTTCGCAGAAGATGCTGGCGGTCTCGGCCAGAGTCATAGGTGTCTCTTTCTGGAGCGTGGTGCGGCTGGCCAGGTTGAGATTGTGATAGCCATGGCCGAGTTCGTGGGCCAGGGTGCTGACGCCGTTGAACGAGGGCTTGAAGTTGGCGAAGACGCGCGATTCATCTTTACGCAGCGGTGTGCAGTAAGCGCCATCGACCTTGCCGGTGCGCGGCTCAGCGTCGATCCAGTTTTCGCGGAAGGCGCGAGCGGCGAAGTCCGAGAGCTTGCCGGAATAATCGCCGAATTTATCAACGATAAAGGCGCGGGCCTCAGAGAATTCCCAGGCACGCTTCTCCGTGCCAACGGGCGCGAAGATGTCGTACCAGGCGAGGCGCTCCAGACCAAGCACGCGGGCCTTGGCGCGCAGGTAACGGCGGAAGTCGGCCAGCGATTCGCGCGCGGCGGTCAACATGGCTTCCAGCGTCTCGCGGTCGATATTGGAATCGAAGAGCGAGGCCTCAAGCGGGGAGCTCCAGCCCCGGCGACGCGAGATGGTATTGACCTGGCCTTTGATACCGTTCATGGCCGCGGCCAGGGGCACAACGGCTTTTTTCCAGCCGGACAGCTCAGCCTCGTAGGCGGCGCGGCGCACTTCACGGTCGGGATCATCCGCGAAGGTGCGCACCACGCTCATAGGCAATTCCTGGCGCTCACCATGCAGCTCGATGGGTACAAGCAATTGCGAAGTGATATCATTGTGCAGCTTTTCCCAACCAGCGCCGCTGCTCAACTCCAGTTCAGAGGCCAGATCTTCTTCGGTGGGCGACATCAGGTGACGCGCCTGCTCGCTGGCCTTGTGGAGCATATAGGCGTGATCGCGCGCCAGTTGTGAACTCGCGATCAGCCCTTGCACGTCGAGCGAGCCAATCCACGCAGCGTAGCGGGTGCCGAGCAGCGAGAGCTTGACCGCCTGTTGCTGAAATTCGCTATAGCGCGCCTGTGCCAGCGCATCCTGCGTATTGGTGGTGACAAAGCAGTTCAGATACGCGCCCAGCGTGGTCGTTTCGTCCAGCACCTCGTTTAAACGCGTGGTCACAGTCTCAAATGCTTTGACAAGCGCGGGGGTCAGTGCTGGCGCTGACTGCGCCTGGATGCCATGGGTGTCGAACAACTGGATCAGTTCAGAGACCTGTTGCGCGAAATGGGCGAAGCCCTGGTCAAACTCAGGCGAATTCAGGCCGGGATACACAACGGTCATATCCCAGCGGGGCAGCCTTTGCGTCGTACTCATAGAATGCACTACTTTCTTTCTGCTTTCAGACGGATGTGCCATGCCTATTTTTGGATCAAAAGGGCCAGGCTGGCCGTAAAGCCGTGCAAGAATGGTCGTGGACCAACCGGGCCAATTTCCCCGTTACAGAAGAGACCTGCCAGAGGAAATTCGCCCAGTTGCCGATTGATCGCGCAGGCGTCATGGTGGGGCATTCCGAAGAGACCCATGCCGCGCCCATTGCACGAACAGAGTACCCCGGCAATTGGGAGCTGGTGGCCCAGAGTGGCACTGACCTGGTCCAATAATTCAGTTAAGTCAAGATCCGCAGCTCTGGCATCGCGCATTTGAAACTGGATCGTCTGACCGATCCTGGGAAGAGCGCCAATCGCCAGAGCGCCGGTGCCGCGTTCTACGCCGATAAGCGGGCGAATGAGAAAATTGCCCCGCTGAAAGGTATCCAGATATTCGTCGGCGGCCAGCCCAACGAGAAGGTTACGCTGAGCTCGTCGTTGAACTTCAAACGGCAGACCCTTGAATGTTTCTACTAGCATATCATACGCGGGGCGGTTTGAGATAGTGCGAATCAGGTTATCATGCACGCCGGTGATGGTCCAGGTCTCGCCGATGGGCTCGCAGCCCTGAGAGACAAGCGGAAGCAGCGTATAGGGTCCGCCAAGCGCCAGTCCCACGCCACCGTCGGTGAAGACCACGTCGTTCAAAAAAATATGGGTCTGACGCGCGGACTGATCGGAGGACGAGGCCAGGCCTCCGAGCACAGGACATTCACCATAGGCGCTGGCCAGTTCGTCGAGCAAGTGCTCAATCTCCAGGTGAAAGGGGTCGGCGAAGAGTAACCAGGCGTTGGTATCGTCGAGATGAACCTGCAAGCCTGCGCGCCAGGAGAATGGGGTGTTGTACTTTTCAAGCATGTCCTGGGTAAAGCGCACCGGGCGCAGGATAGCGCCAGGAAGAGTTAGAGCCAGCAGGGAAAGCGCGGGCACGTCTTCCAGTTCCTGTTTGTTACCAATCATGGCCTGCCCGGCACAGCCGAGCAGGAGCGCGCCCCTGCTTGCCTCGCGCACGCGCGCCAGGATCTCCGGGAAATGTTCGGCGTAAAACGAACTGGCAAAAAGAATAACCACATCAATGTGTTGGATGCCACGTACCAGTGCGACGGCCTGCTGGAGAGCGTTTTCCCAGTCGTCGTCCGCGATGATAGCCGCTTGCGCGGCAGGCGCATACTTGTCCATAGGTCCTCCCGGACATGCGTGTGATCAGTTCCAGTCAGGTAAGACGAAGCAGCTCGTTAGAGAGCCTGGCAAATAAACTCGACCTCGTTTCCGTCGGGGTCGTCTATATACATGGTGCGGCTGGCAAAGACCGGGTGTTTGCCATCGCGCGGCCTATACCCGGCGGTGACCAGTTCGGCATACTGCGCGTCAAACGCGTCAGGTGGCAGTTCGAAGGCCAGGTGATTCAACTGATAGCCCGCGGGCCTCGCCTTGATCTCCTCCGACTTCGGCACGAGCACAATCATCTGAGGAATGCCCGCGCTCCCCGCGCTGACCTTCAAAAAGACATTGGGCAGCGTAGGCGGCGAAATCACTGCAAGGCCGAGCAGGTCCCGGTAAAAGGTCAGCGCGCGCTCTTTATCAGCCGTCCAGAGAACAATTTCCGCGATACCGACAACATGCTGCATAACAAATATTCCTCCACACATACAAAGGGCCACAGGTGCTCTCTCCCAGGCGACAAGCGGCCAGACTGAAAAAAGCCCCCTTTAGAGGTAGTATCGCACATGACCAGAGTCAGTGCCAACTGGTAAACAAACGCATCCATTGGGACACACCGCAGCCGCGGTGTGTCCCAATGGATGCGTTTGCACCAACCTGAGTCGCACCAGGTAGTTTGTGTGTGGGAGAGGGGCTGAATGAGCGCGGACGCGCCCGCGCTCATTCAGCCCCTCTCCCGCACACAAACTATCTTACGATTTTCACCACCACGCTCCATTCGCGGGGATGCCGCCGCCGGCGGGTGGTTGGAAGGCGAAGGAGAAGGTGCCGCAATAGGGCGTGGCTGGAGCCGGGCTGCCCTGGCCGGGATCTGGCTGATCGGGTTGCTGCGTGTTGCTGGAAGGCTCGGTGCCGGGCAGGAACCAGTCAGTGCTTTTGACACCATCGGGATAGGTGACGGTGGACTGTTCCAGGCCACCGGGATTCTGGAAATCCTGGATGGGATGCCCCTGTTCGGCCAGGAGCATGGCATCGTGCCAGATAGGGGCCGCGCCCTGCACGCCGGTCACGTCGATCATAGGCGAATTATCGTCGTTGCCGGCCCAGACGCCCATGACAAAATCTGTGGTATAGCCCACGGTCCAGTTATCGCGGAAGTCCTGGGTCGTGCCGGTCTTGGCAGCCGCGGGACGCACCGGGCCGCGGTTGCCGTTGTAGCAGTCCTGCTGCGAATTGGCGTAGAGCTGGAGCACGTTGCAATCGAAAAACTCTGGGATACGCGAGGTGTTATCGCTGAGTACATTAGTCATCATATAGGCCAGTTGCGGCATAATCACCTGGGTGCCGGGCGTCTCCTGGTGCTGGAGCAGCACCTTGCCGGTGGTTCCCTGCACTACTTTGCTAATCGAATAGTAGGGCTGGCGCGTCCCGCCATTGGCGAAGACGCCCATAGCCGAGGTATGGTCGAGCAGGCGCACATCCAGGCCGCCGAGCACCAGCGAGAGGCCGGGCGTCCCCTGGTAGCGGGTAATCCCCATGGCCTGCGCCATGCTCATCGCGTTCGCGATGCCCACGTGCTGCAAGACGCGCACCGCGGGGATGTTTAGCGAATTTTGCAGGGCGCAGCGCAGGGTCATATGGCCATGGTAGTTCAGGTCATAGTTGCTGGGCGTATAGGTCGGCGGGTTGCTGTCCGGCACGTCGAAAGTCGTCTTCGCGTCATCCACCGCCTGTGCTGGCGACGCGCCCTGCGCGAACGCGGTCGCGTAAACGTAGGGCTTGAAAGACGAGCCGGGCTGGCGATAGGCCAGGGCGACATTGTACTGACCATCAATAGCTTTGTTATAGTAGTCGATGCTGCCCAGCATGGAGATAATCGCGCCCGTGTGGAAATCGATCAGCACTTCCGCGGCGTTGGTGACGTGATGGGCATCGCGAATTTCAGCGATATGCTGCTGCATGATTTTGAGAATCTTCTTTTGCAGCCCGGCATCCAGTGTGGTGTAGACCACCAGCCCGGAGCGCGAAAGTTGGGCGCGGGTCAGGTGATAGAGTTGCTCAAGCTGGGACAGCACATATTCATCAAAGTGCGGTGCCTGGTCTTGCAGGGTGGGAGATGAACGGAAGAAATCGGACGCCTGCTCCTCCTGGTACGCCGCCTGGGCCTGCACCTGCGTGATAGAGCGCTGGGCCACCATGGCCTGCAAAACATCGTACATCCGGCTACTCGCCGTTGCGAAGCTCGTGGCGGGATCATAGAGCGAGGCATTGCGCGGCAGACCGGCCAGGAACGCGGACTGCGCCAGGTCGAGTTGCGAGGCCGCGGACCTGCCGTTTTTGTCCTCCAGACCAAAGTAGACGGTCGCGGCGGCATCAATGCCGTAGGCCTGGTGTCCGTAATAGATCGTATTCAGGTACATCTCCATGATGTCCTGTTTGCTATAGTGGTTATTGACCTGCGGCGCGAGCACCAGCTCATTGAGCTTGCGCTGGGTATCATTCGCGTCGCCCACGATCAGCTTTTTGACCAACTGCTGCGTAATCGTGCTGCCGCCCTGCTCCTGCTGGCCACTATACAGATCTGCGATGGCTGCGCGAATAATACCCATGACATCCACCCCCGAATTTTGCCAGAAGGTGCGGTCCTCAATCGCGACCGTCGCGTTAACCAGGTCGGGCGCGATCTGTTTATAGCTTACCTCGGTATGGATGCCCTGATCGCTCATCTGATCGATCAGATTGCCTTGCCTGTCGTAGATTTTCAGATTATCGGGCGGCAGCAGATCGCGCAGTGTCAGCACCTGGCCAGCATACGTTCCCTGTGTAACCACAATAAAATTATAGGCAATATAGCTGATTGTGCCAGCAAGCGCGAGAAAGAGCAGGAAAAGCACCGAGAAGGTTGTCCAGATCGTCGTCCACAGGCGGCGACGGGCGTGGCGATCAACGGCGCGGGCGCGCCTCAGATGCTTGCGCGAAAAATATTGCAGGCGATAGACGCGTTTCATTCTACGCCGCTGATCGCCAGCCAGCCGCGCTGAACGCGGCGCGGGTGCCTGGAGCGAAGCAGCGCTGCGCGTAGTAGTTGGAGAAAGATGACCCGCGCGCACCACATCCTCCGGCAAAGGCGTAACCGGCACTTGAGGCGGCTCGACTGGCGGAGTTAACGCGTCTCCCGGCAGCGAGCGCGGCGGAGTTGCCACAGGCCGCGGGAGAAGCGCGTACGCCACAGGCCGCGCCACCTGTTCCTCCGCTTTTATGGCCCCATTCCCAACCAGCGGCGACGTTGGCTGGCCTGTAATCTCCTCATCCTCCACCAGGGGCATTGCTAGCCGCAAGGTAATCTCATCTGCCTCTGCCTCCTCATCCTCGGCCAGAGATACAGTCGGCTGCAAGATAATCTCGTCTTCTTCCGCTTCCTCATCCACCAGAGAGATCGTTTGCTGCAAGGTAATCTCGTCCGCTATCTCCTCGTCTTCCGCTTCCAGCAAAGCAGGGAGCAGATTCGCCGTGCTGTCATCTGCGCCTGACGCAATTTCAAGCTCAACCTCTTCGTCGAGGGCCAGCGCGGGCAGCGGTCGAGTAATTTTCGCGCCCGGCAAGGACAATGACAGCGCGGATGTAACGGTCTGGATGTCGAGATCATGCGCGAGCAGCGGCCTGGTGATCTTCGCCGCACGCGCCGGAGACAGCAGAAGAGCGGACTCGCTCAGAGGAATCGTAATCTTCGCGCGTCCAGTCACAGGGGCGTCCACCCGCCGCTCCCCCTCAACCGCCCGCGCGGCATCCTCCGCTTCCGCGGCATATTCCTGCATAGATACCGGGAGATTTTCTGACATAGATAGATCCTTATATGACTATATTGAGATAAACATAACATAATACAGACAGATTTGGATAGCCTCAAGAAAAGCCTTCTAACTGAAGAAACGCGGCGGGAATGTCCGTTGTTCCTACGAATGAAGCGAGACGTGTGGGAATGTCCGTTGTTCCTACGAATGAAGCGAGATCGGTATCAAGGATACAACGGAGGCGAGCTCCGTTGCTGCATTGCGGGCTTCTGAAAGAGGCAAGCTCTTTCCTGAACCTGCGCCTCGTGCGATGGATGAGAGCAGCTATGCTGTGCCTGGGGAAAACGGCATATTGCCAGAGAGTATGTGAGTCACAGAGAATGTTTATAGCCCATCAGTCCTCTCTAAATTTGGAGCATCGTTTATCTGCATCCGCCTGAGTGGCTGGAGGAGGAAGAAAATGCTCCCCAGAAAATAGGCCTGCTTGCTTGCACATTTTTTGGAGCACAGGCGCATTAGATTATGCTCTCACCTGCCGCACCAGGATATGATATCAACTCCGTTTAGATAGTGTTTA
>DASVMX010000698.1:0-10441 GCA_036384215.1 Ktedonobacteraceae bacterium | reverse complement strand
CCCCCCCCCCCCCCCCAAAAACCACTGAACAAAAAATGGGGGGCGAGGCAAAGCCTTGAGCAGAGAAGTACATGGCCCTGTGTCTCCAGGCTTTAGCAGTTGAAAAAACGGCTAAATCGGCGTATTATTATATAAGGACATCTTTATTTTCGGCTTCTGGCCTGTGTTGAAACCAGGGGTCTGATGTCTGCCCGCGCGGCGCGCGAAAAACACAGCATGGGAAATATAGGGCAAGATGTAACCCGGAAACAAAGTTCTGTGTTCTATAACGAAGAAAGCAAGAGGCGTCTGACAAAGCAGTATGGACCCTGGCATCGAAAACCTGGCGAAATCGCTGGCGACAGACCTGGGCCGGCACTATGAGGAGCTAGTGTCGCTTTTCTGGCAACAGTTAAGTGTCTTTGTGCTGCGACGCACACGACATTTCCAGGATACTGAGGACATTATTCAAGAAACATTCATGCGCGCATATCTGGCGCTGGAACGCTATCCCAGCGAGCGGATTGAAACGCTCAAAATTCGTCCCTGGCTCTATAAAATTGCCTGGAGCGTCTATTGCAATCATACGGGACGCGGAAAGCTACCGCTGATGATTCCCCTGGAGGCGCCGGACGACGGGCCGTACCTGGAGCCAGAGGAGGACGCACGAATGCAGCCGGAGGCTCTCTTCGAGCAGGCTGAACAGCGACGCGAGCTGGAGGCACTGATTGAAAAACTCTCGCCGCATTACCGTGACATGGTCAGCCTGTATTATTTTGAAGATTTGAGCCAGAAAGAGATCGCTGAAATTCTGAATCTGCCACTGGGAACCGTTAAGGTGTACATACATCGCGGTATACGCCAGTTGCGGAAATTGCTCGAAGATCAGGGCAATCACAAGGTAGGATAACAGATGCAGCCGCTCGGCAAACAACCTTCTTTTACGGATCGAGCAAATAGCGTTACTACTCAGCCTCTCAGGCAGGTCGAGCAAACGGCTCAAGCGCCGTCTCCTGCGCCCGATCTGCAAGGGGACGGTTCTGCCAGCCGGACCGGCCAGCTTTCCAATTCAGCGGAGGCCGGCGCAGGCCTGACTCGCGCGCCCGCGTCAGCAGTGAACGCGATTATGGGCCGCCTGGGGCTGGCGCGCACGCAAGACGAGCCTGAGGCGGACGAAAAGACGCTGGCGCAGAACCTCGCCGATCCATCCTGGGCCGTGCGCGTAAGCGCTGTGCAAAAACTGGGAAAGATGGGCAGGCAGGCGCCGCTTGGTCTGCTGCTGGCAGCTATGCGTGATGAGCAGAGCAGCGTACGTGTCGCCGCGGCTCGCGCGCTCAGCCGCAATCCGCGCCAGGCGGCGATCTCGGCACTGGTCGCGGCTCTGGACGATCGCGAATGGCTGGTGCGAGCAGAGATAGCACTGGCTCTGGGCGAAATGCGCGAACTAGCCCCTCTACAGCCTCTCCTCGCGACCCTTCAAGACAAAGACGCGACGGTGCGCGCTTCAGCAGCCAGGGCTCTGGGCGAAACCAGGACAGAGCACGCGCGGAAACCGCTCCAGGCGGCGCTCCAGGATGAAGATTGGTCTGTGCGCGAGGCCGCAACGCTGGCCCTGGCCCGCCTGGAAACAGACGGCCAGCTCGATCTCTTCCCTTTGTCCAGCACATCCACCAGCCGCGATCCCTTTCTGCCCGAAATTGCCGAGAGCGAAATCCTGTATATTCACGCGGAGATGATCACCGACCCCGCAATATCCAGTGCCGAGCCGGAGCATTGGGTGAAAGAGGTAGAGCTTCCTCTGCCCGCCGCGCTGGCAAGCGGGAACGCCGCCCGCTCGGCTCGCGTAAACGGCCAGCCAACCGCAAGGAAACGCGGGCGCGACGCGGAAGCAGGTTCGTTCAAATGGCCTTTCAAAGCCATGCATACCGCCGAAGGCGTGCTGGCCGCAGTGATCATCACCGGCCTGTTTATGGCCTGGCTGGCGATTGAGACGCAGCCGCGTTCAAGCCAGGGCCAATCCAATCCTAACAACTCGCGCAGCCTCACCTTCACAACCTATCGCGGCCACGACAGCGAGGTAACAAAGCTGGCCTGGTCGCCAGACGGCCAGAACATCGCTTCCGCGGATAGCCGGGGGAATGTGCTGCTCTGGCAAGCGGGGACAGGCAAAACCCTGATAGGCTACCCACATCGCGGCAGCGTACTGTCCCTTACCTGGTACAATGCCTCAACCGTGCTGGTGGCTTATATCGAACCCGTGAAAGAATTGCGAGTCGAGGAAATCTTCCTGGGGCCAGAACAGTTGACTCAGCCGCTCCTCCAGATCTCCAACCTGCCTGGCGTGCCATCTCAAGCGGTCTGGTCGTCAGACAAACAGGACCTGGCCTTTGATACAGGCGAAGGCGAAGTACAAATCTGGAATGTGTTCGACAACTATATAGTCGCCCATTTCGAGGAGAAGCACACACAGTACGCCGAGCTGGCCTGGTCACCAGACAACAAAGAACTCGCTACGCTCTCAACCTCCGGTCTGCTGGAGACCTGGGACGCTGAAAGTGGGCAAGCCGTCACATCCCTGACCAGCAATCACCTGGCAACCATCTTCGCCTGGGTCTCCTGTGGGCGCTATAACAGTGAACTGCTCGTCGATTCCAATAGCGCCCTGCTCAACTGGTCCTATGGCCGCAGAGGAACGCAAGTCACGCCCTTTATGCAGGAACAGACCTACAATTTAGCCAACAGTGACAATCTGGCCATTACCTCCCTCGCTATCTCACCCGACAACAGCCAGGTCTTCCTGGCCACTTCGGATGGGCCGGTTCAGGCACGCGATATGGTCAGAGGCAGCCTGATCTACCTCTACACAGGCCACAGTGCTCAGGTCAACGACATTGAATGGTCTCCCAACGGCCAGCATATCGCCACCGCCAGCATGGATACCACGGTACGCGTCTGGCAGGAATCTTAGAGCTCGCGTCTGTCTGTTAAAAACAGACAGACGCGAGCTCTATCTGGTTTTGCTCATGCTCTTTCAGGACTGGGGATATCGCGGTGGTTGCGAGGGATAATCCGGTCTGGGCGCGTACTGTTGCGCGACACGCGGGGTCGTGGGGCCGGCGATCAGGTAGACGATCAAGGCGATGGTGCTAAACAACAGCACAAGAACAAACCAGACCCATTCACCCAGGCGGCCCAGATTGACCAGCGCGCCAATCCAGGCGATCAAATGGGGAATACCAGCCAGTGAAGCCACAGCAACCCCGGCGATAAACAATCCAGGATTAGCCATATTCTGTACCTGGTTATTGGTGCCACCGTATATATTAGTGGCAGTTGTGAAAGTACTACCAGCTAACCCGGCGATGATTAAGCCACCTCCAATCAGGCCCATCACGATAGAAACAATGAACAGGATGCCAATGGTCTTTTTACTCAAAAGAAACCTCCAATCATGCAAACGCTATCGATGAACAAAGGTTCTCGCACTACACTCTATTACGTCACAGGTAACAAGCTTGTAATAAGCCCGTCTCCTTTTTAACTTTCCAATAGGAAGTTACTAAACTAACAGTAGTTATGGCGTTTTATGATGTCAAATTCTTCTTGCCGTTATATACATAGATTATCATCTTTTCCTCAGACATACCAGTTGCGGAGCCGGCCAAAAGGACAGTCTGAAGTCTGTTCTTTTGCTCGGGGTAGCAATTGCACTGCCTTGCTATACTCAATCCAGAACCCTGGTAAACATGCCTAAAGGAAAATAGATGCATATCAGCGAATTAACACTCCATACCCAGGAATTACAGGAAGAGTACCAATTTTACACACGTACACTTAGCCTGCCACTATTACAGGCAACGACACATGCGTTCACTGTTCAGGCTGGTACAACTCGTCTGACATTCCAACACACAGCGGAGGAGACGCTCTACCACTTTGCCTGGCGCATTCCTTCTAATCAGATCGAGGCCGCCAGAGCCTGGCTGGTCACGCGCTCTCCCCTGCTTCGGCTGGAGAAACAGGATGAATTCTCTTTTCAGAGCTGGAACAGCACATCTCTTTACTTCCGCGATCCCGCCAATCATATCCTGGAATTTATCGCGCACCACGACCTGGAGAATCACTCCTCCGAAGCTTTCGGGCCACAAAGCATCCTGGCCGTCTGCGAGATTGGTATGGCTTTTGAGAGCGTGCCCGAGCAGGTAAAGGTGTGGCAAAACACTTTTGGGCTTGCTATCTATCGCGGCTCGCTTGGGGAAAATTTCGCCGCGGTCGGGGACATTTATGGATTGTTCATCACTGTGCAAAAGGGTCGCAACTGGTTTCCCACCCGTTCAGCCGCGCCGATCTCTCCCGTGGATATCACCATCAAAGGCTCCCCACAACGTTCGCAGCAGCTCACACCTTATCCTTATACTATTCAGATCCATTAAATTAAGAGGACGCCATGTGCAAGTTTTTCCTTCAACCTTCTCGTTTGGAGTGTGGCTGGCAATCCGCACCACACTCCAAACGAGAAGGTTGAAGAAAAAACTTGCACATCGGGTTAGCTATATTTTTTAACCAGGCGCTCCATGCGTACGAGCGCTTCTTCGAGCTTGTCGTAGGCAGTGCAGTACGCGGCGCGCACATAGCCTTTGCCAGCGGCCCCGAAGGCGCTGCCGGGCACGACGGCGACCTTTTCCTCGAAGAGCAGTTTCTCTGCAAATTCATCGTCGCTCAAGCCGGTGGAGGTCACGGATGGGAAGGCATAGAAGGCTCCACCGGGCTCGCAGCAGGTCAGACCGATGCGGTTCAGACCATCCACGAACATCTGGCGGCGGCGCGCGTAATCCTGAAACATACGCTCGACATCCTCTTCGCCGTGGCGCAGCGCCTGGAGCGCGGCCTCCTGCGGGGCGGTGCCGGCGCACATGATGGTGTACTGGTGAACCTTGAGCATAGCCTCCAGAATATAGGAGGGCGCGGCTACATAGCCAATGCGCCAGCCGGTCATCGCGTACGCCTTGGAGAAACCATCCAGCAGGATAGTGCGCTCGCGCATACCTGGTAAGGAGGCGATGCTTACGTGTTGATCCCTGTAGACCAGGCGGCTATAAACCTCGTCAACCACTACGATCAGGTCGTGCTCGATTGCCAGGCGAGCAATGCCCTCCAGTTCGGCTCTGGGAATGGTCGCGCCCGTCGGGTTATTGGGGTTACCGAGCAAAATAACCTTGGTGCGCGGAGTAATCGCCGCGGCAATCTCAGCAGCGCGCACACCAAAATTATATTCCGCGTACGTGGGCACCGGCACACTCACACCGCCCGCGAAGACAATATCCGCGTCATAGGCCACGTAGCCGGGATCAGGCGAAATAACCTCGTCATCTGGATCGAGCAGCGTGCGCATAGCCAGGTCCACCCCTTCGCTGACCCCCACCGTCACCAGCAGTTCCGTCGCAGGATTATAGTCCAACTCATAACGCCGCTTGAGCATAGCCGCGATCTCTTCGCGCAGTTCAAGCATACCATAGTTTGACGTGTATTGCGTGTGACCCTGTTCTATCGAGCGCACACCGGCCTGGCGAATATGCTCGGGGGTGATATAATCAGGCTCACCCACGCCAAGGGAGATCACCTCTGGCATAGTATTGATAATGTCAAAAAATTTGCGAATGCCCGAAGGTTTGACTTTACGAACCCGTTCAGCAAGTATTTCACGCTTCAATGTAGCCATCGAAAAAGTACTCCTTCCCCTGTGTAAAAAAATGTCCGTGAAAAAGCCCTGACATCTTTGTTGCAACGAACCAGTACTCTGTCAAACTTCGTTTGAGGAATGCGCTGCCCGCGGCAGCGGAGAGAAGAGACGCAGAGGGGCTGGCGCCCCTCTGCACTCCCCACTTTCCTACCCTTCAAACGAAGCTTGACGGGACACTAGTGGCACTGATAGTCCAAACGATGTACGAAGGAGCCATCTCTTATCCTGATCGAGCAAGAGAAACTCCGATCAAGGGATTCACTCGATTAGCATAAGAGTTATCCTGCCTCGCCTCACAAAAACATCTCACCTCCATTGTAATCGATCACCTGTCCACTGACAACCAGCCAAACTGGATTATGCACAGGGATGTGGACCATTCCATAGTACAAAAGTGAGCTATTTCATACATAACTGCCTGGGAATTGGTTATACTCAGACGCGAAAACGCGGGGGCTGGTTCCTGCAAAAAATCGAGTTTCCTATGCGCGCATGGGAATTAGTGGTAGCCTTATACAAGATTGGCCATTGCTTGTGATATGATGCACAGACCGCTAAAACAGCGTAAAGAACAGCGGAGGAAACAGTTTTCATGGTCAATCAGGAGTATGTGACCCAGCTCGCCGGTGGATTAGAGCATTGGAACCAATGGAGGAGCCAGCATCCAGGAACACGGCCTGATTTCAATGGTATGGATCTCGCGGGGATGGACCTCCGAGGGGCCAACCTGAGCGAGGCGGATCTGAGGAGTTCCAATTTGAGCGAATCAAATCTGGAGGGGGCGAATCTCAGAAAAGCCAATCTCGGCAAAGCTAACCTCAATGGCACCAATCTGGATGGGGCCAATCTGAGTGGCGCGACGCTCAATAAGGCGACTCTGGTTGGCGCCAACCTGAGTGGCGCACATTTTAGCCGCACCAATCTGAGCGGGGCAACGCTGGGAGACACTGTCTTCGCCAGAGTTGATCTGCGTAAAGTCAAAGGCTTAACCCAGGTACGCCATTGGAGCCCATCGCGCGTGGTTCTGCACACTGTTCAGCTCCCCCAGGATGAAAGCGCTCTGCACTTTCTGCGCGGCACTGGCGTCCCAGAGGAATGGGTGGCGTTGTATAGCGCGGCGATGATGTCTCCCATTCAGTATCATTCTTGCTTCCTATGCTATGATCAGGAGGATGAAACCCTGGCGCGCCGCTTACACGCCGACCTCCAGGACCAGGGCATACGCTGCTGGTTTGAGCCAAAAACGCTGAATGGAGAGAAAGAGCTGCAATTTCAAATCGATGGACTCCTCCATCTACAGGAAAAGAAACTGCTGCTGCTCTCTGAGCATTCTCTGAACAGCTCCTGGGTCATTGAGGAGATCCGGCTGGCTTTAGAAAAGGAGATGCGCCAGCAGCGTCCCATCCTTTTTCTGGTGTGCGTTGACAGGAGTGTCCTGGAAACAGCTCAAGTCTGGGCAACAAAAATGCGCCGCACCTGCTACACCGCGAACTTTGCCGACTGGGCCAATCCTCAGGCCTATCAGCGCCTCTTTGAGCGCTTATTACAAGATCTGAGAAGGGCAGACGAGCTGCTGACAAAGAAGGGATAAACACTCTCCCTCTCGTGTCCACTCTCGGAAGGATTCAAGTGCATGGAACAATGCGAATTTTGCGGAGCCCCTCTGGCGGCTGGCGCGAGCTTTTGTGGAAGATGCGGCCACGCTCCCGTCAGCACGTCCCATCACCCGACCCAGATTGGCGTAAAACCGGAGTTTCCGGCTGATGAGAACAAACTGACTTCCATCAGCCGGCAGAGCGCTCCACAATCAGGCGAGTTCGACGCGACCTCCCTCTTGGCGGCGAACGCGGGGCCAGACGCTTTCAGCGTAACCTTTCTCTCGGAAGTAAATGCGCAGCAACTGGAAAATGCTCCGACTCACCTCCTGCCATCCGCGCTGCCACTCTCGCCAGATGATCTGGCCGAGGACGATGACAGGGAAGAAGAGAAACGCAGGCGGGCCGCGCTGCTGGGTCTGGCCCTCCCTCTGGCCGGGGCACTGCCCAATGCGCCTGCCGGTCCTGCGTTCGTGTTGCCTGGAACACCTCAGCTCGGCCAGATGCCCGTGCTGCCCGG
Source organism: Ktedonobacteraceae bacterium (assembly GCA_036384215.1). Taxonomy (GTDB): domain Bacteria; phylum Chloroflexota; class Ktedonobacteria; order Ktedonobacterales; family Ktedonobacteraceae; genus Paraktedonobacter. The sequence goes on along the minus strand of DASVMX010000698.1, from coordinate 2,607 downwards.
CGTACCAGGCGCCCAGCCACCGCTCGCTGCCGGAACGGCTTTCCCTGGAGCTCCATCTTCCTTTGGAACACCGGGATCGCCACTCTCATCACCAGGAGGCTTGCACCCCGGTCCGGGCAGCTTTGGCGATCCCGGCCCTGGTCCCTCGGGTCATCCCGGCCCTGGTGGCAGCGGCAACCCTGGTCCTGGTAGCAGTCCCACGGGCTGCCTGAGCATCGGTCTGATTATCAGTATCGTTCTGCTCGTCATCCTGGGCAGCACAGCTACGCTTGGCCTGACCGTTTTCAGGCCCATCATCTCGCTCAGCGGGAATACATCCGTAGCTCCCGGCGGCACCCTCGCGCTCCAGGGCAGCAGTTTTCTGCCCAATAGCAGCGTCACGCTAACCCTGGATAATTTTCCCACGCCGCTCTATTACATCCAGCGCGACACTCCAGCTCGCCTGGCAGGGCTACCGCTCCAGGGCGAGATGAGCGCGAGCCAGCTCCTGCGCTCTTTCTCCCAAAGCAAGCAGACGGTCAATGTGCAGGGCGATGGAACATTTAGTATTGCAATCAAGGTTGATCCACGCTGGCCAGCAGGTCAGCACACACTCCACGCCAGCGAAACGCTCACGCATCGCGGAGCCTCTTTGAACTTTACCATCACCCAGGCAGGCGCGACTGTTACGCCGGGTGTGACAAGCACGGTCACGTCCACAGTCACCCCTACGGTTACGCCTACAGCTACGGCCACAGCCACAAATACGTCGCCCAGCCTGAGCTGCGCGACGCCGGGTTCGCTCGCCCTGGGGCCGCTGAGTGAGAAGAGTTCGCAACTGGCCAGCAGCACAATTACCCTCTGTAGCAGCGGCTCCGGCCAGATCTCCTGGCAGGCCAGTTGGAATGCCTCCTGGCTCCAGCTCAGCCAGAGTCAAGGCACAATCCAGGCGCCCAATCAGCTCCAGCTCACTGCCACTGCCTCGGCGGCCCAGCTGGCTGCCGGGAATTACCAGACCACGATTACCTTTGCCAGCCCGCAGGGCAGCCAGACAGTACAGGTTTCGCTGACCGTGCAGGCGGGTTGCGTCAACGCAACACCGGCGCGCCTGGGCTTCAGCGGCGTGGCAAATACCAGCGATCCCGCGTCCCAGAGCGTGAGCGTGACAAACTGCGGCCTCACCAGCGATTGGTCCGCGTCCATCACCGCGGGCAGCGGCTGGCTCTCTGTCAAGCCCGGCAAGGGCACGCTCAATGGCGGAGCCAGCGGCAAGATCACGGTGCGGGCCTCCAACCTGAACGCGGGCCTGAAGGCAGGCCAGTACAGCGGCGCCATCGTGGTCACCATCGGCTCACAAAAGAGCACAATCACGGTCTCGCTGCTCGTACAGGACGCGCCACAACTCGCGGCCAACACAACAAGCATCAATGGCTATTACTGCGCCACAGATGCCAGCGGCGGCTACGATAGCTGCTGGGTCACGCTGACCAACACCTCGAAAACTTCAAGCCTGACCTGGTCGTCAGCAGCCAGCGTGTCTGGTGTCATTATCAAACCCAACAGCAATACCCTGGCCCCTGGCGCGAGCGAACGAGTCAACATCCTGGTCCCCAAGGGCTATGAAAAGACCAAAGTCGCGATTACCTTCACCGGGCCAGGCAACTCGGTGGTCGTGGACTGGTATTACCAGATCATTATCACCTGATGGGGGAGGCTTCACATCAGAGGTGCGCTATTCCAACACCTTTCAACGAAACACGAACCTGTGAATGTAGCGGCAGCCTATGCGACGGACGTGAAGGCCGCCGCTACATTCACGGAATTCAAGAGCATCCTGTGCTTTCTTTCAGAATGCTCAACGCGAACAATAAGCCTTTTGTCTTAGTTTTAGAGGATTGCTTTGCATAAAGCAGGGCTTTCTTGTATAGTAAAAGTATATTCTCATTTTTATATAGATGGAGATAGTATGAGCGAGCCATCGCGATATCAGGATGCGCCTGTTGGCCCATATCGTTTGATAAAATTGCTGGGAGTAGGCCCGGTCAGCCGCGTCTACCTGGCTGAACGCCAGGATTGGCCTGGGCGCCAGGTCGCGCTCAAGCTCTTCGAGTCTGTGCCGCTGCCCACCCTTGAGGAGAAGGATCAGACGCTGGACGAGATACGCCTGCTGGCCTGCATGGAGCATCCCGCGATTCTTCCTACACTGGACGATGGCCTGTACGAAAACATTCTCTATCTGGTTACGCCGTATATCGGCGGGGAGACGCTGCGCCAGCGCCTGACGCGTGCCATTGGCGATCCGTTGCCAGTCCAGGAAGCGCTGGCGATTATCAGGCAGATCGGCGAGGCGCTGCACTTCGCCCACACGCAGCGGGTTGTGCACGCGAATCTCAAACCGGAAAATATTTTTCTCCAGAGCGATGGAAAAGCACTGCTGGCCGATTTCCTGCTGCCCAGCCTGGCAAAGTCGGAGCGGGCCGCGCGTATCCTTTCCAGCTTTGCGGCGCTTTACATGGCCCCTGAACAGTTCCGCGGCATAACCACGCCCTTGAGCGACCAGTACGCGCTGGCCTGTCTGACGTATGAACTGCTGACGGGCAAGCCGCCGTTTGAGGCCGAGGATAGCAT
>DASVMX010000697.1:0-4268 GCA_036384215.1 Ktedonobacteraceae bacterium | reverse complement strand
CTCGGAGCTTGCCTCCGGGGTATCTATGGGATGTCGATGCCTGGGAAGAGGCGGCGGGCGATTACCAGGCGTTGGATCTGCGCAGTGCCTTCAAAGATATCGAAGACTTTGGCATCGCGGAACCACTTGGCGATGAGTTGTTTACGCTCGGTGTTTTCGCTGGACGCGGTGAATTCCACCGCCGTGGCAGTGATTTTCATGACCAGCGCGCCGGCGTAGGCTTTGCTCATCGAGGCCTCTTTCGAGTTTGGGATGCGTTTATCGGCCATCCAGGCCGCGCGCCAGACCAGGAGCCTTGCCATCTCCAATTCCTGACCCAGTTCTTGCAAGGTATCCTCCATGGCGCGGCGTTTGTGGGCGGGAAAGCTGGCGGGCAGCTCTTCTTTGAGCCAGGCACAGGCGGCTTCGTGGGCGGCGCGTGCGATTCCCACAGCGAGCGAACCAACCATTGGCCGGGTGGCGTCGAGGGTACCCATGGCGGCCTTGAAGCCGGCTTTCTTGCTGCTCTCGCGTCCGCTGAGCAGATTGTCTTTGGGAATGCGGCAATTCTCGTAGATCAGCTCAGCGGTTTGCGAGGCGCGCAGGCCCATCTTTTCCTCGATGCGCCCGACGACCAGGCCGGGCGTACCTTTTGGCACTACAAAGGGGCGAATGCCCTCGCGTCCCAGGCTTTTATCGATGGTCGCGAAGGTTACCACCAGGTCCGCGCGCGCGCCGTTGGTGATGTAGTGCTTATGACCATTCAGCACCCATTCTTCGCCGTCGAGTACCGCCGTGGTGGACATGCCAGCCACGTCGGAGCCGATGCCAGGCTCGGTCAGCGCCAGCGCGCCCCAGCGCAGCTCCCCGTCGAGATACTGCGCGAGGAAACGCGCCTGCTGCTCCGGTGTGCCCTGCGAGAGAATTGGCGGTCCGGCCAGGCCTGGACCGGGAATGGCTGTGGAGAGCGCGGCATCGCCCCAGGCCATCTCTTCCTGTGAGATCACCGAGTAGAGATTGTTCTGGCGTTCCTCGTCTTCCTGGGCCTGCTGTCTGCCCTGAGCCGCGGCACCGCCCCAGAAGCGTTTCTGCATATGCTCAAAAAAGCTCTGGGGAATCTTTTCCGAGCGCTCGCACTCCAGGGAGATGGGCCGCATCTCCTCCAGAGCGACCTGGTGCGCGTACTCGCGGGCAGTTTCCTGACCTCTGGTTAAGGTAAAATCGAGCATGGATCTCCTCCTCAGTCCAGGGCTGCTGCATTGCGCGCCCACATTTCAACCGGGTGATCCTGGATAAAGCCGGCACCGCCCAGGATCTGGATGGCGTCGATGGTTGCCGCTTTTGCGATCTTCAACGCCTGGTGCTGCGCCGCCTCGGCCTCGCGTGCCAGGGTTGTCAGCTCAACATCGCGATCCCAGCTCATGGCAGCGCGCCAGAGGTAGAGCCGCGCCGCGTCCAGCTTCATGGCCATCTCAGCGATCATAAAGGCAATGCCCTGGTACGAGACAATCGGTCGCCCGAAGGCCACGCGCTCGCGGGCGTAGTCGGATGCGTATTCCAGAGCGGCCCGCGCGCTGCCACAGGCTATACCTGCGCGCAGCAACTGATAGAGCACCGCGGCCCGCGTCACACCTGGATGGCCTGATTCGCCGAGCAGATTGTCAGCGGGCACGCGGGCGTTTTCAAAAGTCAACGTCGCGCCTGGGACCGCCTGCAGGCCGAGTTTACGTTCATCGGGGATCACGCTCAGACCAGGAGTGTCATTGGCAAGGACCAGCGCGCACAGGCCGTGCAGACCCGGCTGACCGTCCAGGCGCGCCAGCACCACGCGCGGGTGGGCGGACGCGCCGTGGACTACCGCGCGTTTGCTGCCATTCACAATCCAGGTATCGCCTTCGCGGCGGGCCGTCGTGCTGATCTCGTCCAGGGTATAGCCTCCGTGGCGTTCGGCGAAAGCCAGGCTGGCGAGGTGTGTATGTCCTGTATTGGGATCGCAGAAAGGTGGGAGATACGCGCGCTGCTGCTGCTCGTCACCGGCCAGCGCCACAGCCGCGCAGCCCGCCAGCGAACCGAGCACGTGCATAGCAATCGCGCCATCGCCAGCACCCAGTTCCTCGGCAATCAGGGTATAAGTCACGGCATCAAGCGCGCCGGAGCCGCCGAGCGCCTCTGAGAAAGGCGTCGTCAGCCCGGTCTGAGCCAGCGTGCGCAGCAGATCGGCGGGGACATCACCAGCGCGTTCAGCCTCGCGCCCCTGCGGGCGCAAATGGTCCACAGCCAGAGTCTGAGCCAGCTGGCAAATCTCCTCTTGCTCCTCCGTTGGGGCAAAATTGAGCATAATGCCTCCTTAGAGTCGCTCGATGATCATCGCGTTGGCGGTGCCGCCGCCTTCGCAGATGGTTTGCAGGCCGTAGCGCCCGCCGCTGCGCTCCAGTTCGTGCAGGAGCATGGTGGTGATGCGCGCGCCGGAGGCGCCCAGTGGATGGCCAAGCGCGACCGCGCCGCCGTTGACGTTGACTCTGGCGTGATTGGCCCCGGTGGCTTTTTCCCAGGCCAGCACCACGCTGGCGAAGGCTTCGTTCAGTTCCAGTAGATCCATCTGCTCAATCGCCATGCCAGCTTTCTGGAGCACTTTGAAGGTCGCGGGAATCGGCGCGGTGAGCATCAGGATGGGATCATCGCCGGCCAGCGCGAAGGAGACAAAGCGCGCGCGGGGAGTCAGGCCCAGGCGTTCGGCGGTCGCCCGTTCCATGATCAGAACAGCAGCCGCGCCGTCACTGATCTGCGAAGAGTTGCCAGCAGTAATCAGGCCATCAGGCTTAAAAGAAGGTTTGAGGCTGGCCAGCTTCTCCAGGCTGGAGTCGCTGCGGATACCCTCGTCGCGCTCGAAGAGGAAGGTCTTGCCCTCTTCATCCTTAACCGGAATGGGCAGAATCTGGCTGGTGAAACGGCCCTCGGCAGTGGCGAGCGCGGCGCGGCGATGGCTTTCCAGGCTGAAAATATCCATCTGCTCGCGCGTGACTTCCCACTTTTGCGCGACCAGGTCCGCGCTGATGCCCTGGTGAACCAGGCCATGATGATAGCGTTCGGTCATTAACGGACCAAAGGGAGCGCCTGGTCCCTGCGAATTCGAGCCCATCGGCACGCGGGTCATCGACTCCACGCCGCCAGCGATGGCGATATCGTACGCGCCGCTAATCACGCCTTGCGCGGCGAAATGGATGGCCTGCTGGCTGGAACCGCACTGGCGGTCCACCGTCGTACCTGGCACTGACTCGGGAAAGCCCGCGGCCAGTGCCGCGTTGCGTCCCAGATTAAGCGCCTGTTCACCGACCTGGCTGACGCAGCCCACAATCACGTCGTCTACCAACCCGGCCTCGATGCCTGCACGCTTGACTACTTCACTGAGCACCTGGGCCATCAGATCGACCGGGTGCCAGTCCTTCAGCCGTCCATTGCGCCGGCCAATAGCCGTGCGAACAGCCGAAACGATTACTGCTTCGCGTTGTGTCATGGTAGTTTAACTCCTTGTTTGCTTGGGTAAGTGAGTCTGGCAATAGGAGAACACAGAAATTATACCTGACATTGTACGTGATAAACAGGACTGCCTTCAAGGCATAAAGTGTTTTACCCTCTCTGGAGAGGGTAAAACAGAAAGGAGTAACCTGTTGACGGAAGAGTGCGGCTGCGATAAGATACAGGGGAACGAGACCGATAGCGTCAAACGAGGAAAAAGTATGACCTCATCACCATCAGCCAGTGAAAAACCCATGATGTTTTTTAGTAGAGGGCGACCTTCTTTTCAATTGGAAGGTGTTGTTCACGCCCCCGCGTCTCCTGAAAAAGCGCCAGTTGTGGTTCTGTGCCATCCCCAACCTGCCAGTAGCGATATGAGCGATAGCCTGCTGCTGGAAACGGCCAGGAAGCTGGCAGAGGATGGCATGATTGCCCTGCGCTTCAATTTTCGCGGTGTTGGCCAGAGCCAGGGGCAACAGACCGATGGGCGTATGGAGCCGCTGGATATCGCGGGCGCGATTGACAGCGTGCTGGCGCAGCCAGGGGCCGATCCAGCGAAGATCTGCCTGGTGGGTCATGCTTTCGGGGCCTATATGGCTCTGACTTATGCCCCCTATGATCCGCGCGTGCGTACGGTGATCGCTGTCAGCCTGCCGCTTTATCGCGCGAGCATCAGCGGTTTTCCAGATGCCTTCGAGCGCTTCGATCGCCCCCAACTCTATATCACTGGCGAATTTGACGAGATCTGCCCGCTGTTCAAGCTGGAACCGTTT
>DASVMX010000696.1:0-12502 GCA_036384215.1 Ktedonobacteraceae bacterium | reverse complement strand
CCAGAAACTCTTCTTCCCTCGCCGCAGGCGCTGAGGATTGATGCTAATGCTTCTCCAGGTATTGAAGGGCTGCGATCAACTGGGTGTCGCCGCTTTTCATAATCTGGGCCAGGGTAGTATTGGTCTGATTTTCGACATCGGGAGTCAGGATGGTGACGTTAGGGTCGATAGTAACGATGACATCGGGTGTGATCTTGTCGGTGCGGATAAAGTGACCTTTGGGGGTCAGCCATTCGGAAGTGCCGAGCAGGATGGCCGAGCCATCTGAGAGATCGAATTCCTGTAAAACGGTGCCAGTGCCAAAGGTCTTTGTACCCATAACCACAGCGCGTCCATTGTCCTGGAGCGCGCCGGCAACTATTTCAGCCGCGCTGGCCGTATTTTGATTGACCAGCACGACCAGGGGTATAGTTGTGTCCACTGTCTGGCCAGTCACTTCGTATTTTGTCTGTTTGCCCGAACTATCGCGTTCAATCAGCACAGTGCCGCTGGCCATAAATTCGCTGGCCGTATTGATTGCCTCCTGGAGATAGCCGCCGGGATTGTTGCGCAGGTCGAGAATAATTTTGGTTGCGCCCTCTTTTTTTGCTTGAAGGATAGCGGCTTTGAGCTGTTCAGAGACGCCGCTGGAGAATTGTACGATCTGGATCTGCGCGATATGAGTCTCCGGGATATAATGCATCGTGACATTAGGCACCTGGATATTTTCGCGAGTGATCTTAAAGGTCAGGGTCTGATTTGTAGAGGGGCGTCTGACAGTGATCGTGACCTGTGTGCCGGCTGGACCCTCGATCAGAGGCTGCAAGGCGCTTTCGTCCATGCCAACCACATTTTTGCCGTTGACCGCGATGATAATATCGCCGTGTTTCAAGCCAGCTTTTTGGGCCGGGGCGCCATCGATTGTCGAGACAATCGAGATATCTTTTGTTTTGGGATCTTGCTGAATATAGATACCGATGCCCGCGAACGTGCCGCTCAACTGCTGGTTCTCTGACTTCACGTCCTGCGGGGTCAGGAAACGCGTGTGACCTGAGTCGCCGAGATCGGTGAGCATGGCCCGGATCGCGTCATAGGACATTTTCTGGTAGTTGACTGCCTTGCGGTCGACATAATTCTGATCGACAATATTCCAGGCTTGCTGCATCAGGTTGGAATATTGGAGGGATGAACTGCCGGGCGAGAAGAACGAATTGGTATAGGCCTGGTGGGAGAGCCAGCCTCCCAGAAAAGCCAGGGCCATACAGGCCAGTGTAATCACGACCTGAGTAAAGATCCTCATGCGGCGCAGATCTTTCTCGGACCTATCGGATGGTGTCGAAATACTGCCTGTGTCCTCTGGTTCTGTGATTGGAGCGAGATCTCCAGCAGGCGAAAGCGCCGATGATTCTTGTTTCTCTGGCTGTTGAGACCAGTTCGGATCGTCAAATCTCACCCTGGTTGCCTCCCCTTCATAATACTCAAATCACGTCGCCGCGCCCGCGGCCAGGGCCGCCAGGCGCAAGAAACGTGCATTTATGTCTATCTATATCTTTAAGAAGAAGAAAACAGGGGTGTAGTTTACGGGAAACTGCACCCCTGTCTATGCGATTCGTACAGCGACATCTGCCTGGCGTCTGGGCGCGAAGAGCGCGAGCGGACAGGGGCAGAGGAGGTACTAACTCTCGGCCTGGCTATTAGCCGCTTGATTGTCATCCGCGACAAGGGCAGGCCTGGGAGGAGTAGATGAGTCGGCGGTCTTCTGGGTATCGGTAGCTTTGCCGTTGGTCGTATTCGGACGTGACTTATCTGGCGCGGCGGCCTGTTTTTTCGGCGGCTCCCAACCCGGTGCGCGAGAAACGATCATAGACATCATGCGGCCTTCCATACTCGGGGTTTTTTCGATTACCGCCGAGCCTTTCAGAACGTCCGCGATGCTATCGAGCAACTTCCGGCCAATGTCGGGGTGGCGCATTTCCGCGCCGCGGAACTGCACGCTGACGCGTACCTTGTCCCCGTCGGCCAGAAACTCCTGAATCTTACGTGTTTTTACTTCAACGTCATGCTCGTCCGTGCGAGGGCGCATGCGAATCTCTTTTAACGTGATCGTTTTCTGATTCTTGCGTGCCTCATTTTCCTTTTTTGCCTGCTCATACTTAAAACGACCATAGTCCATGAGTTTGCAGACTGGTGGTACAGCCGTGGGCGAAATTTCAACCAGATCAAGGTTTCGCTCACGGGCAATATCGAGCGCGCGTCCTGGGGGCATCACTCCGATCATCTCGCCGTTTTCATCAATTAAACGTACCTCACGCGCACGAATGCGCTCGTTCACCCGCGTTTCTCGCGGACGGTCGTTCCCCCGAAAATCCCTGTTAATAGGCCAGACCTCCTTTGATTGTTGTGGAACTGGTTTGAATAAAAAGACTTCTCTTCAATAATACTGCTCTGGGTTTCAATGTGCTTGATGAACCTGGTAAAGTTTAGCATACTCCGGTATGCAAGTCAAATTGATGGCGCGTGTTTGTGCGTTGCGCGCCCGAGCTTTCCAGGCGCCTCATCTACCCGCGCGTCAGTTTCGCATCCAGAGCTGGTCAGTTGCGCGTCCGTTTTTTGGCAGATGCCTGGCAGACTGAAGCACTGGCCTGGTGCTGAGAGCGCCGGGAAGCGCCAATTACGCGGCGGCACGTGCTCATACATGGCTTTCTTGTAACATCCTGGTCAGGGCGCTGACGACATCATAGCGGCCATACGAGGGCATCAGGTAGACGCCCTGGACCAGGCTGCGGGCTTCGCCGAGCAACTCCTGAGCGGCGAGCAGTCCCTCTTCGTGGCCATGTTCACCGGCCTTTTTCATGCGCTCGCGCACCTGATCAGGGATGGTAATGCCTGGTACTTCGTTGTGCAGGTATTCGGCGTGGCGCGAGCTGTGCAGCGGAATACAGCCCAGGATGAGCGGGAGCGATGGTGTGCCAACGCGGGTGAGAAAGCGGGTTAGCGGAGCCAGTTCATAGATGGGCTGCGTCATGATAAAATGTGCGCCGGCCTGGATTTTGCGCTGGTATTTTTCAATCTCTTCATCGACCTGCTCATCCGTCATATTCAGATTGAGAGCCGTGCCGATGTGGAAAGAGCTTTTCGCGCCAATGGGCGAGCCTGCCGCGTCGTGTCCCGCGTTCATGCCGCGCAAGACCTGGATCAGGCCGACCGAATCGACATCCCAGACGCCGGTGGTATTCGGATAAGCACCTACGCGCAGCGGGTCGCCAGTCAGAGCCAGAATATTGCGAATACCCAGAGCGTGGGCGCCCAGCAGTTCGGATTGCAGGGCCATCAGATTGCGGTCGCGCGAGGTGAAATGAATAATGGTCTCAATGCCCAGGTGATCCTGAATCAGGCGCGCCAGAGCGATACAGCTCATGCGTACCCGTGCCATCGGGCTATCGGCGATATTGATACAGTCCACGCCCGCCTCCTGCAGCATGGCCGCGCCAGTCAACAGCTTGGTGGGATTCAGTCCCTTGGGGGGATCAAGCTCAACGCTGACCACGAATTTGCCTGCCTGTAGCTTCTCTTGCAGACGGGTAGTCGAGCCTTCCTGCGGAAGAATAACCTCTTCTTCAAGTAAACGAGCAATGGCCGCCTGGCCGTTGGTCACGACGGTGATTCTCTCATTGGTCGTCGTAGTAGTGGTGCTGACCTGGTCGAGCAGGCCATACTTTTCGTCAAGCGCCTGGCGCATGGCCGCGATATGGCGTGGAGTAGTGCCGCAGCAACCGCCAATCAGTCGTACGCCAGCCTGGGCGAAGTGGAGCGCGTAGTCGGCGAAATAATCGGGCGTGGCCACGTAGAAAAAGCGATTGCCAATGCGCGTGGGCAGACCCGCGTTTGGCTGGGCCGAGAAGAGTTGAGAAGCTGGTTGCGCCTCGTCCGTGTGCTGGGATTCTGCGATCATCTCCTGCAAGACATCCAGGGTGGCAGCGGGGCCAACGCTACAGTTTGCGCCGATCACATCGACGCCCAGGTCACGTAAGACCATCGCCACGCGGGCCGCGGACTGGCCGGAGAGCGTGTGCCCATCCTCGTTAAAGCTCATCTGCGCTACCAGCGGCAGACCGCCGATCTCGTGAGCCGCCAGCACCGCCTGGCGCAGTTCAGCCAGGCTGGTGAAGGTCTCCAGAATCAGCAGATCCGCGCCGCCTTCCTGTAGACCTTCAATCTGCTCGCGGAAGATCGCGCGTAATTCGTGCAGGCGGTGTTCATCGGGAGCTTGTAGAGGCAGGCCAGTAGGGCCAACGGCTCCGGCAATAAACACCTGTTTGCCGGTGACATCCCGCGCCTCCTGTACCAGGCGGGCTGCGCGATGGTTGATCTGGCGCACCTGGCCTTCCAGATTATGGGCTGCCAGGCGGATGCGGTTCGCGCCAAAAGAATTGGTTTCGACGATCTCAGCCCCGGCATTGATATATTCGCGGTGAATGCTGCTAATGAACTCGGGTTGGCTGAGGTTAAGCGCGTCAAAACATTGCTCATAGGGAATGCCACGCGCGTAGAGAAGCGTTCCCATCGCGCCGTCAGCAAGCATCGGGCGCTGGCGTAAGATCTGGAGAAATGTTTGCTCCATACAAGCTCTCTTTCCTGATTTGTTTTTACATTGGCCTTTTTTGTTCTCTATTGTAGCTGTTTTCTCCAGATTAGGAAAGTAGGAAAGCGCTTTCTCTTCCTTTTGCTCTGGCATGATGGCTTTTTCTCTGCTATAATTCCAGATAATTCCAGGTAACGCGACGATTGGCACTACCTCAACTGGATGAGCGGTTGCCAGCGTATGCCTGTCAACGATCCCAAGGGCAGCGATCGCTCGTCTGGTCGCGAGAAGATCATCGAGGGATCAAGCGAAGCGGTAGGATATGCACGGGAATATCGGGATTCAACAGCCATTGCTTGTCGCGGTTTGTGGCGACAGTGGTTCAGGTAAGACAACATTGACGGATGGGATGGTGCGGGTTTTTGGGCGGGAACGGATTCAGCATATTTGTCTTGACGACTATCATCTGCTTGATCGAACAGCTCGCCTGTGTGCCGGAATCAGCGCCCTCCATCCAGACGCCAATAACCTGAATCTCATGACTGAACACCTCCAATGCCTCGCACGCGGAGAAGCTATCATCAAGCCGGTTTACGATCACGCGACTGGCACATTTGCCGAGCCCGAAGAGATCATTCCGGCTGAGATCATCATTGTACATGGCCTGCACCCGCTTTTTACGCCCGAACTGCGCGCCCTGGCACAGGTGCGTATCTATCTTGATCCCGAACACGCGCTACAACAACAGTGGAAGATCATTCGCGACAGCACCTCACGCGGGTACACCGTTGAGCAGGTGCGCCAGCAGATCGCGGACCGCCGACGCGACAGCTATCTCTATATTCAGCCGCAGAAACGTTTCGCGGATATGATCGTGCGTTTCTCGCGCGGAAACCTCTATTACCAGACGCGCAGCCTTGAGCATTTGAACGTGCGCATGATCCAGCCAGAGCACGCGCCCAGGATCGACCTCGCTGATCTTATTGAGCCCTCGGTCTCCGACATCCAGCCTCCGCTGCGCACCTTCCAGGCCGAATATAACGGCATGCTGTCCAACACCCTGGAGATTGACGCCGGGATCACTCACGAAAAAGCCAGCGAGCTGGAAGACCGCATCTGGGAGCACATGGCCGAAGCCAGCAGCCTGCGCCCCGACCGCCTTGATCAGCTCGGCCTCTTCTACGTCGGTAATGACCTGCGCCAGAGCGATCCCCTCGCGCTGACCCAGCTTATTCTCCTCTACCATGTCGTTCGCGCCCGCCATCGTATGCGCAACGGGCAGACATTGGAGCGTCCGCAATAAAAGAAGTAATATCTCAAGAGAAGATAAAACGAGCGAGAAGCAAGCCAGGTCGGAAAAATTGAAAATTTTTCCGACCTGGCTTGCTTCTCGCTCGTTTTATCTTCTCTTGAGATATTACTTCTTCGCTACGACTTTGACGGTGCGAGCTTTGGCGTGCTCAGCCTTGGGCAGGTTGAGGGTCAGGATGCCATTTTCGTAGTTAGCTTCGATCCTCTCGGCGTTGATCGGCGTGGGCAGGGTGAAGCTCTGCTGGTGCTGGCTGCTGGCGAAGCCGCTCCAGTGGGTGGTGGCGTTCTCAGGAACATTGACGCTGGTGGCCCACTTGAAGGTCAGGGTATCCTGCTGAGCGGTAATCTCCACGTCGTCGGGATTGACGCCCGGCATAGGGATCTGGAGCGTAAAGCCCTCAGCGGTTTCGTAGAGGTTCGACTGCGCGCCGCGCGCAACCGTGCCGAGGCTGCGGGGGATAAAGCTATCCTCAAACAGGCGATCCATTGCCTCGCGCAAAGAAACGACCTCGTTAAAAGGATTGTAGCGGATAAGGTTAGCCATGATGTCTCTCCTTGTTAAAACTTTTGCTGCTTATCTACCATGCCCCGCTCTCTCTGGTGGAGCGGAACAGTGGCGTTTTCTTGTTCTGTGGATAGGATACATCCACTTGTGTTAGAACCACGTATGCAAAGTGTAAGAAGTTTGTTAGAAAAGTTGATAGTGATGTTATCAACTTTTGGAGAGCGGCCAAAAGCAAACCAGATATGGCTGCTGTCGTCCTTTTTATTGCACGGAAGGATTGTGCGGGAGGGAGACAGGAAGGCGAGGAGGTCTAAATAAGATATAATAGATGAGCAGGCAGTGCGCGGCGCGCTGGCAGTGTTGTTATTTTTGAAAATCGAAGATTGAGAGAAGAAAGGCAGGCAAGAAGTTCATGCCACAGGCAAAAATTGGCGTTATTGGCGGGAGCGGGCTGTATCGTATGCAGGGGATGACCGAGGTTGAAGAGGTTGCGGTCGAGACGCCGTTTGGCAAGCCCAGCGATGTGATTACGGTTGGGAAGGTTGAGGGCGTTTCGATGGCGTTTCTCCCGCGCCACGGGCGAGGGCATCGGATCTCGCCGAGTGACCTGCCCGCGCGGGCCAATATCTGGGCCTTGAAGAGTCTGGGGGTCGAGTGGGTTATTTCGGTCAGCGCTGTGGGCAGCTTGCGCGAGCACATTGCTCCGCGTGATCTATTGATTCCCGACCAGCTTTTTGACCGCACGAAGAGCCGTGTCAACAGCTTCTTTGATCCCGGCCTGGTTGTGCACTGTACTTTTGCCGAGCCGTTCTGTCCGACTTTGAGTTCGCTGCTGCTGGAGGCCGCGAGCGAGCTGGAGGATGTCAGGGTGCACAAGGGCGGTACATATGTTTGTATGGAAGGGCCGTTGTTTTCGACGAAAGCCGAATCGCGCGTCTATCGCAGTCTGGGCATGGATATTATCGGCATGACCGCCCTGCCGGAAGCCAAGCTGGCGCGCGAGGCCGAGCTGTGCTACGCCACTATTGCCTGTATTACCGATTATGATAGCTGGCACGAGTCCGAGGAGCCGGTGACGGTCGAGATGGTCATCAATAACCTCAGCGCGAACATTACCAATGCCCAGCGTATCCTGCGGGCCGTAGCGCGCAAAATCCCCGCCGAGCGTTCCGCCAGCGCCTGCGAGTGCCCTTCGTCGCTCTCCGCCGCTATTATGACTGACCGCGGCCTGTTGACGGAGGAGCTGAAAGAAAAATACAGTCTCCTTATCGGAAAGTATCTATGAACGAGCCAGGGAGCAAAAAAAGCCAGAAAAAGGTTTGACAATTGGGGCTGGCAGGTGTACAATAGCAACGTTCCTTGAACGAAGCAAATAACTCGGTGGAACAGACCGGTTTTCTTCCAGTCCTGCCGGTCGGCACAATCGGGTCCTGCGCGGCAGATGTTTACTAACCCTGTCAGGTCCTAACAGAAGCAGCAGTACGTAGACCTCTCTGGGTGTCGCGGGGCAGCCTGGTTGTGCCGACCGGTAGGACCGGGCGAAAGCCGGTTCTTTATTGTCTTAGTTTCTCCTGGCAGGGATTTGTGGCCCTGTATCAATGGGCAAGCGGAGTCATGGTATGGCCTCACAATCTCTCTACCGCAAATGGCGCTCGCAGACCTTCGATGAGATGGTCGGTCAAGAGTCGATTATTCGTACCCTCAGAAACGCGCTTCAGGACGATAAGCTTAGCCATGCCTATCTGTTTACCGGCCCGCGTGGCACTGGCAAGACGACGACCGCCCGTTTGCTGGCCAAGACGGTCAACTGCACGAATGTTCAGAATGGTGAGCCATGCAACGAGTGCCAGCAGTGCCGCGAGATTACCGCTGGCACATCTTTCAATGTGATCGAGATCGACGCAGCCTCCAACCGCGGTATTGACAGTATCCGCGAACTGCGTGAAAAGGTCATGATGCCACCCGCTACAGGCAAGTACAAGATCTATATTCTCGATGAAGCGCACATGCTGACCACCGAAGCTTTTAACGCGCTGCTCAAGACGCTGGAGGAGCCGCCGGATTACGCGATCTTTGTCATGGCCACGACCGATGTACATAAGATGTTGCCCACGGTGCTTTCGCGCTGCCAGCGTTTCGATTTTAAGCGTTTTTCCACGCGCCAGATTGCGGAGCATCTGTCGCACGTGGCCCGCGAAGAAAAAGTGGAGGTTGAGCGCAGCGCGCTTGAACTGATCGCCAGGAGCGCCGCCGGTGGTATGCGCGATGCTTTGAGCCTGCTGGACCAGGCAATTGCCTATTCTGGCGATACGATTTCGCTGGCCCAGGTTCAATCGATGCTGGGGGTGGCTGATCCACGCGCCATCTGGAAGCTGTTGACACACATTGCCCAGGCGGACAGTCCCGCGCTGCTCTATCTGATCCACGAACTTTCGGAGGCGGGCGCGGACCTGCGCCAGATCAACACGCAGGTGATCGAGTACTGGCGCGCGCTGATGCTGGGGAAGGCCGGGGCGGATGTCGCGACGATCATGGATCTGACCGAAGACGAGGTGCGCGAGGTCCAGCAATTGATTCCCTCTTTTACGCTGGAGGAATTGACCGAGTGCGCGCGCATCTTCGCGCAGAACGAGTTAATGCAGAAGAATCAGGGGACGCCCCAGCTTGGGCTGGAACTGGCCGCGTTAGAGTGCATCGAATTGCATTCCAGAGCGCAGAGCGGCCAGGCGGTCAAACCTGGCGCTGTCGTCACGCCTGCCCTCACGCTGCCCGCTCAGTCCGCGCCGCGTTCCACACCACGTCCCGCGCCGGTTGCGCCCGCCGAAACAGAGGCTCCGGGCGTGCCCACGACGCCGCGTCCATCTCGGCCCGCGCCTGAACCGATGCCCAGCGTGCCTACCACGCCGCGCTCATTCCAGCCAGCGCGCGAAGAGGTACCTCCTGCTCAGTCAGATCGTTCAGACCCGCCTCCGGCCACTGAACAGGCGAACGGCGTGTCAGAAAAGCCGAGCCTTTCTTTGCGGCAGGTCAAAAGTTCATGGGAAAGTGTGAAGCAGCGGACAATGCAGAAAAGCGCGATGTTGGCGACACATATTGGAATGTGCGATGTGCTGGGGGTTGAGACAGATGGCGAGTTTACCGTAATCGTGATTCGGGCAAGTAAGGATCGGCACTTCAAACTTATTCGCGAGGAAAATCGTCCCAAAGAGGTCGAGTGGGCTTTAGAACTGGAATTTGGCCGACCGTGTAAATTGCGCGTGCTTTCGCCTGAACAACCGTACACAGGTGGGCAGGCTCAGAGCTCGGCCTCGTATTCGCTGGGGACCGTGGCTACGCCCCCCTCGGCCCATCGCGAGCCAGCGGTTCAGCCAGAACCGCAGACCGAGCCGCCAGCTCGGCGCGATGCAGTAGCGCAGCCGCAACCGCGGGTTGAGCCACCGCGTTCGTCAGATGTCCCGCGCTCCCCTCGTTCAACGCTTTCCGAGGAGCCGCAAAAATACCAGTACGCCAATCCCCCGGACAACCCGGCACTTGCCAGACCGCGAGGTGTGGGAGAGAATAAGAGAGTACCCTTGTCGCAAGAAGAGCTGGGGAAAAAAGTTCGGAATGATCCCGTCGTGCAGGAAGTCATGAAAACCTTTGGTGCCAAACTGGGAAACATTCAACCAAAGTAAGGAGAATATTTTACCATGAATATGCGTGAAATTCAGAAGATGCAGCAGAAGCTGGTTAAGATGCAGGAGGAGCTGGCCAACACTCTTTTCACAGGCACAGCCGGTGGTGGTGCAGTCAGCATTACATTGAACGGCAAATTTGAGATGACGGCAGTGAAGATCGATCCCGAGGCATTTAACGCGGAGGATATCGCGGAATTGGAGACTATGATTCTGGCTGCGGCGAAAGACGCGCAGGGCAGAGCCAACGAGGCTCAGGAGAAGATGACCATGAACATGACCGGCGGCCTGAAGATTCCGGGGCTGTTCTAGTATGAGCGATCTCGCGCCGCCAGTCGCGGCTCTGATAGAAGAATTATCCAAGCTGCCAGGAGTAGGGGTCAAGACGGCGCAGCGCCTGACCTTCTTTCTCCTGCGCAGTCCCGCGGACCAGGCGCGTCGCCTGTCCGAGGCGATCATCCGCGTCAAAGAGAGCATCATCTATTGTTCGCGCTGCTTCAATATCACCGAGAATGATCCCTGTTTGATTTGTAGCAATCCCAACCGGGACCAGGAGGTTATCTGTGTGGTGGAAGAGCCGCTGGATGTGCTGGCGCTGGAGAAGACAGGGGCTTACAAAGGCCTGTATCACGTGCTCCACGGCGCGCTTTCGCCGGTAGAGGGGATTGGTCCCAAAGACTTACGCATCGAAGAGCTGCTCAAGCGCTTGCAGAGTGGGAATGTGCGCGAGGTCATTCTGGCGACCAACCCCAACTTCGAGGGCGAATATACCGCCAACTATCTGCAAAAAGAACTCAAGCCCTTTGCAGTCAAGATCACAGGTCTGGCGCGCGGCCTGCCCATTGGCGGAGACCTGGAATACGCCGATGAAGGCACGCTCAGCCGCGCCCTCGAAGGTCGGCGCGAACTGCAATAGCGGGCAGTCGAGCGTTTCGCTGGCCCTCGACTGCCCGCCAAACTGGCAGGGTGTAGATGGATCTCAGACTATAGTACTCTTGTTTCATCAACGACCAAAAGTTGACTTAGCGCGGCTTGTATGGTACTCTTGTTCTACATTACGATGGATCAGGTAGAGAGAGAGACCGATTACCTTTTTCTTGGCGTTGCCAGAGAATAGTACGTAGGGAACAATAAACATACCAGCATAAAGGTTTTGCTTCGTTTTTTCCGTGAGAACGTGAGATCACAGTCGTTCCCTGCCCCTGATGGGGTGGTAGTAAGTAAGTAAGCACAGATAAAGGAGGCATGCAGGGAGGTCACAAGGAACGGGCAATCGCCAGAGGCGCGAAGAAGGGTGTTTGCGGACACCGCGTTCATGCTTGCAAACGAAATCGGTTGCGCTACCTGTATTCCCTGTGGATGAACAATGGCACTAAGTAAGAAAGAGAAAGCTATAGCTGGAGCCAGCGCCAGTACAGCCGTGTCAACGGCAACCACCGAGCGGGAGAAGGCCATCGAGCAGGCTTTGAGCCAGATCGAGCGCCGTTTCGGCAAGGGCGCGATCATGCGCCTGGGAGAGGCTGCCAAGATTCAGATCGAAGTGATCCCCACAGGCTCGGTCGCGTTGGACCTGGCGCTGGGCGTTGGCGGTCTGCCGCGCGGGCGTATCACCGAGATCTACGGCCCGGAGTCTTCGGGTAAGACCACGCTCTGCCAGCATGTGATCGCCAGCGCGCAGCGCGCGGGCGGTTACGCGGCCTTTATCGACGCCGAGCATGCTTTTGACCGCACCTACGCGGCCCGTTGTGGTGTCGATGTCAACAGCCTCTTGATTTCTCAGCCCGATACTGGCGAGCAGGCGCTGGAGATCCTGGACGCGCTGGTGCGCAGTAACGCAATCGACGTGGTTGTGGTCGACTCTGTCGCAGCTCTGACGCCGCGCGCGGAAATCGAGGGCGAGATGGGCGATTCGCACGTCGGTTTGCAGGCCCGCCTGATGAGCCAGGCCATGCGTAAACTGACTGGCGCGATTAGCAGCTCGAACACAGCGGTGGTGTTTACCAATCAGTTGCGTGAAAAGGTCGGCGTTATGTTCGGCAACCCCGAAACCACCTCAGGCGGTAAAGCGCTCAAGTTTTACGCCTCCGTGCGCCTGGATATTCGCCGTACCGACACCATCAAGCAGGGCCAGGATGTCATGGGAAGCCGCACGCGTGTGCGCGTGGTCAAGAACAAGGTCGCGCCCCCCTTCCGCGTGGCGGAATTTGACATCATGTATAGCGAGGGTATTTCTCGCGAGGGCGGTCTGATCGACCTTGGCCTGGAGATGGGCCTGGTCAAGAAGAGCGGCGCCTGGTTCAACGTCGGTGATATCCGTCTCGGTCAGGGTCGCGAAAACGCCAAAGACTTCCTGCGCCAGAACAGCGATGTCGCCCAGGCTCTCGACGAGCAGATCCGCGGCTACATCTCCTCGTTCAAAGCAGCGGAGATCGAGGCCGAGGGCGAGGACGA
>DASVMX010000695.1:0-2806 GCA_036384215.1 Ktedonobacteraceae bacterium | reverse complement strand
CTCGCACATGTACATCGGGCGTACCCAGCAGAGTCCGCTGGTGGGTCGCGAGGAAGAGATCGCGCGCCTGCAAGAGTTGCTGAACATCACCCAGCAGACGCGTGGCCTGAAGCTGGCGGGCCAGAGAAAGTCCGCGCTGCTCACGCCCATGGACATCAACACGCCGCGCCGCCAGCAGTGCGTGATGTTGATGGGAGATGTGGGCATGGGTAAGACGCGCCTGGCGGAAGAAGCAGCTCGCGAGGCCAAACGCCGCAACTGGGCCGTCGCCTGGTCGCGCGCCTACACCCAGGAGAGCAGCGTACCTTATCGCCTGTGGACCGAGACGCTGCGCAAAGCCATGAGCCAGGGACTCTGGCAGCGCCAGGAGGCCATCAAGAAGAGCCCGCTGATCTACCAGCCCCTGCGCGCTCTGCTGCCCGAACTGGCCGATCTCCTGCCGCCCATGTCGCAGAAAATGCCGCCGCCGCCCGAACAGGAGCAGTTGCGCCTCTGGGAATCCACCCGCGCCCTGCTCGGCACCATCTGCGAAAACACCACCCTGCTGATCGTGCTCGACGATCTACAGTGGGCCGACGCCAGCAGTTGCGAACTGCTCACCTACCTTGTGCGCCAGATGCGCGGCCTGCCCGTCATGTTCCTGTGTACCTGCCGCGATACTGAACTGCCGAGCAATCATCCCCTGCGCGGTCTGCTCACCGACTTGCAGCGCGAGCAGGCTGTCGAGCAGATCCCTGTGCGCCCGCTCAGCGAAGAAGAGATCGGCCAGCTCATCGCTCACCTGCCCGAGCCAGTCGTCAAAAGCGTCTCCACCAGAGCCTCCGGCAACCCCTTCTTCGCCGAAGAACTGGCCAGGGGGATTACCACCAACGCCATCGATGTCACTTTCGATCCTGCCAATCCCAACCAGTTGCCTGACACCATCCAGGCCGTGCTCGACCTGCGCCTGGCGCGCATCAGCCCCGAGTGCCAGCGCCTGCTGGAGCGCGGAGCAGTTCTGGGAGGAGCCTTCCTCTTCGACACCATCCGCGACATGGCCAGTGGAGGAGCGCTCGCCGACGAAGACCTGATCCTCGACCTGCTCGAAGAAAGCCTGCAAGCCGGCATGCTCACCGAAGAAGGCAGCGGCACGCGCATCACCTACCACTTCTGGCATCCTCTCCTGCTCACCTATCTGTACGAGCGCCTCTCAGCCGCGCGCCGCGCCAGCCTGCACCGCAAAGCCGCGCAAGTCCTGCAAATCCTCTACGCCACCAACGAAGCCGAAGGAGCCGCCGAAATCACCACCCACCTCGTCAAAGGCGGAGCCACCCCCGCCCTCATCGCCCACTTCGCCGAACTGGCTGCCGACCGCGCCTACTCCCTCTCCGCCTACCCCGACGCTGAGAAATATTACAGGCTGGCGCTCGAGTATATGGGTGGTTTGACGGCTGCGGCCTCGCAAGAGGAGCGGCTACACCATGCGTATATTTTGGAGCAGCTAGGGGAAAGCATGATTGTCCTGGGCAAGTTTGAAGACGCGCGGAAGTTCTACGAACAAGTTCTGGAAATTCGCAAGAAGCAGATCTTTGCTTCTGAGGAAGAAAAACAATACGAAGCGCAAATACAGGCTCTGATTTGGTGCGAAATCAGTAGGGCATGGCGTTATTTGGGGAATAGTGAAAAGGCCAGAGAGAGCTTTAACGAAGGTGAAAAAGCGTTAAATAACGCTGGCGTGATGGCTGGTCTTGCCTGGGCAAGAATCCGTTATCAACAAGGACATACCCTCTGGCTTGAAGGTAATATGGCCGAAGCATTGGCCATGGGCAATGAAGCCTTGGAACGCTTTGAAGCTTCGTCAACCCAACCGCAAAGATCTAGAGCAACCTTATTAACTCAAACACAACGTATACTAAACGGCGATCCTGTTGGTTTAGGTCGAGTTCATACATTGCTTGCTGGAATAAAAGCTACCCTTGGGCAAAGCACAGGTGCATTACACCATCTGAATCAAGCTCTGGAAGTTTTCGAGAAAAATGACATAAAAAATGAAGTTGCTAACGTATGTTGCAATTTAGCTGACTTACATTTGCGTAGAGCGGAATATACTTTAGCTCAACCATTATTAGTACGTTCACGAGAATTGGCTGAAGATATCGGTCATGTACCAATTAGGTCAGTAGCACTCGGCAATCTAGGAGTACTGGCTGTTAGGTTGGGAAATTTATCTGAGGCTGAGACTTGGTATCGAGAGGCATTGGCACTTACAGAACAAGTTAACGACCTTTTCTATGTTAGTCTTCTTAGCACTTACCTGGCAACTGCCTTTATCGAGCAAGGAGATTTAGAAAAAGCCGAGCCATTGCTCGTTCGAGCATTAAAAATTGGTCATTCTCGACACATTGCTCCTTGTATTGGGTTTGCTCTGGTCGCATTGGGGCATTTGCGTTTGGCACGTGCGCTTACTAATAATATGCAAAATAGTAGGGTATACAATTTGCAGAAAAATGATTCAAAGAAACAATTCGAACATCTTTTATTGCGTGCGCAATACACTCTTCATCGTGCCTTGACTTTTGATGGTTTGGAAGCTGATACAGTTCTAAATGGACAATTGTTACTGACTAGAATTGCTCTTTTGTTAAGTGAGACAGAAAATGCGCATAAGCAGGCAGAAAAAGCGTTAGAAGATGCAACTACCAGCGAATTAGTTTGGCTACAGGCACGTGCTCAAGGTTTGCTGGGAGAAATTTTAATGACATCTAGCCAGCCAAGAGCAGCAGAAACATATTTCCAGCAGGCACTCACCACCTTTACAAACACTGGC
>DASVMX010000694.1:0-6597 GCA_036384215.1 Ktedonobacteraceae bacterium | reverse complement strand
GGGCCTTGGAACGGTGAAAGGTGACTTTGCGAAAGCCCTGCTTCTTGCTGAAAACAGCCTTGACAAAGAGCTATGCTCCTGGATATACTGGTAATGCACACGTGTGCATATTATTTTGACTCTGGTTTGCACACGTGTGCATTACCAGGGAGATAGGTTTGAGCGTTTTGGGCAGGAGTGGATAGTTGGACCAGAACGAGGTGTCTATCGCAGATATCGCCCGTGTGGCGGGGGTGTCCCATTCGACGGTTTCGCGCGCGCTGCGGGAGAGTCCGTTGATCAGTGAACCCACGCGCCAGCGCATTCAGCGCCTGGCCCGCGAGATGGGCTATACGCCGAACGCAATCGCGCAAAGTTTGCAGACGCGGCATACGAGCACAATCGGACTGGTGGTGACTTCGATTGCCGATCCTTTTCTGAGCGATGTGGTGAAGGGTGTCGAAGAGGTAGCACGTGGGGCGAGCTTTGGCGTTTTTTTGAGCGCTTCTCACAATAATCCTGAGCAGGAGATGGTGGTGATTGAGATGTTCCGTCGCCGCCGCGTGGATGGGATTCTGGTTGCCTCTTCGCGTCTGACTGGCGAGTACAAGGAGCGTCTGGTCAGTCTCCAGGTGCCGATTGTGTTGATCAATAGCCAGGAGGAAGCTCAGGATGGGGTGCTGCACTGGGTCGCGGTTGATGATTACGAGGGGGCAAAACTGGCTGTTGAGCATTTGCTGAGCCTGGGACACCGTGCGATTGGCTATCTGGGGGTGAAGAGCAGGCCGCGCTCTTGTTTGCAACGCCAGCAGGGCTATCGCGACGCGCTTGCAGCGTTTGGCATCCAGGCGCGCGCTGAATGGATGGTCACGGTTCCCTGCGACGAGGCTTCCCCGGAAGAGGATATCGCGGCTGGCCAGAGCGCGCTGCCGGGTCTGCTTGAAGTGGGCGTCACAGCTCTATTTTGCGCCAACGACATGATCGCGGTAGGTATACTGATGGCCGCGCGGGCACGGGGCCTGGCGCTGCCGGACCAATTGAGCGTCGTTGGTTTCGACGACGTACCCGCGGCCAGCTATGTCGTACCAGCGCTGACCACGATCCATCAGCCCAAAGTGGCATTAGGTCGCATGGCGACGCAGGTCATGCTGAATCTCTTGCAGAAGCGGCCTGGACAGAATCATACCCTGCAAGCAAACCTTATATTGCGTGACAGCACAGCGCGCTATGCGCGCGTGCGTCAGCAGTGAAGATCCATTGTTGTCTCTTCATCGTCTCTTCAAGGAAGGAGATCAGCGCGTATGGTTGCTATGCTCAAAGTGGGCGTGATCGGCCTTGGTCGCATGGGGCGGCTCTACGCGGAGGCGCTGGCCACGCGTATCAGCGGGGCTGAGTTATACGCGGTCGCTTCTTTAATTGAGCAGGAGCGTACGCAAGTTGCCGACCAATTTACCATTCCTCATGTCTGTGAAGAGGCCGGGGAGGTACTGGCGTTGGCCGGGTTGGACGCGGTGGTGATTGCGACGCCAACCAGCACGCATCACGAACTGGTGATTGCCGCGGCCAGGGCCGGGAAGGCGATTTTTTGCGAGAAGCCGCTGGCGCTGACCCTTGAGCAGACCCACGAGGCGCTGGCGGCGGTTGAGCGAGCGGCTGTGCCGCTCCAGGTCGGTTTTATGCGCCGCTTTGACACTGCCTACCAAAAAGCGCACGAGCTGATTGCCGCTGGCCAGATTGGCGAACCAGTCACCTTCAAGGCGATCAGCCGCGATCCCTTCTGTCCGCCCTGCAACTACCTGGACCCTGCTCAGAGCGGCGGCCTGATTATGGATATGGCGATTCACGACTTTGACCTGGCACGCTGGTTGATGGGCAGCGAGGTAACACAGGTCAGTGCCGAAGGTACGCTGCTGGTGTGCAAAGACCTGGCCGCGGTAGGCGATATCGACAATGCTTTGATTAATCTGCGTTTTGCCAGCGGCGCGCTCGGCAATGTCGAGGTTAGCCGCAACGCTTTTTATGGCTATGATATTCGCACGGAGGTGCTCGGCTCCGAGGGGGCGTTGATGATTGGCTCGCAACAGCATACGCCAGTGGTCTTGCTCACTCGCGCTGGCGCGCAGCGCGATACCATGCCCTATCTGATCGAACGTTTCGGTGAGGCCTACCGCGCTCAGTTGCAGCATTTTGTGGCTTGCCTGAGCAATGGGACAGCCCCCGCGGTTAGCGGCGCAGAAGCCCTGGCCGCGTGCGAAATCAGCGTGGCAGCCACCAGCGCCAGCCAGAGTGGCCAACGAGTGAAACTTGTTGATTTGAGAACCTGGAAATAAGCTTACGTTCTTAGCTCATCGCAGATATATCAACAGGAGTCAATGTATTATGCATCATTATTACGCGCACAACCTGATTGTTCGCGCTGGGAACTCGCCCGACCCGCGCGTGGTTGTGGAAGTGACCCCGGAGATGGCTGGCTGGGAGTATATTTCGTTTCAGGTACGCCAGTATCAGGCCGGGAGTTCCTGGAGCTTTGCGACCGGCGATCACGAGATGGCCATTGTTGTCCTGAGTGGCAGCATCAGTGTGGAGTCCAATCGCGGTCAGTGGACTCAGATTGGCGAGCGTGAGAACGTCTTTCAGGGCTTGCCATCCGCGCTCTATCTTTCTCGCCAGACCTCGTTGACTGTCTACGCTGAAAGCGCGTGCGAATATGCTGTCGCGCTGGCTCCTGCCGAAGAGGATCACGAGCCGCGCCTGGTCACGCCGCGTGATATCGCAATCGAGATTCGTGGCAGCGACCACGCCACGCGCCAGATCAACAGTATTATTCCTCCCGGCTTTCCCTGCCAGCGCCTGGTGGTCGTGGAAGTGTACACACCTGGAGGTAACTGGTCGAGTTATCCTCCCCACAAGCATGATGTGCACAAACTCGCCGGGGATGGCACTGTGCTTGAAGCGGACCTGGAAGAGGTCTATTTCTACAAGCTGGATCGCCCGGAAGGCTTCGCCGTGCAACGTGTCTACACGGACGCCGAGTCGCCGCTCCAGCAGGCAGGCCATCCCATCGACGAGCTCCTGCTGGCGCGCAACAACGACGCGGTGCTGGTGCCCGAAGGCTATCATCCAGTCAGCAGCCCGCCCGGCTATACAACCTATTACCTGAACGTGCTGGCCGGCAGCGCGCAATCGCTGGCCAATAGCGAAGACTCCCGCCACACCTGGGTCAAGGAAACCTATCAGACCCCTGATCCACGCGTGCCGGTTTACGATATCACGCGCCGTTGAGCGCGTATTTTCGACGGTGCTGTCAGAGCAGAGCCTCTGACGCACCCGCCAATGTAGCACCGGAGCTGCGCCTCCGGTGTGGTTTGTCTGGATGTGGTTTGACCCGAATTGCGATTTGACCCCTGACGGAGAGAGGAATTGTCTATGGAGACAGAGCGCGGAGCTTACGATGTGATTACGATGGGGAGATCATCGATAGATCTATACTCAAATAATATTGGCTCGCCGTTTGAGGAGATTCGCGAGTTCGCGGCCTACGTTGGTGGCTGTCCGACGAATATTAGCGTGGGGACGAGGCGCCTGGGTCTGCGCCCGATTCTGCTCACCGCCGTTGGTGAGGACCAGGTGGGGAATTTTATTCTGCGTTTTCTGCGCGACGAGGGAGTGGAGACACGTTTTATTCCACGCAAGCCAGGACGGCGCTCTAGCGCGGTGGTGCTGGGCATTGAGCCGCCGGATCGCTTTCCCCTGACCTTTTACCGCGATAACTGTGCTGACAGCGAGCTGACCATCGATGATGTGCTCCAGACGCCGATTGCTGAAAGCCAGGCGTTGTTGATTACCGGCACGGGTCTGAGCAAAGAGCCGGGCCGCAGCGCGACCTTTTTCGCCGCTGAACAGGCCCGCCAGGCCGGAAAAACGGTGCTGCTGGACATCGATTTTCGTCCCGACCAGTGGGAGGATCAGCGCGCCTTTGGCGTTACGCTGCGCTCGATTCTGCGCCTGGTAGATATTGTGATCGGTACTGACGACGAGATCAAGGCCGCGCTGCTGACCGATCGCGCGCAGATGAGTGTGGCGCACTCGCAGATTTCTGACGCACGCGTTAGCGGAGACAGTGCCGCGGCGATTCGCCACCTGCTGGCGTTGGGGCCGCGCGTGCTGGTGCAGAAGCGCGGCGCGGACGGTTCCAGCGTTCATCTGCGAGCACAAGGCCAGGAGTTGGAGCGCATCGACGTGCCGGGCTTTCCCGTTGAGGTCCGAAACATCCTGGGCGCGGGTGACGCCTTTGCCGCGGGTTTGATCTATGGCCTGGTTAAGGGCTGGGACTGGTACCGCTCTGCGCGCCTGGGCAACGCCTGCGGGGCTATCCTGGTCACGCGCCACGGCTGCGCCAATTTCATGCCCACCTACGACGAGGTTATGTCCTTTATTCAAGAACACGGCGGCTTTTAGCAGATCAAATACTGTAACTGGCGCGGCGCTTTTTTACGCGTGCCAGCGTTTCTGACAGGTATTTAGCCCTATAGAGGAACACAGACATGGTCGATCAGACAAGCAGAACAATGACAATGGCTCAGGCAGTGATCGCCTTTCTGAAACAGCAATATGTGGAGCGCGATGGTGTAGAGCAGGCTTTTTTCGCCGGGTGCTTTGGCATCTTTGGCCACGGCAATGTTGCCGGGATTGGCCAGGCGCTCCAGCAGATGCCGGAGTTTCGTTATTACCAGGCGCGCAACGAGCAGGCGATGGTACACACCGCCACAGCCTATGCGAAGACGCGCAATCGCCTGCAAGCCTTTGCCTGCACCTCGTCAATTGGGCCGGGCGCGACCAATATGGTCACGGGCGCGGCCACTGCGACGATTAACCGCCTGCCGGTGTTGTTGTTGCCGGGTGATATCTTCGCCCGCCGCAATGTCGCGCCAGTGCTGCAACAGCTGGAGTCCGAGCACAGCCAGGATATTTCGGTCAACGACTGTTTTAAGCCGGTGAGCCGCTACTGGGACCGCATTACGCGTCCAGATCAGTTGCTGCTCGCGCTACCGGAGGCGCTGCGCGTGCTGACCAGCCCCGCGGAGACAGGCGCGGTCACGCTGGCACTGCCTCAGGATGTCCAGACCGAAGCTTACGCCTATCCCGCTGACTTTTTCCAGCGGCGTGTCTGGTATATCGCGCGCAACCGGCCTGATCGGCGCGCACTGGCAGAGGCGGCGGCGTGGATACGCGCTAGCCAGCGCCCACTCATTGTCGCGGGCGGCGGCGTAATCTACTCCGAAGCAAGCGAGTTGCTGCGCCATTTTGTTGAGCAGACCGGCATTCCGGTGGGCGAAACCATGGCCGGTAAGGGCAGCCTGAACTATGATCACGCGCTCAATCTTGGAGCCATCGGAGCTACTGGCACCTTCGCGGCCAACCGGATGGCACGCGAGGCTGACCTGGTGATCGGCATTGGCACGCGCTACAGTGACTTTACTACCGCGTCGAAGACCGCTTTTCAGCATCCAGACGTGCGTTTTATCAACCTCAACGTGACCGGCTTTGACGCGGCCAAGCATCATGCCCTGCCGCTGGTCGGAGATGCGCGGGCCACGCTGGAGGAGCTGCTTGAGTTGCTAAACGGCTACCAGGTTAAGGCCGAGTATCGCTCTCAGGCCAGGCAACTGCACCACGCCTGGGAGGCCGAGGTTGAGCGCATTTACGAACTGCGCCACGCGCCGCTGCCGAGTCAGGGTGAGCTGATTGGCGCGGTCAACGAAGGAAGTTCCACCGGGGCAATCATGGTCTGTGCCGCTGGCAGCCTGCCGGGCGACCTGCACAAAGTCTGGCGCGCGCGCCATCCCAAAAACTACCACCTGGAATACGGCTATAGCTGTATGGGCTATGAAATCGCTGGCGGGCTGGGCGCGAAGATGGCCGAGCCCGAACGTGAGGTCTATGTCATGGTTGGCGATGGCTCTTATCTGATGATGAACAGCGAGATCGTCACCTCCATTCAAGAAAGCTACAAGCTGATTATCGTGCTGTTTGACAATGCTGGCTTCAAAAGCATTGGCAGCCTTAGCCGTTCGCTTGGCCAGGATGGCTTTGGCACGCGCTACGTCTATCCGCGCGCCAGCGTGCTTCCCGGCGACGAGGCCGGGGACGCGCAGACGCTGCCAGTGGACCTGGCGGCCAACGCTCGCAGCCTGGGTGCGCATGTTATCACGTGCCAGAACTACAGCGATTTCACCGCTGCCCTGCTTGAAGCGCGCGCCGCCGAGCGTACCACGGTAATCTATATTCAAAATGATCGCTATGAAAGTATTCCCGGCTACGAAGGCTGGTGGGACGTGCCGCTTGCGGAGGTCAGCACCATGCCCCAGGTCCAGGCCGCCCGCGCCGCGTGGGAAACCGCGCGCACCCAGGAGCGCTCTTTCCTGCGCCCTGCACAATGGAGCGACCCGGCCCGCGGAGCCGATTGATAATTTGTTGTTTCGTGACCGTACCGGCACACCGGAGGCGCAGCTCCGGTGCTGCATTGGTGGGTGCGTCAGAGGCTCCGCTCTGACGGCTGCCCTGCGGATAGGAGGCCGCGGGGATATCTTATATCTGGCTGCCTGCTGGCAGAGCGGG
>DASVMX010000693.1:0-3904 GCA_036384215.1 Ktedonobacteraceae bacterium | reverse complement strand
CCCCACCACAGGAAAATGCTCTTTAATTTGTCTCCACAGGTTCTTTGCCAGTGTGGCGAAAACCCATGGCGTAGAGGGAGGCGTAGGCTCCCTCCAGTTCGAGCAGTTGGGTGTGAGTGCCCTGCTCGATGATCTGGCCTTTTTGCAGAACCACGATACAGTCCGCGCCCTTGATGGTCGAGAGGCGGTGAGCAATGACAATGGCCGTGCGCCCGTGCAGGAGTTTCTTGAGTCCCTGCTGTACCAGAACCTCGGTGAAGGTGTCGATGTTGGCTGTGGCCTCGTCGAGGATCAGGATGCGCGGATCGGCCAGCAGGGCGCGAGCGAAGGAGATGAGCTGGCGCTGGCCCACGCTCAGGTTGCGCCCGCGCTCGCGAATGGGCGTGTTGTAACCGCCGGGCAGAAGCTCGATCAGTTCGTGCGCGCCCACAACCCGCGCGGCGGCCTCGACCTCCGCGTCAGTGGCATCCAGGCGACCGTAGCGGATATTGTCGAGGATCGTGCCGGTGAAGAGAAATGGCTCCTGGAGCACAATGCCGATCTGACCGCGCAGCGAAGCCTGCGTGACCTCGCGTACATCGTGCCCATCGATCAGTACCGCGCCCGACTGAATGTCGTAGAAACGCGCCAGCAGGCCCGCGATTGTGCTTTTGCCCGCGCCGGTCGGACCCACAATCGCCACCGTCTGACCTGCCTGAATGTGCAGGTTGAGATGGCTCAGGACGGGCACGCCCTTGCTGTAGCCAAAGTTAACATCGCGAAATTCCACCTTGCCCTTGATCTGCGGTAGTTGCTCGGCCTGAGCCTTGTCCGTGATCTCGATTGGCATATCCAGGATCTGGAAGATGCGTTCCGCCGCCACGCCAGCGCGCTGGAGCTGCGAGTACTGCTGGCTGATATCGCGGATCGGATCAAAGAAGCGGTTAATGTAGAGCGTAAAGGCTACCAGCACGCCGACCTGGAGGTGTCCCTGCGAGACCAGCACGCCGCCGTAGAGCACCGTAATCGCGATTGCCAGCGCCGCCACCACCTCGACCAGCGGCAGAATCAGCGCCGCGATGCGGCTGGCCTCCTGGTTGGTCTCGCGGTTGTAAGCGTTCAGATCGTCGAATTCGCCGCGGTTGCGGCTCTCGCGTGCCAGGCTCTGGATCACGCGCATCCCAGAGATATTCTCCTGGAGCGTCGCGTTAACCAGCGAGATCGCGGCCCGCGTGCGGCGGAACGAGCGCTGGGCGTACCTCTGCCAGAAGGCCGCGATCACAATCATCACCGGCAGCACCGTAAACGAAAGCAGGGCCAGGGGTACATTCATGACCAGCATTGCGCCCACGATCCCGATCAGCGCCACCAGCGAGCTGAGCATCGAGAGCAGACCCGAGTTCAGCATCTGTTCCAGCACATCAATATCGCTCTGCAGGCGCGACATCACGCGTCCCACCTGCGTTTTATCATAAAAGCTGAGCGAGAGGCTCTGCAGGTGTGTGAACATGTCAGAACTGAGCTGATAGAGCACGCGCTGACCGGCCCAGCTCATCGTCCAGACCTGCCAGTACTGTGCCTGCCACATCAGCACATTGACCACGATCAGCACGATGCTCAAGATCGCCAGCCCCTCCAGATTGCTCTGGCTGATAAACTCGTCGATGGCCAGGCCGATCAGGAAGGGATTGAGCAGGTTCAGTGCAGTATACACCAGCATCAGAATCACGCTGCCGATGGCCCAGTTTTTGTAGGCGGCGATATAGGGCAGAAATTTCTTGATCGTCGCCCAGTTAAAACTGCCCTCCAGGTCCTCGTCGGCCATTTCCAGGCTGTTCTCGCGCCAGCGGTTGCGCTGGAGCGAATTTGTGCGCAGATTCATCGCGCCACCTCCCTTCTCTCGTCAGGTCTCTCCGCGAACTGGCGGACCTCAAAGTCCTCCTGCTCGCGTAACTGTAGATCGTAGAGCTTGCGATAGGGACCGTTGCGCGTCAGCAATTCATCGTGCGTTCCGCGTTCCACAATCCGGCCCTCGTCGAGTACCAGGATCTGGTCTGCGTTCTTGATGGTGCGCAGGCGCGAAGCCACCACAAACGTCGTGCGTCCGCGCATCACCGCGTCCAGCGCCTGCTGAATCAGGTACTCCGTCTCCATGTCCACGCTCGAAGTCGAGTCATCCAGGATCAGAATCTGTGGATTGAGCAGGAGCGTACGCGCGATTGCCACACGCTGTTTCTGGCCGCCGGACAGCGTCACGCCGCGCTCGCCCACCCAGGTATTGTAGCCCTCGGGCAGGTTCAGCGCGAAATCGTGCACGCGTGCAATCTTCGCCGCTTTGAGAATATCCTCCTCGCTCGCATTCTCCACGCCGTAGGCGATATTCTCGCGCAGGGTCGCGTTAAACAGAAAGACATCCTGGAGCACCAGGCCGATACCTCGGCGCAGAGAAAGAAGGGTCAGATCGCGTACATCGTGGCCATCCACCAGCACGCGCCCGCTTGTCGCGTCGTAGAAGCGCGGCAGCAGGTGCAGAATCGTACTCTTCCCGCTGCCAGTCGCGCCCAGGATCGCCACCACCTGTCCCGGCTGCGCCGTAATCTCAATTTCGTGCAGCACCTCGCGCCCATTGCCGTAAGCAAAGTTCACCTGCTCGAAACGTACCTCGCCGCGCACCTCCGAGAGCGCCAGCGCGTTTGGCGCATCCTTGATTGATGGTTGAGTATCTAACACGCGAAAAATCTGGATGCCACCCGAGAGGCCGCGCATAAACCACGTTACCACAAAGCCCAGCGAGCGCACCGGAGTTGCCAGCAGCAGAATATACTGCGTCACCGCAACCAGCACGCCCAGGTTAATGCGATGACCCACCACCGCCACGCCGCCGATCCAGATAATCAGCACCGTAATAATGTTCAGAACCAGAATCATCAACGGCTGATTCCAGGCCGACATGCGCGCCGCGCTCATATTCAACTCGCGCAACTCGCGGTTCTTCACATCGTACTTCTCAATTTCAAAACCCGCGCGCACAAACGCCTTCACCACGCGTATGCCACTCAGACTCTCCTGCAGGATCGTCCCCAGCACACCCGTCTCCGTCTGAACCTTGTTCCACAGCGGGCGCAGGCGGCTGCCCACCTGGAAGGCCAGGAAGAGCAGAATGGGCACGCAGATCATCGTCACCAGGGCCAGTTGCCAGTCGATCGTAAAGAGAATCACCGTGATTGCTACAAAGTAGACCACCGCCAGCAGCGCGCGCAGTAGACCCATCGGGAAAAAGTTGCGCACCGCCTCGATATCCACCGTCAGACGGGACATCAGTTGGCCAGTCTCCGCCTCGTCGTGAAAAGGGAAGTCGAGAATCTGCAGGTGCTCGTAGATCGTATTGCGCAGGTCATAAGCGATTAAATTGGAAAGCGCCTGACCCAGATAGCCCTGGCCATAGGCAAAGAGGCCGCGTAATATACTGGTCAACAAAATCGCCCCCGTGGCAAGCAGGAGCGAACCGAACTGCCCATGCTGGAGACCAGTATTCACTACCCAGCCCAGCAGCCAGGGCACAATCAACGCGAAACCCGTCGCAAGACCCAGACAGAGAATCGCACCGGTCGTCGAAATCCAATGAGGACGTAAAAGGGCAAGCATACGATAATAAATACGTAAATTAGCTTTCCATGAATTTACACGAGCGGACATTTTAGATGCATCACTTGACAGAGGAATCACCCAAAAATCCTTTCTAGAAACCCTCTTATTCCACTCTGGCAAACAGCCTGAGAGCTGTTTTCCTCGCCAGAGCAGCATGGGGGAACGCTGATCCCAGCCTGCTGGAGGCTAATGGACACGAGGGCTATGTAAAAATCGCTTTTCTGCGAGGTAATGCCCCGCCCCCGTTTTCAAGAGGTTTGTGGGGGGGGGGGGGGGG
>DASVMX010000692.1:0-8349 GCA_036384215.1 Ktedonobacteraceae bacterium | reverse complement strand
GTAGCCCGCGCGTCACCTCACCATCACACCCCTCGTGGCTGCGCCGCAGGCGCAAAGCCACAACTTTTGAGAAACCCTGATTTCCTCTAGATAGAGGGCTTTTGCAAGGTCGCTTTTCAGCGAGGCCAGAGTAAACTGGGGATTACGCCCCTATGCTCAACTGGCCGCTGCTATGATGAATGCTTTGCGAACTACTCATCAGGAACTGCTCGTAGGCCTCGCGCAGCTTGGGGTAGCGCAGGAGGAAGACCCCCGCGTACTCCTGGGTCAGGACGCGTGGCTGGCGGAGCAGGTGCATGTTCAGCTCTTTGAGAAGATGATTCCCTTTTTTGCCGTTGCAGGCGCGGCAGGAAGCCACCAGGTTTTCCCACGTGCTCAACCCACCGCGCGAACGGGGGATGATGTGGTCCAGCGTGAGTTCGCGTGTGCGCTTGCCGCAGTACTGGCAGGTCTCCTCATCGCGGAGCAGGATGTTGGCTCGTGTTGGCTGCAGGGCCATGCGCGGGATGCGGACATTGGCCAGCAGTTGCACGATCACCGGACGCTCCAGATCCAGGCGCCTGGCTTGAATGCTCTCCTCAATCAACTGGCGTACACTCTCATCTATGAAGGTCACTTTCTGCTTGGACAGAAGCACGATGAGACGACGCTCAGGAATGACGGAGAGAGGTTGGAATGAAGAGTTCAGTACAAGAACAGGCATGAATAACTTCCCTTCCTCTCTGTCAGAGCCGACTTTTCAAGAAAGACAGCGAGGAAGAAGCCGCGAGGTATGTTGATCGAAAGGGTGGACCCCACTCTCAGCTTCTACCGCCGTCTATAGCGACGACCAGTTGGATAGGGGCGGAAACGTTTTGCTTGTCCAGGCAATTGCGGCACCGCGAACATTCCGCCGTCTATCCTGCGTCTCTCGGTGAAACGTGGATACACCGGTGGCAGACTTTCCCATCCACTGGATATGGATGTGTCAATCTGAACTGCTCGCATCTGTAACTCCTTAAACTTCGCCTGTTATGTAGTGGCTGTGTGACACATGTGTGCCATCCTGGTCGGGGTGAGAGGACTTGAACCTCCGACCTCAGCGTCCCGAACGCTGCGCGCTAGCCGACTGCGCTACACCCCGAAAAACGATCCGCGCAAGCGATCCGCCAGCTATCCTCCGGCGAACCGTTTGAGTATCTGAAGGCTTCAAACGACTGTAGAAGCGTCCTCAGACTAACTCCCTTGCTTTAAGCACAGTATAACACACTTCGTCAAGCCCTGACAATAGGCGCAATGGGCCAGTTCAGGGTTTCTCAAAAATTGTGGCTTTGCGCCTGCGGCGCAGCCACGAGTAGTCTGATGGTGAGGTGACATGCGGGAGTCCAGAGGGAGCAGCCCCTGCGCCTGTTGTCTCCCCCGGAGACGGCGGCCTCTGGCGGCGCAGCCGTGTTCGGATGCCAGGAAAGAGACTTTTGAGAATCCCTGTGGGCCAGTTTCAGGCTTTCGCCTACCTGCTCTATATGCTCAGCGCCCGCGGCACTTCGCGGGGATCGAGAGGGAGAGTTTTCTGGTGCAGGCGCTGAGGAGCCTAAGCCTCTTTTGCTTGCTGCCAGAGCTGTTTCCATTCTTCGAGGGTGTAGGATGAGAATTCGCGCTGCGCGCTTTTGATGCTGGCTTCCATGCTGGTGAAGCGCTGCTTGAATTTGCGGTTGGCATGGCGCAGGGCTTCTTCGGCATCAATGTGGAGCATGTGGGCAATTTTGGCAATAATAAAAAGCACGTCGCCCATCTCTTCTTTTTGCTCCTCGGAATTGGAGGCTGCGCGCAGTTCAGCGAGCTCTTCATGAAGCTTGTCGAGCACTTCCTGTACGCTGGGAAATTCAAAGCCGGTTTTCGCTGCGCGCTTCTGGTATTCCTGGGCCTGGGTCAGCGCGGGCGCGGGTACGCCATCGAGCACGCTGGCTGCAGAGAGGTCTTTACCCGCCGCGATCTTTTCCTGCTTTTTGATTGCTTCCCAGTTCTGCACGACCTGCCCGGCGTTCTCTACTTCAGTCGAGCCAAAGACGTGCGGGTGACGGCGAATGAGCTTGGCGTTGACATGCTCGAAGACATCGCCAAGGCTGAAACTGCCCTCCTGGCACGCGATTTCGGTGTGCAGGTAGACCTGGAGTAACAGGTCACCCAGTTCTTCGGCCAGGTGATCGAGATCGTTTTCCTCGATGGCCTCGACGACTTCGTAGGCCTCTTCGATGACGTAGCGCGTCAGACTCTGGTGGGTCTGCTGGCGATCCCAGGGACAGCCATCGGGCTCGCGGCGCAGGCGCATGATGATGTAGCGCAGGGATTCGGATACGCGCAGCGCTTCCATTTCGCCGCGCGGCGGCACGTAGAGCGTGCAGAGGTGATTGGCCAGGTTGTTGCGGTCCAGTGCGTACAGCGGCATTTCGACCACCGCCTCGTCGCTGTCCACCCCGGCGGCGCGCACGAGCTTGATCGGCCATTCGTCGGGATAGCACTCGCCCAGCGCAATCTTGACCGCGCTGGCCACGCGCCGGTTATAGACCTGCACGACCAGCAGTGGCGTGGTCGGGATGAGCTTGCCCGCGATCTCGTCGTGTCCCAGACCCGCCAGGGCAGTCGCGTCAATGATCTGTGCTCCCAGCGTAAAGGGGTCCAGCTCCAGCGCCGCGCAGACCGGCTCCAGAAACGAAAGACCGCCCACCACGCGTGTGCTTAAGCCAAGCTGGCGGGCCTGGGCAAGCAGCAACTGTACCGTCATCTCGCCGATCAGCGGATGACCCGGCACGGCATAGATCACAGGCTGGCACGCTGCCAGCTCGCACACCCTGTCAGTAATCTGCTGGTAAAGCTTTTCCCAGTTATCGGACTCATCATAAAAATCATCAAAAGACGTGATCTGCAAATCTGGGAACTCGGCCTTCAGCGGCTCAACCGTAGGGTGAACCAGCGTGCGAAAGCAGACAGGTGTTCCCTCCCGCGCAGCCCGTTCCAGCACTGCCCGCGCCTGTATCGTCAAATCATCCCAACTCCCCGGCCCCAGACCCAGTATGGTAATCGCGGGCGCCGCTATCGTCGTATCAGTGGTCATCTCTTCCTCATATTTCAAACACGTTCTGCTTATTCATTGATGTGTGTCTAGTGTAGCGGCTGCCTCTGAGCGTGTCAAATCGTTTCCCTTTTGGCTGCCTTGTGGAGCTTGCCTCGATGTTACTCTTTTTGCCATTCGTAAAAAGAATAATTTACAATAGGGGAGAAAAATGCGTACATCAGCAAACTGGCTATAAAGACATATCAATGATAAGGAGAACCGTATGTGTGGTCGCTACACACTGATTACTGACATCAGCAGGATTGCCGAGAGCTTCGGAGTCGCGCCGGCGCTACAGGCGCAGCCGCGTTATAATATCGCGCCGACGCAGGATATTGTTGCTATTCTCAACAATGGCAGCCCGCATATGAGCCTGTTGCGCTGGGGTCTGATCCCGGCCTGGGCGAAGGATGAGACGATTGGCTCGCGCATGATTAATGCCAGGGCGGAGACGCTGGTGGAGAAGCCCAGTTTCAGAAACCTGTTGCGCGGGCGCCGCTGCCTGGTGGTCGCGGACGGCTTTTACGAGTGGCGGAGCGAGGGCAAGAACAAGACGCCCATGTACATTACCTTGCAGGACGACCAGCCCTTTGCCTTTGCTGGCCTCTGGGATCTCTGGAAAAGCACCGATGGCCGCCAGGTCCAGAGCTGTACCATCGTCACCACCGAGCCGAACGAACTGATGGCTTCCATCCACAACCGCATGCCCGCCATCCTGCGTCCCAAAGCCTACGAAGACTGGCTTAATCCCCAGTTGCGCGACGACGACGTGCTCACTCATCTGCTCAAACCCTACCCTGCTGAGCTCATGAAAGCTCGCACCGTCTCCAAACTGGTCAACAATCCCCGCAACGACATCGCGGAGATTCTTGCATAAGCCGTGTATTGTTGGGATACTCGGACCAGAAAAAGGAGGCCGCCCCATGTTGTCCGCCTCCTTTTTCTGGTCCGAGTATCCCAACAATACACGGGGAGATGATATAATGATCGATGGTTATTGTTCTTTAGTTAGAGGAGTTCTTTTTCATGGTTGTAGCCCCTGGGACTACCCTTGTGGACTATCTGGTTCCCGCGCGTGAGTCGCGCGCGTTTAATCTTCTGCGGAACGCTGCTCTTATCATTGGTTTTAGCCTCTTTGTCGCGCTGTGCGCGCAGATTTCCATTCCGCTTTCTTTTTCACCCGTGCCGGTCACCCTGCAGACACTGGCTGTGCTGCTGACCGGGGCTGCGCTGGGCAGCAAACGCGGCGCGCTGGCTATGCTGGCGTACCTGGCGGAAGGCAGCGCCCATTTGCCGTTCTTCGCGGGCGGTGCCAGTGGCTTTCCTCTTCTCACTGGCGGTTATCTCGTCAGTTTTGTGATCGCGGCCTATGTGGTTGGCTGGCTCTGTGAGCGCGGACTGGACCGCAGCCTGTTCACTTCGGCCATTGCGATGCTGCCTGGTTCCGTAATCATCTACCTGGTCGGCGCCACCTGGCTCGGCGTGGTTCTGCACGCCAGCGTCGCGACTGCCATTTCCTATGGCGTGGCACCGTTCCTCGTCGGCGACCTGCTCAAGCTGATCGTTGCGGCCCTGCTGCTGCCGGCTGCCTGGACGCTGGTGCGCCTGGTAACTCGCTCCCGCGCATAACAACAGGACGCGATACATAAAACGGAGAAAACAAGGGAGCACTGACGAAGCATGCTCCCTTGTTTTCTCCGTTTTATGTATCGCGCTATGATTTCAAGAAAAGGGCGAGGTTGTGATAGGGGCTTTGCGCGGGGGATTAGTGCCCCAGGTGGTGCGATAGCTCCAGGTGGCGGCGAAGTCTGCCTGTTTCATATCGACCAGCGCCTGCTGGCAGAGTTCTTCATATGAGCAGAGGAACGAGAACTGGCAAATTTGCCAGTTCTCGTTCCTCTGCTCATATGAGATATGCTACAATACCTGTAGATTATCGCAACAAAATGCGCGCCTGACGCATTTTAGAGAGTAGTATATGTTGCCGAAAAAAGAGAGATGTTAATAAAAACCTCTGGAGAAAAAGCATGTCACAAACAAATCGTACGCCATTACAGGTCGCGCTCATCTATGGGCTGGTCGCGGGCGTCGCGCTGGGCGTGAGCGAGGTAGCTCTGGGCCTGTTGATCGGCCTGGCGCCGTATCCCCTGGCGATTCTTTTTGGCCGGCTTACGCTGGTCGTGCTGATTCTGGCTTACCTCTATGCGGGCTACCAGGCAGCGCGCAGAACGGGCAACCTTTACGCGGGCACCGCGGCTGGCGCGCTAACCGGCGCGTTCGGCGTGCTGACGGTGATTGCCCTCTTCTACCTGTCCTCGTTCTTCCATACCTATCTGTTCTTTGATCCCGCGTTCCTGCTGATTCCCGCTTCGTTGCCCCTGACCTCGACGCTGGCCTCGCCGCTGGTGAATCTCGTCCTGACTTTCGCGGTCTACGGCGCTATCGTGGGCACGCTCGGCGGCTTGATTGGCAAGAGACGTTCGCTGCACTCATAACAGGGCAAAATACCAGAAAAGCCAGCTATAGGCCGCAAGCCCGTAACTGGCTTTTCTAATATTTTGCCCTGTTATGAAATCACTTTGAGCATCTGATTCATCTCGGCCAGGCTGCGCAGGGCGTGAATGGTTTCGGGGGCATTGCGCACAAATTCGGCGCGCACCGGCAGGTTGTCCTGAAATTCCTCGACGGTGATGTCGTCCAGGAAACGCTTGCCCTCGTTGTCCAGCATAACACGTGGCAGGAGGATCAGGTCGCCGGGGTCTTCCAGGGCGTTGATGGCCGCGAGCACGTCCTGGGCGCAGAGCAGGCCGGCCACGGTGACTTCCGGGCCGAAGAATTTGTTGATTACGGGCAAAACCTGCACTTCCAGGTCGGGAATCTTGCGCAGATCTTGCGCGAAGCCTTCGATGACGGGCCGCGCCATGGTGCTGGTGACGAGTGTGACCTTGCGCGGCGCGGGCATTTTGCGCGGCAGGCGGCGCTGCCCGGCCTTCCATTGCTCGATCAGGTAGCGTGTCATGCCCACGCCATTTTCAATCTGCGCGTAGGAGCCGTAATGGCGCGATGGCGGAAATTCGCGCTCGGTCAGATAATACCATTCGTCGGAGAGGTAGACGAAGGGGTAGCCATCGGGATCTTCGGCCTCGAAGCGGCGCTGGTAGACCTCAACCTGGTCGATCAGGGCGTTGGCTTCTTCTGTCTCAAAATGGCGCAGCGGCGGCAGTTCACCGACTTTGATCATATTGTTGTATTTTGTCAGGCCAACCGGCACGACTGAGATGGACTCGACCAGCGGGCGCAACTCGGTCAGCTCGCGCACGCTGCGCTCAAGTTCCGCGCCATCGTTAATCGTTGGCAGAATGACCAGTTGTGTGTGACAGGTAATGCCGATCTCCCCCAGGCGCTTGATGTGCCCTATGATATCCCCGGCGCGTGGACCATCGACCATCTTGCGCCTCAGATCGGGATTGGTGGTGTGTACCGAGACGTAGAGCGGCGTGAGCTTCTGCTCGTCCAACCGCTGCCAGTCCAGCTCTTTGAGGTTGGTCAGGGTAATAAAGTTGCCAAAAAGGAACGAATAGCGGTAATCATCGTCTTTAATATAGAGCGAAGAGCGCATCCCATGCTCCAGACCCGGCACCGGCGCGAAGCGCTCCGGCAGACCCTGTATAAAGCAAAAGACACATTTATTGGCGCACTGGCGAATAAAGGGCGCGGGCTCCTCCCCGAAGAGCACACCCAGGTTCTCATCGTATGTTTTGGCTATTCGTACTTCATGCGCGGCCTGCTGGCGCTCAAAGCCAATCGTCAAATCCTCATCGGCTACATAGAAGCGATAATCTACCAGGTCGCGAATCAGATGACCATTAATCGTGCGAATGAGGTCTCCTGGCTGAATGCCCGCCAGGTCCGCGGGGCTCTCTGGCACGACTTCACGCACCCATCCATATAATTTGGGCATGAGTTTCTGTTTCCTTAAAATCAAACACGCTGGGGCAAGGGGAATGTTCTGCTATTGTCCTCACCAAAAAACAAACGCGGGCACACTCACCCGATTATAACCACTCTGATACAAATCGTCAAATGAGGTAGGAGCGCGAGGGTGCGACTCGGATTTTTGCAACTAACCACCCTTTCCAAAAAACAGGACTTTCCCTTTAGCCCGCTCGATGATTTGCCAGCCGAGCTTTTTTGGGGTAGTATAGGGATAAAGTTGTGTACAATTGAATTGTACGCGAATGGATGGTACTTATAGCGACGTTTTTATGACAGTGCATGTCAGAGGAGAGAAATACAGTATGGCAGAGATAGATATGCGGGGCAAGATCTGCCTGGTGACGGGTAGCAGTTCGGGGATTGGCAGGGTGACGGCCAGGGAGCTGGCGCGCGCGGGAGCGACGGTGGTGATGGTCTGCCGCAATCGCGCGAAAGGCGAGACGGCCCAAAAAGAGATCCAGGAGGCCACTGGTAATACGAATGTTGACCTGCTGCTGGCGGATCTGACCTCGCTGGCCGATGTGCGGCGCCTGGCAGGCGAATACAAGCAAAAATATACACAGTTACATGTCCTGATTCACAATGCCGGGGGGGCTAACAGCACGCGCAAGCTCACACCCGAAGGATACGAGGCGACCTTTGCGCTGAATTACCTGGCTCCTTTTCTGCTCACCCGGTCGCTGCTGGATGTGTTGAAAGCAAGCGCGCCAGCTCGCGTGGTGAATGTCAGTTCGATGGCGCATAACAACGGCCAGATCGATTTCGCGGATTTGCAGGGCGAGAAAAGATACAACACCTGGAAAGCCTATAGCCAGGCCAAGCTCGCGTTAATTCTCTTTACCTATGAACTGGCGCGCCAGCTCCAGGGCACAGGCGTGGCGGTCAACGCTCTGCATCCCGGCGTGATCGCCAGCAACTTTGACCAGGGCCTGAACAGCATTATGCGCCTGGGCTGGAAGCTGATTACGCCTTTCATGTCCAGCGTCGAACAGGGCGCGAAGACCACCCTCTACCTGGCGACCTCGCCAGATGTCGAGGGGATCAGCGGCAAATACTTCTCCGAGCGCAAAGAGAAGCAATCGTCCAGGCTGTCCTACGATCTGGCGGTGGGCCAGCGGCTCTGGCAGATTGCCGAAGAATTAGCACAGGCCCACGTGGAAGCCCACTCTAAATAACGCCGTGTGCAAGTTTTTTACTTGAATCCTCGCGCCTGCGGCGCTCGCTTTGGTTTGGAGTGTGGGTGGGGGGGGGGGGGGGGGGGG
>DASVMX010000691.1:0-12532 GCA_036384215.1 Ktedonobacteraceae bacterium | reverse complement strand
TTTCTTCACCTGGGAGCTTGCCTCCCTGGCTTAGTACCAGGGGGCGTGGAGGATATGGTACTGGAACTTGAGGGCGATAATGCGTGTCACCGCCTGGTTGATGCGAGCCATGGAAAGCTGCCCGTTCTGGAGCGCGTT
Source organism: Ktedonobacteraceae bacterium (assembly GCA_036384215.1). Taxonomy (GTDB): domain Bacteria; phylum Chloroflexota; class Ktedonobacteria; order Ktedonobacterales; family Ktedonobacteraceae; genus Paraktedonobacter. The sequence continues at coordinate 12,394 of DASVMX010000691.1, read as the reverse complement.
CTTCAGGCCGTTGAGGATCATGATCATCTGACTTGAGCCGATGTTGCCCAGGAGCATGTCATCTCCCGCCTGGAGGGCCATGATCGAGGCCTGTACCAGGTTCCATTTTTTCGCGATCCCGTCCATCCACAGCGCGTCAGTCATGACTACGCCGTCGTAGTGCAGTTGATTGCGTAGAATGCCGGTGATAATTGTCGGCGAGAGCTCGGCGGGCAGAACTGGATCGAGCGCGGGCATCAGCAGGTCCGTGCTCATAATCATGCCTGGCATGTCCAGCGGATTCGACGAGGAGAGGAAGTATTTGTACGGCGCCAGGTCTGTGGAATAGATCTTGTCCTTTGAACTGTTGATCACAGGCAGGCTGGTATGGGCGTCGGTCTTGGCCGCACCGAGGCCGGGATAGTGTTTCAGGCAGGCGATCTCGTTATTGTCCTGGATGGCGCGCAGATAGGCGCCGCCGTAGGTAATAACCGAGTTGGGCGTGTACCCCCAGGTGCGAGTATCCATGTATCCAGATTGATTGTTTGTCTGGAGCACATCAACGTCCGGTGCCAGGTCAGTGTTAATGCCCAGCTCTTGCAGATCATGGGCGACGCCATTGCCGAGCTTTGTGGCATTGCTGACTTTGCCGGTCTGATACGTGTCCAGCGCGCCAGGACGGTCTCCGAAGATCTTCTGCACGCGTTCGACCAGTCCACCTTCTTCGTCGGTGGAGACGATAAGCGGGATCGAGGCGTTCTTTTGCATGGCCCGGATGTCGTTCTGGGTCTGTTTCAGCGTGTTCATCTGGATGGTGTACATGATAATACCGCCCGCGTGCAACTGGTTGAGCATGTACATTGTGTCGGGCGTATTCGCGCTATAGTTATCGGTGTATGCCTGGACCATAAAGATCTGTCCCAGCTTTTCGTCGAGCGACATCTGCGATACGTAGATTTTTGCCAGTTCTTTGGCCTGCATCTGCTCTGGCAGGTGCTGAATCTGGTAGATCTGGCTGGACGAAAGCGGGAGCGTGGCAAATGGACCATTAGCTAAAAAAGCAGGCGTGGGCGTGACCGCCGGTTTTTTCAGATAGAGATAGCCAGCCGCGCCCCCGCTGAGAACCACTATCAGGATCAGCACCGCCATGAGGGCGAGGACAAAGGCGCTCACCCGCCGCTTGCGAGCCGCTCGTGGTGGTAAGCGCGGAGGTTCGGAGCCGCGGGCGGGCGCAGAGTTGGTTGAATTATCCTGTATCGTAGACATGCGATTGACATTCCTTTATCTATCATCAAATGGCCGATAATGCTCTTTAATATATATTTGAGAACATACCGGAGCTGCACCTCCAGTGTGTTATTTCCTCCGTCAGTCCTATCTCTTACGCTCCGGGCACGTAGGTGGGCATCAGGTGGTACTGCATTTTCAGGGCGATGATGCGCGTGACTGACTCGTCAATGCGGGCCTGGGTCAACGTGCCAGCTTTCAGAGCCTGCTTGATGGCGTTGATCACGCCGAGAGTCTGAGAGGTGCCGTTGGCGCCGAGCAGCATATCATTGCCGGCCTGGAGAGCCATCACCGAGGCTGTATACATATCCCATGTGTTGGTAATGCCCTGCATATACAGCGCATCAGTTAATGAAACGCCGTCGTAGCCAAACTCGTTGCGCAGAATTTTGGTCATAAAGGTGTACGAGAGCTCAGCCGGGTATTTCGCGTCGATGGACGGCAGGAGCACGTCGGTTGGCATGATCATGCCAGGATTGAGCAGCGCGTTGGGCGACTGAATAAAGGTCTTGAAAGGGGCCAGGTCGATATCATAGATCTCTTGCTGCGTGCTGTGTACTACAGGCAGACCCTTGTGGGCGTCTGTAAGCGCGCCGCCAAGGCCGGGAAAGTGCTTGATACAGGCGATGGTGCCGTTGCCCTGCATGGCTTGCAGGTACGCGCCAGCGTATTTGATGACATCGCCGGGGGTGTTACCAAAGGTACGTGTGACCATGTCATAGCCATTGACCTGGTTGACATCGACATCCGGCGCCAGATCGTTGTTGATGCCCAGCGCGGCCAGGTCTCTGGAGGTTTTCAAACCCTGCTGTTTGGCTACATCGGTGCTGCCGCTCTCCTGAATCTGCGTAGCCGACATGCGGTAGCCATAGATATGCGAGAGACGATGGACATACGGGCCGCCTTCTTCGTCGGTAGAGATGATCAGCGGGATGTTGGCGCGCTGCTGCATGTGCTGGATATCGCCTTTGGTCTGTTTGGCGCTGGTCATCTGGAACTCGTACATAATCACGCCGCCGACGTGCAGGGTATTAATCATATAGTCCAGGTCGCTGGAGTAGTTTTCCTGGTTGTACTCGACCATAATCAACTGGCCGATCTTGTCATCCAGGCTCATATGCGAGACATAGAGATTGGCCAGGGCTTTATATTTCATATGTCCTGCCAGGTGCTGGATCGCGTTAACCTGGTCTGCGCTCAGCGGTAAGCGCGCGTAGGGACCGTTGCCGGAAAAGACCAGCGCGCTATTCTGCGCGCCGCCATTGGAGCCGCCGCCGCTATTCAGCAATTTCTGGCTCAGCAGGCCGCCAAGTACTACCATGACCGCCAGGATGGCCAGCGCGATATACAATGGTTGGCGCCCGCGGTGGCGCGCGGAGGACACGGCAGGCGTCGGCGGAACTGGCGGTAACTGTGAGCCGCCGTTTCCCTGGAAGCCCTGAGGAAAAGACGCACCTGACCTCTGATGCGCGAAAGACGATGGAGGCTGGAGCGGGCGCTGGAAAGGTTGCTCCAGCGAGTGTGAACTCTGCAAAGCTGGCGGTTGCGGGAAGCTTTGCCCGAACTCGCGCGGCCCTTGCGGCGTGGGTGGTAACGCGAACGGCGCTTCAGACCGCTGTGGACCCGGAAAAGCCGGTGATTGTGAGAGGCCGCGCGGCTCCTGAGGAACAGGGAATTGGGCAGCGGCCTGCCAGTTCATTCCAGGCCGCTGCTGTCCCTGGGATTGCGCAGCCCGGGCGTAATCCGGTTCCGAACCGGGTTCCGCGTGTCCATCTGCTCTCTTCCAGGACTGCTCATTCTGTCCATGCGCGGGCGCCCTCGCGGGGCGCGATGGGATAGCGAAAGATTTAGAAACATCAGAAGCAGAAGATTTTGGTGGCGACTGATCAGACATAATAATGCGTACTCCTGAGAAAACAACAGTAGTTAGCTTTAATATAAACAGGCCAAAAAGAGTCAGGCATAAGAAATTGAAGGCTCACGTGTGAAAGTAGCGGCGGCCTTCACGTCCGTCGTCTTTTGCCCGACCACAAATATCCCCCGAAGCCGTGAAAGTAGCGGCGACCTTCACGGATTCGAGATATTGATTTATTTGCAATAAGCCATATGTTAGTCGGGCGGACGCGCGATTACGGGGTTATCGTCGGACCCTTCCAATTTGTCTAACGTTTGAGGTGGGGTGTTTGTTACGGGGTTGGGACTAATCGGCTGAGTTGTCTGAGGTAGATCGCCGGTATTGTGGAAGAGCAGGGGAGTGGGTGGACGATGAGGTCTGGGCGCGATAAATGGCTCGTCGTCAAAGTCCGCGGTAAAGTCTTCGGACTGGGCCATGGTGAAGTGCGAGGGGCCGGTCGAGGGCGCGCTCTGCCCCGCGGGCGTCAGCGGCGGCTGAGCGGGCGCGTCGATGTCATCGAGTGGCTTCTGCGCAGCGCCGTTGCTGAAGGTGAGGCGCGGCAGTCGCGTGTGTACCGGCGTGCGCGCGGCAGGCACGGACGAGGCGGGCAGGAGAGCCGCGTCAAAGACAACTTTGGTTGCGCTGCTGCTTTTCTTATTGCTGGCCATTTCTAATGCCTCGCGGAAGTTGCTTAGCGCGTAGCGATGCGTAATCAGCGTCTCGGGATGAATCAACTGATTGACAATCAGGTCAGAAGCGATGGCGAAGGTCGAGCGCTCGCGGCCTGAGCCTGTGGGCCATTCTTCCGTGCCATGGGCCATGGAGCCAATCAGGTTGACTTCTTGATGCCAGATGGGCGAGAGATCGAGCTTGAGCAGGTGGAGATTGACGCCTACCATCACAACTGTGCCCCTGGCGCGCGCCCAGCGCAGGCTGTCGTGAGTGCTCTGGCGCGAACTGACGCTATCGAAGATCACATCGTAGCCGCCGAGCAGCATGCGATTGCCCAGCATCCCACGGTAGAGTTTGCCCCCGGTCTCTTTTTCGATGCTTTCGTAGCTGTTATTGCCGTAGATGATGTGCGCAGCGCCCATGCGCGTGGCCTTTTCGACCTGGAAGTTGTGGCGTGCCATCACGGTTATCTCGGCCTGGGGAGCCAGCGCACGTATGACCTGGAGTATGAGCAGGCCAATGGTGCCAGCGCCAACGATCAGGACCTTCTCGCCTGCGCGCGGCAGTCGGCGCAGAACCGCGTGAACCGCCACGGCAGTGGGTTCCAGGAGCACGGCCTGCTCGTCTTCCATCTCCTGGGGAACGCGGAAGAGTTGCTGCTCGTGTACCAGCATCTCTTCGCTCCAGCCGCCGCCGACCTGGTACGGTCCGGGGAGCTGGCCCGCCGAGCACAGACTGTAGTTGCCCGTCGCGCAGGCGTTGCAGGGTGGCTGCACACCCGCGGTCAGGCAGTTTGGACCGCTTTGCAGAACCACGCGGTCGCCGACCTGGAGGTTTTGCACCTGGTCGCCGATCTCGATCACCTCGCCGACCACCTCGTGGCCGGGGTAATTGTCTCCTTTGTGCGCGGGCAGGGCCGCAGGCGCGATGCGCAGATCGCCGTCCGCGAAGACCAGGTGGAGATCGCTGCCGCAGATGCCCGCCAGGCGGTTGTGGACGCGTACCCATTTGCCCCAGTTGCTCGCCAGGGGCTAGCGCGGCAGATTGCGCACCTGGAGAGGAGCCAGCGAAGAGAAATAGGCTCCTTTCCAGACCAGGCCCAGGAGTTGCGTTGGCAATACCTTTTGAATGTTAAGGTCCAATGTTGATGTCCACATGGCTCGCGATCCTCCTTGGAAGTCTTTATTCACAGTGCCCCAGGTTGCGAGTCGCCTGCCTGGTACGCGTTCTTTTCCGTTTAAGCGTGCTACACAGAACTATAGCATGCAGATGTATGTCGGTCAATTTGTTTAACCCGGATGTCATGCTTTTTCGCGCATGGCCGGGGAGCAAATCCGCCTGGATTTACAGACAGGGAAATGAGGCTGTAAAGATAGTTCCCTGAGCTGGAACGCTACAGACCGTGATCGCGCCCCGGTACGCCTGCGCAATGGCCTGCGCGATTGGCAGGCCAAGGCCTGTGCCGGGAATGGGTGTGAGCCGGTCGACCGCGTTGCGCCCGCGATAAAAGCGTTCAAAGACATGTGGCAGATCCTCGTTGGTAATCCCTTCGCCGTAGTCGATGATCTGTAGCTGTACATGTGATTCTAGCTTGTCCAGGCGTAACAGGACTTTGTTCTCCTCGCCTGAGCAGCCATATTTCACCGCGTTCTCCAGCAGCACCAGCAGCATCTGTTTGATCTGTTCGCGGCTGGCGTAAATGCTGTGGCGGTCGTTCGTAACCAGTTCCAGGGAAAGCTGATAGGTACCGGGCGCTTTTTTGCGCATTTGCTGCTGGCATTCGATCACCAGTTCGACCAGGTCAACTTCCTCGGGATCTGGGATATATCCTTCGTCCAGGCGGGCCAGGGTAAGCAGGTCGTTGACCAGGTCTGTCATACGTTCGGCCTCGTTTTTCATCAGGCCCAGCACGCGTTGAGCGGTCTCTGGATCGTCCTTGGCGCCGCGAATCAGCACCTCGGTAAAGCCGCGCAGGGAGGTGATCGGCGTGCGCAGTTCGTGGGAGGCATCCGAGACAAAGCGCTGCGCGCGCCGCTTCGATGCTTGCTGCGCGGCGAACATATGCTGAATGCGGTCGGCCATCTGGTTAAAACTCGTGGCCAGTATAGCGATTTCATCGTTGCTCTGTAACGGCGGGACGCGCTGCTCCAGATTGCCCTGCGCCAGTTCCCTGGTCGCGCGCGTTACCTGGTGCAGCGGCTTGAACATAACGCCGGTGAAGAATGAGATAATCAATGCGCCCAGGCCGATCATAAAAGCCGAGGTGATGCCGAGCATCAGCAGAATGGTGCGCAGCGTGCTCTGCTCGTCGTTGTACATCGTGAGCACAGCCATGTACGCGGGCAGTTGAGACGTGGAGAGGCAGTTTGGCGTGGGCTGGAGGGAGAACAGCAGGCCGGCGCTGGTGGCATCGCTGGCTACGGGGCCGGTGAAGCTCCTGGTCGTTTTGCCGGGGGGGGTGCTAAAAGACGAGGAGCTGAGGTAGGGAAATTGCCGGTTGAACAGGTGATAGTCGCTGCTGGCGACAACTATGCCCCTGGCGTTCAGGAAATAGATCTGATCCACGTCGCCAGGTACATTCTGTTGAATAAAGCTGGTCAGAGATGGTGGGGATGTCGTGCTACATATCTCCTGAATCAGCAGCGTGTGCAGCGCCCGCGCGCGAGTTGGGAAAGCCTGCTGGGCGTTGTGCAGGAGCAGATTGGAGATGGAGCTATAGAGAAAGATGCTCAGCAAAACCACAAAAATGCCAAAAAGTGCGCTATAAACCACCGCCAGGCGCCAGCGCAGGCTCAGGAGGGGGCTATACCAGGGAGCGCTCTGTGTAGCCGACACGCTCGATTACCCTTTCAAGACATATCCCACGCCGCGCACCGTCTGGATCAAGCGCGGTGCGCTGGGTGAATCTTCAATTTTTTCCCTTAAATACCTCACGTATACCTCGATAATATTCGTTTCACCCAGAAAATCGTAGCCCCAGACACGATTCAGGATGGTCTGGCGGTCCAGTACCTGGCGAGGGTGGCTCATGAAAAGATGAAGGAGATTATATTCGGTCGCGGTCAGGTCAATCTGGCGTGTTCCGCGTACCACCTCGCGAGTGGCAGTATTGAGTTGAAGGTCGCCGAACTGGAGCATCTGGCCATGAACTGCATCGTTGTCGTCGCGGCTCCGATTCTGGCGGCGGAGGATCGCGCGGATGCGCGCGACCAGTTCCTCGAAACTAAATGGCTTGGTGAGATAATCGTCGGCTCCGGTATCCAGGCCAGCGATACGATCGCTGACATCGTCCTTGGCGGTCAACATCAGAATGGGGATATCCTGCGTGGTGGGGTTGCCGCGCAGCTTGCGACAGACCTCCAGGCCATCCATACCCGGTAACATCACATCCAGAATAATCAGGTCAGGATTGAGCCGTTGGGCCGCGGATAGCCCCTGTGGGCCATCAGCCGCCGACTCTACCAGAAAACCTTCGTACTTCAGTCCGAGTTTGATGAACTCGATAATATTCTCCTGATCGTCAATCACCAGGACCGTAAGCACCGGCTGGTTGTCCTGGTTTTTCGCGCTGTTCGGCTCCTGCATAGATAGGTTGCCCCCGTTCGAGTACTCTACAAGCTTATTATAGATAGCTTGGCATAGAAGTTCAAGGTGATACAGGATAAAAATTGAAAGAAGAGAGAGATGGGCGCGCTGAGTGCCCATCTCTCTCTTCTTTCAATTTGTTTTCTCAACTGGTAACATTTAACCAGTACAAAAAGATTTCTTCTGTGTATCAGACATATTGAGGCTCAGCTCCGGTGCACACGCATTGTAGCGCCGGAGCTGAGCCTCCGGTGTGTTTTTCTCAATGATGAGAGGAGCTTGTCAGAATCCGCTGATTGCTCTATCATATGAAGAGTATTTTTAGATAGACAGGCTCCGTTGTAGCGGAAAGATAGATAGAAGAACTATGCCAACCATCACCAAGGCACCTCCGAAGCGCGCGCCAATCAAGAAAGAACTGCTTAAGCAGGCGAGACGCCAGGCACCGCCGCCGGGTTCGCGTCTGAAGCAGCGCGCGCTCTACTGGTTCAAGCATCCGCTCAATGCTTCCTGGGGCTGGCTCAGCTCTGTGCGCACAGCTATTTTGTTGATTGTCGCGCTTAGTGTGATCTGCCTGCTCGGCATCTATTTTGTGCAGGCGCCCGGTGAAGTGCTAAATGATCCCGCGACGTACTCAAACTGGGTGCAGTTGAACGCACTACCCCGCTATGGTTCGCTGACTCCGATCTTTGACTGGATGCAGTTCTTCACGATTTTCTCCAGTTGGTATTTTATGCTCCTGATGGTGCTGCTCGTGCTGAGCATTATCGTGTGTACGCTCAATCGCTTTCCGGCCATCTGGCAAAACTTCCGCCATCCAATTGTCAGGCGCAGCGATAAGTTTTATGAGAATGCCCTGGAGCGCGCGGTTTTTGAGCGCGATGACGCCGTGGCCTGGACAGGCGAGCAGTTGCGCAAGCGCGGCTACCGGGTGCGCAGCGTGGTTGATACTCTTGCGGTGGATGGCGGTGGGCGCGGCGCGCAAAAAGAGCAGCAGGACGTGGTCTATCTCTACGCCAATAAGAATTCCTGGGCTACGCTCTCGACCTTTCTCTTTCACGCTGCCCTGGTTACACTTCTGCTGGCTGGTACGTTCTCGCAATGGCACGGCTTCGCCATCAACAGTCCCGCGCGCAGCTTCCTGCCCGCGCCAATTGTCAGCCTGAGCGACGCCCTGGCCGGTTTTACCTTTGATCAGCCGCTGGCCAATGGGCAGAGCGCCACGGTCTATCCACGCGGCACCGCGCACAATATCAGCTTCCGCTCCAACGGTTTTAGCGCGAAGTACGATCCCGTGACTAACCTGGCCACCGATTACGTGACTGATCTGAGCGTCTACAAGGACGGCAAACTTGTCGCGCATAGCGATCACCTGCGCGTTAACGACCCGCTCTCCTACGGGGGCGTGGTCTTCCACCAATCATCGCTCATCCCCTCGGTCAACGTCACCATCTCGGATGAGAGCGGCTGCCTGATGTGCGACCAGCCGATTGTGCTCGATAGTACCTCGACCCTCAACGGTCTGCAGGTTGATCTCGCGAAAAACATCCCCATCGCGGACACGGGTTTCACACTCAGCGTCTTCTTCCCCCACACCCCAAGTCAGCATTTGGAGCAAATCCAGCAGCCTATGCTCCTCTTTGTGGTTGATGAAGCCGGGCAGGGCATTCAAACCAACAACACCCAGCGTCTCGGCGCGGGCCAGTCCGCCACAGTCAACAAAAACTGGAAGCTCACCTTGAATGCCGCTCGCGACGCCACTGTTCTGCTGGTCACTAAAGACAGCGGTTCTTCGCTGATCTGGCCCACGGCAGTTTTACTGATTCTCAGCCTGTGCGCCACCTTCTACTTCCCCCAGCGGCGCATCTGGATCAGAATCGCCGGGCGGCGCGCCCAGCTCGCGGCCCTGCGCGAGCACTTCGTCAACATTCGCACCGACCTGCTGTCCCTCGAAAAAGCCAGCCAGAAGAATCTGAACTGACAGTGTGACTCCTCAGCGCAGCAGGGGAAGAAGCAGGAGTGCAGAGGGCAGCCGCCCTCTGCCGGGGTCTGAGGTGTTCCCAGAAACTACCTCTTTCTCTTTTTGCGAAGCGCCGCAGGCGCTGAGGATAAGCTGTTTCAAAGCCTGGAGAAATGGCCTGAACTATATTGACAGTTCCAGACAACTAAGATATGCTTGACACCAGGAGCATTCTGCAAGTTCTATATGAGGCACCATGCTTGATGTAGACGCGTGAGAGAAGCATGTTGTCCACCCAGCCAATCGTCGATGAGCTGAACGATGCTCCTGGTAGAAAGGCGTTCTGCGATGAAACTCACCATGAAAGGCGATTATGGCCTGCGGGCAATGCTGGACCTGGCAATGTATTATGGGCAGGGACCAATCGAGAGCGCGGATATCGCCAGCCGGCAATTTGTGCCGGAACAGTATCTTGACCAGATTTTAATGGTTTTGCGGAAGGAAGGGTTGATCGAAAGCGTGCGCGGCCCCAGAGGGGGACATATGCTGGCCAGGCCGCCGGCGCAGATTACCATGGCTCAGGTGATGCAAGCCCTGGAAGGGTATGCCCCACCGATGAAATGCCTGCCCCATCCCGATTCCTGCGAACTCTCGCCTGGCTGCGCCTTGCGAGGAGTCTGGCAGCAGATCGATGACATGACCCAGCAGATCCTCAGCGCAACCAACATTGAGGAACTGGCGCAGCGTCATCACAGTGGGAACACCGAAACGATGTACTATATTTAGCTGAACAAATGTTGACTGTAGCGTTGTCCGGGGGAAGCTAGTGGTTGTTGATTGGCAGAAGCCTTCTGATAGTGGCAGGGTTATTGCCATCGTTGAAGATGATGCGCAATTGATCAGCCTGTTCCACGATGTACTGGAGCGCGAGGGACGCTGGAGCCTGCACATCTTTAGCGATGGGCAGGAGGCCAGGGATCAGTTGCCAAAACTGGGGGCGCACCTGATCCTCCTGGATGTCGGTTTGCCGAATCTGGATGGCGTCTCGCTCTATAAAATTTTGCGCGGGCATAGCGATACCCGGCATACGCCGATCATTGTGATTACCGGCAGTTATGACTGGGAACTCCAGCGCATGGGCCTGCAAACCGGCCTGCTGCTGCGCAAGCCTTTTCGCATTCAGGAACTCCTTTTTATGATTCAGGCAGTGCTGGATGATTCGAGCAGTTCCGGGCAATAAGAATCCCAAAAAACACGTGAAATCAGGAGAACGTATGGCCCGTTGGGCGAAGGATGTAACCAGGTTGATCGGTGGAACCCCCCTGGTTGAATTGCAACACCTGGCGGCGGGCACGCCCGCGACGTTGCTGGCGAAACTGGAGATGTTTAGTCCGGGGGCAAGCAGCAAAGACCGCGCTGCCTACCAGATGATCTGCGAAGCCGAGACTCAGGGTCTGCTGCGACCTGGCAGCACAATTACCGAGCCGACCAGCGGCAATATGGGAATCTCCCTGGCCTGGCTGGCCGCGGCGCGCGGCTATCAGTGTATTCTCACCATGCCGGATACCATCCACCTGGAACGCCGCCTGCTGCTGCGCCGTTTTGGGGCTCAGGTGGTGCTGACTCCCGGCCAGCAGGGGATGCGCGGGGCCATCAATAAGGTTATCGAACTGCGCACAACTCTGCCCAACACCTGGTTTCCGCAGCAATTTTATAACCGGGCTAATCCGCACGCGCACCGCGAAGGGACCGCGGAAGAGATCTGGGCGGATACGCAGGGGCTGGTCGATATCATCGTCATCGGCGTCGGCACCGGAGGCACACTGACCGGCCTGGCCGAAGGCCTGCGCCAGCACAAACCCTCGCTGGAGGTTGTGGCAGTTGAACCGGCCTCGTGCGCGCTACTCTCCGGTGGTCGCCCTGGTCCACACCGCATAGAAGGACTGGGCGCGGGCTTTATCCCGGACACCCTGCGCGCGGACCTGATCGACCGCGTCATCGCCGTTAGCGATCAGGACGCCGTCGCCACCGCCATCCAGGTCTTGCGCGAAGAAGGTCTCTCTGTCGGTCTCAGCAGCGGCGCGGCCGCCTGGGCTGCTTTACAAGAAGCCCGTAAAGAACAGAACCGCGGCAAAGTCATTGTCACGCTCTTTCCCAGCATGGCGGAACGCTACCTGCAATCAATCCTCTTCGACGACCTGCGCCACGAAACGCGGGCAGGCGCGTAAGGATTGTAACTCAGACAGAAACTGCTACGTTATACTAGGTAAGAGCCGCAATGATAGATGGGAAAATACGATGACACAATCCAGCGACCAGATCTATCGCTATAACCTGACGCGCCAGGCGTATCAACGCACCAGCCGACTGGCCTGGCTGATGTGCGCCGGCTTTGTGCTCTGCCTGCTGTTGAGACTCAGCGGCGGAATCTTGCTCTGGCCCAGGTATACCCACGAATTCACCTTCTATTTAAAATGGCAAGACGCCCTCGTCGCCGCGGGCTGGGTTCTTGCCCTCGTCTCGCTGGGTGGTTGCGTGCTCGTCCTGCGCTTCATTCACGCCCTGCGCATGGGCTATCAAGGCCCAATGCTCACCCTGGAGAATAAAAACAAATTGAGCGGGCGCGACCTCTCGCCCAAAAACTTCACCAGCATCTTCTGGCTCGTCGCTACAACCTATGGCTGCTTTATCGTCATGCTCATCGGCCTGATCCCGGCTGTACTGATTGGCTGGACCCTCTCCTTTCCCAATCCCGTCCTGCTCGTCTTCGCCACCGGGACCGCCTTCCTGCTCAGCCTTGCCGGACTTGTCCTGGCCGTACCCTTTGGCGTCTTTTTCTTAATCGGCTTCATGGGCGGCATCTCCTTCTGCCGCAAAATGGGAGCCATGCAAACCTATATTCTCAATCGCCAGACCACACTGCGCATCAACGGCTTCGTCCTCGCCATCATCCAACCCGATAATCCCGAATCGCTCTTCGACCTCCAACTGCTCGCACCCCAGGATCAGCGCCAGCT
>DASVMX010000690.1:0-8868 GCA_036384215.1 Ktedonobacteraceae bacterium | reverse complement strand
CACCTCAATACCAGACCTGCGGGAGTCCAGAGGGCGCAGCCCCTGCGCCTGTTGTCTCCCCCGGAGACGGTGGTCTCTGGCGGCGCAGCCGTGTTCGGCTGCCAGGAAAGAGACTTTTGAGAATCCCTGAGAAAGGAAAATTGTTGGCTTGTTCCCAATAAGCATTCATGTTACAATAGAAGCCATACAATTTGGATCGTTGTCACATATTCCTAAATTCACCAGAGAAAGTACCAGAGAGAAAACACTAATGGACGAGCAGGTGGCGGCAGAATCAGGCGAGAACACCCGGGAATCCTGGGCAGACCTTTCGGTATTCGCGGCACGCTATCCATTTCCTATAGATCCATTTCAGCTTGAGGCCATGCAGCATCTCGCGCATGGTCGCTCGGTATTGGTAACCGCGCCAACTGGCACTGGCAAGACACTGGTGGCCGAGTACGCGATCTGGCGCGCGCAACAAGATAATCAGCGCGTGATCTATACAACCCCGCTGAAGGCGCTTTCCAATCAGAAGTACCGTGATCTGTGCAACCTCTATGGCCCTGAGGCTGTGGGGTTGGTGACGGGCGATATCGTCGAGCGTAGCAAGGCCTCGATTGTGATTATGACCACCGAGGTCTACCGCAATATGCTGCTCGAAGAGGGAGCCGAGCGTTTCGCCGGGGGTGAGCGCACAACGCCTGCCTCGCTGGCGGATGTCGGCTATATTGTCTTCGATGAGCTTCACTATCTGAGCGACGCCGGACGCGGACCCGTGTGGGAAGAGGCCATTATCTGCTCGCCCCCCACAGTACAACTGGTCGGCCTCTCCGCGACCGCCAGCAACGCCGAAGACCTGGCGGACTGGATCAGCCGCGTCCACCGGCCCATCTCGCTGGTGGTGCATACTGAGCGCGCGGTACCGTTGGAACACTATTACTTCCTGGATAATAAATTGCATATGGTGATGGATGCCAATGCCCAGCGCGTGGAGCGTTTTCTCAACGTTGGCGGCGAAACAAAAATGGCCATGGCTCAGGGTCGCAACCGTCGCTACGCCTTTAACGAGGATACGGAAGAAACGCAGCCAGAGAGCCAGCCTGCCGCGGGCGAAAACGCCGAGGCAAACAGCGCCGCGAGCGCTGAAGAGGGCGAGAAAAAGCCCCGGCGTCCCAGGCCACACAAGAGCGCGGAGCCAGGCGAGATCCTGACCGCCCTGCGGGAGGCCAATCTCCTGCCCACCCTCTACTTCCTGCCCGGACGCAAAGTCGTGGAAGAGGCCGCGCTGAGCGCCGCTCGCCACTTTTTCACCTCACCGGAAGAGGCCGAACTGCTGCGCCAGGAGGTCAGCGAGTGGCTGGAACATCTGCCGCCTGAGGACCGCAATCTCCAGCAGGTACACGCGTTGATCGATCTGCTCCCGCGCGGCCTGGGCTTCCACCATGCTGGACTGCTGCCCGCGCTCAAAGTGCTGGTAGAAACGCTTTTCGCGCGCGGCCACCTGCGCGCCGTCTTCGCCACGGACACCCTGGCGCTCGGCGTTAACATGCCCGCGCGCTCGGTCGTGGTCGGCAGCCTGAGCAAGTTCGACGGCCAGGAAATGCGCCTGCTCACACCCAACGAATACAGCCAGTTGACCGGGCGCGCAGGCAGGCGCGGTATGGATATTCACGGTTCCGCGATTATCCCGTATTCGCCCTGGGAACCATTCGAGCCAGCCTTCGCGCGCATCACCGACGAACTGCACCCTGTAATCAGCTCGTTCGCCATTCGCTATAACTCGGTGCTCAGCCTCTGGCGGCCTGGCGACACCCGCCACCTGCGCCGCATCTGTGCCTCCAGCCTGCGCGAATACCAGCGCTACATCCTCTGGGAGCAGCGCGAGATGGTTCGCCTGCAAAAACTGGAGCAGAAGCAGCAGCGAGCCAAGAAAGCCGGCCGCAAGAAAGGGCTGGCCTCGGACGCTGCCGCGCAGGCTCTGGAGAAACGACGCCAGAAAATCGGCGCCTACCCGCTCAGTCGCGCCGGCGCGGCGGAACTCGACGGCACTGTCTATGCCCTGCGCGCGCTCAACTACATCAACACCCAGGACCAGTTGACCCTCGCCGGTCAGCTCCTGCGCAGTATCTTCCATCCCTCCGGCGTCCTGCTGGTGGATATGGTCCTGATGGGCGTGCTGGACGAACTCAGCGCCGCGGAGCTGGCCGAAGTCTGTAGCTGGTTCACTTACGACAACGACCGCCGCCTCAACAACCGCAATGTGCTCAGCAACAAACTCGTCCAGGTCAGGCGCGACCTTGCGAGCATCGTCCAGAGCGTTCACCGTGTCGAGCAGCAGGCCCAGTTGCCACTCTCGCCAATCATCGTACCCGAATTCCACGGAGTCGCCCTCGCCTGGGCGCGCGGCATGTCGCTCAGCGGCCTGCTGAGGCGCATCGACATGGCCGAAGGCGACCTGCTCATGCTGCTCAATCAGACCATCGATCTGCTGCAACAACTGCAAACCGCTGTTGGTCACGCGCTCGACCTGCACAAGATCTGGCAGCCGGATCTGCCTACGTCTTCCGACGAAGCAGATCAGCGCAGCCACGCCGCCCGCCAGCGCGCCGAACAACACGCCGAGCGACTCAAAATCTACCATGTTCGCCTCGAACGCCTGCGCCCCCTCTTCGCCCAGGCTACCCAGGTGCTCAAACGCGGCATCATCCTCCAGAGCCGCACTGTTCCCTCCATGATCGCTCGCGTCGAAGAAGAGGAGATCCCCGTCGACAATGCAGAAGACATCGATCCCCTCGACGTAGTCGAGGAGGTCTAACACGCCAAGAGCATTCAGAATAGAAAGAAGTACCATTCTCCAAATTCTCCCTTACTAAACCGTTTTCTTTTATAAGGGGCTTTTTCTGGTGCCGATTTTCTGCTTTATGGGCTCTGATGGGCCTGAAAATTTGGGCGGGAAATATGAGCCGCGGTGCAATGATACAGAAAGAAACACCCCACGACCATTACTTTGGTCATGTTTAGCAGGCTCATCCATTGCCATATGGCGGGATTTTGACTAACATGTACAGCAGTAGGGCTATTTGTTAAGGAAAACGCGGTAGAAAACGCCGCGGGGGCGCGGCTGAGATACGCGCCTGTGGAGAATGAATGAGGGGCCAGATTCAGCGCGTACATCTGTATATACGCTGACGTAAATAAAACGGCACCAGCCAAAAGAGGTAGGATTTGATGAATGCTGAAGCTTTAATTGGAACGGTATTAGGAACCTGCACGTTGCAGCAATTAGTCGGACAGGGTGGAATGGGCGCCGTGTATATGGCGCAGCAGTCGCGCCCGCGCCGGCAGGTGGCGGTGAAGGTATTAATGCCCGCGACGGCGTTGAAGCCTCATCAATTGACTGCTTTTTTGGAGCGCTTCCGCCGCGAGACGGACGCCGCGGCCTCGCTGGAACACCCGAATATTATGCCGGTCTATGAGTACGGCGAGCGAGGTGGCCTGGCTTACCTGGTGATGCCTTATATCAGCGCAGGCACGCTGCGCGATGTGATGGAGCGCGAGGGGCTGATGTCGTTCACTAATTCGCTTAACTATCTTGAGCAGATGGCGGCGGCCCTGGATTTCGCTCACGCGCGCGGAGTGATTCACCGCGATATTAAGCCGGCCAATATGCTGCTGACGCCGGAGGGGCGCCTGCTATTGACCGATTTCGGCCTGGTGAAGGTGCTATCGGACAATCAGTCCGAGCAGATGCGCCTGACTGGCGCGGGCGCTCCGGTGGGAACGCCCGATTATATGTCACCCGAGCAGGTGATCGGCGGCGAGGTAGATGGCCGCGCCGACCAGTATTCGCTGGGCGTGGTGCTTTTCCAGATGCTGACGGGCACGACGCCGTTCCAGGGCGAGACGCCAATGCAGATCGCGTCCCAACAACTGCACATGACGCCGCCGATGCCGCGCTCGCTGCGCCCGGATCTACCGGAAGCCGCAGAGCGCGTACTGCTACACGCGATGTCGAAACGGCCAGAAGAGCGTTTTTCAAATGCGCAGGAGTTCGCGCTCGCCTTCCGTTCAGCCCTGACCGAGCCATCCTTCCAGAACAGCGCCAGCACGCAGGGCATTAGCGGCAAACGCGGCGGCCTGCTCTCCGGGGCAACTGGCGGAAATACTACCGCGCTGCGCAAGGGCGGCCTGTTTGATCCCAGGTGGCAGGCAACAGGCACAATGGCCGCGATGGATGCCACGCAGGCTCAATTCAATACAGGTGCCCAGTTCAGTGCGCAGGCGCCCACGGCCTCGTTCCAGGCAGAACCAGAGCAGCGTCCAGCCGGGGCTGGCCTGCTTTCCAAGACTGGTCTCTTCCCGCGCATCGGAGATAACACGGGCACGATGCAGGCAGTCGTCAATCCCAACACCGCGCAAGCCGGCTTTTTCGCGACAGGCCAGATGACGACGACCAATCCCCAGCAAGCGGCCTTCGGCCAGGCGGATTTCGCGCCGGATACGGGGGCGCAGCCGCTCGGATTCTTCGCGAATTCTACTGGCACGCTACAACAGCCCTTCGCCACGGGAACATTTCAACAAGCCTTCCCGACTGGCAATATTCAACAACTCTCGCCTTCCACGCAATCGACCACCAGCGCGCTAAGCCTGTTAAACGCGGAACCGCAGGCGGGGAACAATACCATTAAACTCACTAGCCAGGTCAAGGTCGTGCGTGTGCCCGTGGCTCCCGGTCAATATGTCACCGGCCTGCTGCCAATTCAACAACCAGAGGTTGCCAATCCCGACTCGGGCTTACCAGGAACGGGTAAGAAGAACCCGCTCTCAAAAGCGCTTCTCGTGCTGCTTCTGGTTGCGCTCGTGGCAGGCGGCATCGGCGGTGGCTTCGCGCTGCTGCGCTCACGCGGCACGGCAGGCACAGGCGCTTCTCCGATAACGCCCGGTGGAGCACCTTCGTCAGCCTCTGTCCAGGCAACAGCGACCGCTCAGGCAAATATCCTGTTCTCAGATCCGCTCACCCAGAACATTCATAACCTGGGGCTTGATGCCCAGCATTTCTTCAAAGACAACACCTACCATATACTGGACCAGAGCAATAATGGTGCTGGTATGGTAGTCGATCAAAAGTTTAGCGGCCCCACCATGGTCTATACTGTTACAATGCAAGCCATCAGCGGTGACGAGACATCTACAGCCAACACATTTGGTGTGATGTTTAACTACAATGTGAGCACCAAGAAGGTGGAAACGTTCTACTCGTTTGAGATACTTAACGAAGGCACCAACAGCGTCTATGGCTTCTATAAGTATGACCAGAGTAAGTCTTATCCCTGGAAACAGTTGAAGACATTTAAAGCGGGCAAAGAATTTCACGGTGGGCACGGTCCGAAGGCAATCAACACCGTCAAACTGCTTGAAAATGGCAGTTCATTCACGTTCTTTGTCAACAATGTTCAGGTGGGCACCACCAAAGATACCGATCTCCAACCCGGCTCGGTGGGTCTACTGGTCAACCTCAAAGGGACCGAGGTGGCCTTCTCAAACATGCTGGTCACTCTCCATTAGGGTCATGAATCCCGGTCGAAAGACATGAAACTTCCTGGCCCGGTTTCCGTGACTTTTTTCCTGTCGCGATGGAGAACAACTTGCCAGATAGGATCATCTTTTAGTAAGATAAGTCAGAACATATCGTATGAGTTGATCTTCTATCTGGCAACCAGGCGGGTGCAGGCGCCCGGTTGGATATAGGACGCTATTGTTATTTGAGACGCCTGCACAGGCCGCGAGCTTTTCTTCGCATAGACAGAAGCAAGGGGTCCTCATTTCTGCTTTGGCGAGAAAACGGCGTGTTAGTAAGAAAACAGTTTGCTAGAGCAGAATAAGAGGGGTGTTCCAGACGAGTAACACAACCAGGCGAAAGAAGTGGCTGCGGTATTCCCGGTGATCTTCAAGGAAGCGCCGGCGAATTGTAAGAAGAAGGAAAGATCTCATGAGTCCTGAAGCATTGACTGGGATGGAATTGGGGAAAAGCGTTATACAGCGCTTGTTGGGTCAGGGAACAATGGGTACGATCTACCTGGCTGTCCGGGCTGATCGACAGGTAGCCATTAAAGTCTTTTTCCCGGCCTCTTCCCTGGCGGAGGCCGATAACGCACTCTTTCTACAACGCCTGGAGGAAAAGGTCGCGCGCGGCGCGTCTCTTGAGCATCCCCATATTCTGCCTGTGCTTGAGCATGGGCGGCAGGAGCAACTGATCTATCAGATCACGCCCTATATCGCCGGAGAAAGCCTGGAAGCATCTTTCGCCCGCGCGCGCGCGCTGCCCTTCGTGCACATTCAGCACTATCTTGAGCAACTGGCCGCGGCACTGGACTATGCCCACGCGCGCGGCATCCTCCACGGCGATGTGAAAGCCAGCAATATCCTGGTAACGCCCGCGGGTGATCTGTTCATCACTGATTTTGGCCTGGCCAGCCTGACCATCGAGAAGAATTTTGCCAGCGTGCGCCGGCCAGTAGCGGGCATGTTAAACGCAATCGCGCCCGAATACGTGCTGAGCCAGGCGGTAGATGGGCGAGCTGATATCTATTCACTGGGTGCGGTGCTCTATCAGATGGTGACTGGCGTCCCACCCTTCCAGGGTAACTCAATCGGCGAGGTGGCGATGAAGCACGTGCAGAGCGCGCCGCCATCCCCTCGCGCGCTGCGCCCGGATCTGCCCCAGGCGGCTGAACAGGCACTGCTACGCGCGCTGGCCAAGCGGCCTGCCGAGCGCTACGCACACGCGAGCGAGCTAGCCTCCGCGTTCCGCCTCGCGCTGGCAGCGACTTCTCCGGCTCAGGTGGAGAGCAAAGCCACACACACGTTGAATATTCTGAGCGAGTTGTCTGGAGATGTCAGCACGGCCCCGGCTGCAGGAGCAGCCGCGCCGCGCCGCGGCGGACTTTTTGACCCCAAGTGGCGCACACAGACATCCGTGCCTGCGGCATCCGCGAACGCGCAGAACCAGAGCGGAGAGGGAACGCAACTCTCGCCTGCAAGCGCGCTGCCAGAAGAACAGCCCACTAACCCTGTCCCGCTGATCACATCCGAACTGATCGCGGAAACCGAGCAGGCCAGCGCCACCGCCCAAAATCAGCAAATGGTGCTGGGAAAGGTTCCCACGCTCGGCTTTCCAGCTCCGCCTGAAGCCACGGGCAATCTCAAACGCACAGGGCTCCCGGGCTTCTCCGGCTTGCAGGCCGACGCGCAAGAGCAGAGCCAGGCCTTCTCAGCGGAAGCCAGCGGCACGTTACAGGTAGAGGATGCTGTAGTAAACAATACAGACGAACTCAAAAATTTCTCTTCCCAACAGCTATCCAGCCCAACCGGCATGCTCAGCGCGCTGGCCCAGTTCCCGGCGAATGGCGACGGGACAGGAACCATGAAACTCACCGAGTCGGTAAAAATTGTGCAGGTTCCTATCGCGGGCCAGCCAGGGCGTTTTATGACCGGCTACCTGCCTGCACAACCCTCGGAACAGCCCGCTGAGAAGCCCGCAAGGGGCCTCAGCACCCGCATGCGCATCATCAGCATTGTTCTGGCGGTAATCGTTGTGGCAGCGGGTTCTGGAGTCTTTCTGGCGCTGCGCAGTCACAACAACCAGACAAACCAGGCGGCGAAAGCGCGGCACACGCCTAATTTACAGGCAACGGCAGGGGTTCAGGCCAGCGCCACAGCAAACGCCAATATCATCTTCTCAGATACTCTGAGCCAGAACACAAACCAGTGGCCAACTGGCTCTCAGGGCTGGTTCAACTGCGAGTTTCAGGATAGCGCTTACCATATTACCAATCACGATAAGCAGAAAAGCGCCTCTGTCCTCGCGAACAACACGACGGTCAACGGGCCTTTTACCTATTCTTTAACAATGGAGCAGGTAAAGGGGAATCAGACCGCCCCAAATAACCTGTTTGGCATGATCTTATACACGACCATCCAGAATGTTCCGAATAAACCACAGGTTGATAAGTTTTACGCCTTTGAGATTCTCAATAATTCTGGCGGTCAGTATGAGTTCTGGAAATACGACAATAGCAAAAAGGGCGCGGACCCCTGGAACAAACTCTGGAACAAGAACTTTGGAAAAGAGTTTAAACAGGGCAACGGGCCATCGCACGTCAATACTGTCAAAATCACTGCCTCGGGCGGCATGTTCACTTTTATAGTGAATGACAAACAGGTTGGCACCTGGAAGGATCACTCCTTCTCCAGCGGCGGCGTCGGCATGCTGGTCAATCTGGATGGCTCGGAGGTTGCTTTTTCCAACCTTCTCTTAACGTATTCGTAAGTCTGCCTGGCTTTCTCTGGCTGTCTCGCCCACTTCGGGCTTATTGGTGGAGGAATCATTGACTATTCTTTCTCTCGCCGCCCTGGACGCGGCTCACCTGGCCAGTTCACAAGGGCTGAGCTCTTTTACAAGCATGCTGGTGACGATAGTGCTGTTTGTGGCGGCTTTTCTGTTTGTGTTGAACCTTGCTCTGGCCATAGCTTCCCGCAAGAAGCGGCCCATCGTGGTTCTCTCATTCACGGTCGCCTCGCTGATTGAGCTGGCAGTCTTTATTTTCGTGCTGCTCCTGCGTGCTGGTGTGCTCACCCATGTACCGCTACCGCTGCCTTCTGGCCTGCCCTTCAATCGCTCTGAGATCGGCGGCACACTGGCCCTGGCTATTGGGCTCTTCCCGGCGGCCTACTGGCAGCGCACAAGCATGTCGCAGTTGCGCCAGCGTATGGCCGACGACGCCAAAGTTATCAAAAACCGCGAAGGCGGCGTGCGCATTCGCAGCAATGCCCCCGGTGAATGGCTAAATTAAACCGGGAGGCAAGCTCCCTTCTAAGAAGAGGAAA
>DASVMX010000689.1:0-3812 GCA_036384215.1 Ktedonobacteraceae bacterium | reverse complement strand
GCGTCTGCTTGTTGAGTTTTGTTAGCTCTCTAGAGAATCGAGCTGATTTTACGAATGGTATAGACAGTCACGCCACCAGGGGTCGAAACCTCTACAACATCACCAACCTTGTGACCGACCAGCGCCTTGCCGACGGGCGATTCATCGGAAATCAGACCCTGTTTGGGATCGGCTTCGAAGGTCGCGACGATCTTAAAGGTTCGGGTCGCGCCTGCCTGGGTGGTAAGGTCCACCTGCATGCCGACGCTGACCGTGTCGGTATTCATCGCCGTCATGATCTCGGCCATTTCGAGCAAGCGCTCAAGCTTCAAAATCTCGCCCTCTACCATAGCCTGCTCGTTTTTTGCATCTTCATAAGCGCTGCTTTCGCTGATATCACCGGCCTCTTTGGCCTCGTGAATGTAGTCCGCAATCTCTTTGCGCCGGACCTTGACCAGGTATTCGAGCCGCTCTTGATTCTTTGCATATCCATCGGGCGTCAGACGGTACACCTTCTGTTCCGACTCGTTCTGTCCACCAATACTCATACAATACTCCTCCCTGGTGTTGAGGGGAAATGGGGATGATCCTGAGAGATTCGCTTTTCTCTCATTTCATCCACCGGGTTTACAATATACGCGACAAAGAAACGACCTGATTCTATAAACACAGGCGACCGCTAGTCGCCGTGATTACCTCGCTGGTGATCTTCATCTTTCTCGCTTCGTTCGTGATAGTTTTGCTTCTATATCTTAGTCCGCTCAGCCTTGTGGCTGAGTGTGGGATATACACGGAACGGCGGTCTGAACCATGCTGGCGACAGAAAGACACCGCGCTGTCCAGGTGGATCGGCTGATGTGTCCTCTTCTCAGACTTGGTGTTGGCGCTGGGGTTCCTGATATATTCCTTTATGCCTGGATACCCAGGCGGCAATCTGATGCTCTCTCGGGTGGATCGAGTATATAATCTCGATCGGGAAAAGAGTTATCCGCCAGGTCAGCAGCAAAGCCTTTTCTGGCATAGATTGGTCCATGCTTATTTTTGCGCCAGTCAGTTTCAGACACGAACGTGATTATACTTTCTCATCTGGTTGTCGTCAAGTGATTATGGTCACTTTTCGCCGCCTGTCAAAAAATTCATTAATGCTGTTGTTTCAGTGAGTACCTCCAATGCGATTAAGTCCGGTGCCGCAGACCGGGCACACACCGCGCATGGCGGGACGCCCGTTTTTCATGATGACTTCGTGAGCATCCTGCATGGGGCGTCTCTGTTTGCATTTGACGCAATAAGCAATGATCTCCAGCTTTGCCGTTTTGCCCCCTGCCAGCTCGCCGGGTTTGTGCTCTATCTCCTGGGTATCTGGTGTGGAGAGAGAGTCCGCGGGAGCGAGGTTCACCGCATCGGTGTTGAACTCCTGGGCTGCCTGATTGACCGCGCGTGTCTCCGGCTGGTTCGCGGCCGCGAGCGTGAAGACGGGAGGGTTCTCAGCCAATGGAAGTTCCGCCTGGCGTATTTCGGCTTGCCAGCGTTTGATGGCCAGGATTACGCTTGTGGGCTGCTCCGTGTGAACATCGCGTGCTGCTTGCTGGATCAGCTCGACTTTGCGCATCTGGCGCGCCGAATTGGCCAGCACCGCCGTGCGATGCAGCGCATCCACCGCCTGCTGGCTTTCCAGCGCGTGTGTGCCCCAGACCATCAGAACGGGCTGCTGGAGCGCCTCGAACAGCAGCTCCACGTTCTGGACCAGTCTGCCCGCCAGGAGCGCCATCGCGGCGTGTTCAGCGCCGAACTGGTGCGTATTCGCGTAAAAGCGGGCGAAGTCCTCCCCGTTTTTTCGCCACAGGCGATTTGTCAGGCGAAACGCCGTGCGAGTGCTGAGCAGGGGATAGAGCAGTGCCTTGACAGGAGGTTTTTCAGCGCATTGGGCGAGCCTGGATGCTGGCTGGCCCTGGAGGGCGAGAGGCGAGATCAGTACCAGGGAAGAGCAGAGTTCAGGAGCGCTGGCCGCGACGGCAACTGCGTAATTGCAGCTCAGCCCGCTGGCCAGCAGCGTCGCGGGACGCTGCACCACCTCGCGCAGAAAATCCTGGCACAGAGTATTGTAGAGCTTCGCTGAATATTCCACGCCTGGCTTGTCCGAAAGCCCGAAGCCCAGCAGATCCGGCGCGTAGACGCGGTACGTCTCGGCCAGAGGGGCCATAATCAGGGCCATCTCGTGCCCGGAGGCGCCAGTTTCCGGCCTGTGCAGCAGCAGCAGTGGGGGCGCGTCAGGGTCGCCGAGGACTTTATAGAAGATGCTGAACCGCTGCCAGCGATAGAGATGGGCCTCTCCTGGCAAGACGCTTTTGAGAGGCTGCGGCGTCTCCAACGCGTGGCGCAAAGCCACAACCCCCACGCCAGCCAGCAGCGCAGCCGCGCCAGCGCCAACCCACGGACCAATCTTTCGGCTTGCTGAATTGCTCATGAATACCTCCTCGAATTAGTATAACATATACGCCCGCTTGCCTCCTTTCTGGCGCGCTGTTGTGGGAAAGGAGCGATGAAAAGAGCGGATGGATGGGTCTGGTAGTGCTTTTTGGTCAGTAGAGTTGGAGGAAGAGGGATTTCACTGTATACTGGTAGAAATCGTTTTTGGGGTGCCTACAGCGATGCTTTGGGGATTGATTTTCTGGGAGACGAGGGAGAGAAGGGAGAGGAGCACCTGGGGTTCCTCCATTCCGCTTTGGCGAGAGAAACCGCGATTGAGCGGTTTGCCAAAGCGGAATAAGAGGGTTTCTCATAAAGGGCAAATAGCGAACGCTTTTTCCGAATGGAACGCACGATGCGCATTATACACAGCCTGGATGAAATGACCGAAACGGCGCGAGGGTGGCTTGCCGGTGGTCCCGTTGGTTTTATTCCTACCTCAGGCCGTTTGCATTCCGGGCATCTCTCCCTGGTGAGAGCCGCGCAACGCGAATGCGAGATTACGGTTGTGAGCATTTTTGCTACCCAAAATACTTTTCACCCCCTTCACCAGAGTACAGGCCTGGTTTATGACCTGACCAGGGATGTTCAACTCCTGGAAGCGACCCAGATTGATGTCGTTTTTATTCCGCGCCCGGAAGAGATCTATCCTCCGACTTTCGCGACCTATGTGATGACCTCTGGCGCGGTGGTAGAGCGCCTGGAGTGTTCGCTTGCCCCGGAACAGGCGCGCGCGACGGCGACGATTTTTACCAAGCTCTTGCAATTGATTCGCCCGGATATCGCCTATTTCGGTCAGAAAAGCGTGCAGCAGGTCGCGCTGCTGCGGCGCCTGGTCCATGATTTTTCGATTGATACTACCTTGCGTGTATTGCCCACCGTGCGCGAAGGGGATGGGCTGGCTTTGAGTTGCGACAATGTTTTGCTCTCTCCCAGCCAGCGCCAGGCTGTCCCGCTGCTTTACCGCGCGCTCTTAAGCGCCAGGGCTCAGATTGAGCAGGGTGAGCGCCAGGTCGCCTTGCTGGAACAGACGATGGCCCAGGTGATCTCGTCTTCCTCGCTGTTGCGCCTGGATTACGCGGCCATTTGCGACCCCTCGACCTTCGCCGCGCTGGATGTGTTGCCCGATCTTACGCCTACACTTTCCTCGCCCGGTTTCCTCCTGGCCGTGGCCGCCTACGCCGATAGTGTCCGTCTAACTGACAACATTCAATTCACTAGTAACAGCTACTGGTTGATCTAGCCAAACGGAGGCGAGCTCCCAGCAGAAAGACCACCTGAATTGTCAAACAGGAAAGAAAAGCAAGAACTGGCTGGACGGCTAAGCCGTCCAGCCAGTTCTTGCTTTTCTTTCCTGTTTGACAATT
>DASVMX010000688.1:0-9308 GCA_036384215.1 Ktedonobacteraceae bacterium | reverse complement strand
CGTGCCCGCCCCAGAACTCTTCCTTCCTAACGGGCGAGCCACCGCAGGTGGCGAGGGGTCCTGAATAGTTACATCCATCTTCACACGACAACCGCGCTTCTTTTGGACGTGGACAGAGAGAAGGGTGTAGGGATGCAGGTGGCAGGTGGTGTGAGCAAATTGACTGGGACATTTGGCTGCACCTGAGGAAAAGTATGATATAATGGGGCTGAGAATAACGGTCTACGGGTCCAATCTACCGGGCAATTGACGACAGGCCCGGTTTTCTTATGCTTTGTGGGAGTTATCATAAAATACATGCAGGTTGTACAATCCATGCCCCAGAATGAACATCTGACAGAACGGGCAGATCTTCGCAATGTCGCTATTATCGCCCATGTCGACCACGGCAAGACGACCCTGGTCGATGGCTTGCTTAAACAGAGCCACATTTTTCGTGAGAATCAGCAGGTTGGCGAGCTGATTATGGATTCCAATGACCAGGAGCGCGAGCGCGGCATTACCATCCTGGCCAAGAATACCGCCATCACGTATCACGGCGTGAAAATCAATATCATCGACACCCCCGGACACGCGGACTTCGGCGGTGAGGTGGAGCGCGTGCTCAATATGGCCGATGGCTGCATTCTGCTGATAGACGCAGCCGAGGGTCCGATGCCTCAGACGCGTTTTGTGCTGCAAAAGGCGCTGCAGTTGAACCTGCGTCCGATTGTGGTCATCAATAAGATTGACCGCAAGGACGCGCGCATCGACCAGGTGCTGGAGTGGACGCAGGATCTCTTCCTGGAACTGGCTGAAAGCTCCGAGCAGCTCGATTTCCCGGTGCTCTACGCGATTGGTCGCGACGGTGTGGCGATGTACGCGCCGGAGGACGAGCGCACAGACCTGGAGCCGCTCTTTGAAACGATCCTCAAGGTTGTGCCGCCGCCGCTGGTGGATGCCGAGGCTCCGCTCCAGATGCTGGTCACGGCGCTGGACTACGACGATTACAAGGGCAAATACGCCATCGGGCGTATTGTGCGCGGGCGCATCGCCCCGGCCACGCAGGTCGCGCAGATCTCTCGCGATGGCGACATCTCGCGCCAGAAGGTCACGCTGGTCTTCTCCTATCGTGGACTCCAGCGCCTGGAAGTGCCCGAAGCCCAGGCCGGCGATATCGTCGCACTCACTGGCATCGCCAACGCCAACATTGGTGAAACCATCGCTGACATCGATCATCCTGAGGCGCTGCCGACCATCGAGATCTCGGAACCAACGCTGAAAATGACCTTTGGCGTCAACACCAGCCCGTTCTCTGGACGCGATGGCAAGTTTTCCACTTCGCGGCAACTGCGCTCGCGCCTCTATCGCGAACTGGAAGTCAATGTCAGCCTGCGCGTCGAGGACGGCAACTCGCCCGATGAGTTTATCGTCTCGGGTCGCGGCGAACTGCACCTCTCCGTGCTGATCGAAACCATGCGCCGCGAAGGGTATGAGCTACAGGTCTCGCGTCCCGAAGTTATCACGCGCGAGGACGAGAACGGCAAAGTTGAAGAGCCAATCGAGCACCTGGTGATCGATACGCGCGATACCTATATTGGCGTGCTCACCGAGACCCTGGCGAGCCGTAAAGCCCAACTGGCCAACATGACCAACGACGGCAACGGCAACGTACGCCTGGAGTACCAGATTCCCACGCGCGGGCTGATCGGCTTTCGTAACGCCTTCCTGACCCTCACGCAGGGTAACGGCGCCCTGAGCAGCCGCCTGATTGGCTTCGAGCCCTGGCTAGGCAAAATCGGCAGCACTCGCATGGGCGCTCTGATCGCCTCGGAGCAGGGCATCGCGCTTACCTATGGTCTGAGCAACGCCCAGCAGCGCGGCGATACCTTTATTGAGCCCAACACGCTGGTCTACGAAGGCATGATCGTTGGCTTGAACGCCCGCCCGATGGACATGGTCGTCAATGTTTGTAAAGAGAAGCAGAAAACCAACATTCGCTCCTCCACTTCAGACATCGCTGTGCGCCTCACTCCGCCGATCCTGATGAGCCTGGAACAATCCCTGGACTTCATCAACAACGACGAACTGGTTGAGATCACGCCGCAGAACATTCGCCTGCGCAAACGCTATCTCACTCAAAATGAGCGCGCGCGCAACCGTGAACAAGACTAGTGCTTTGTCCAACTTCATTTGAGGGGTGCGCCGCCTGCGGCGGCGCGGGGGAAGAAGACGCAGAGGGCTGTGCCCTCTGCACTCCCGCTTTTCTACCCCTCAAATGAAGGCTGACAGAGCACTAGTTTCATTCACAAGGCAAGCAAAAAGATGCAAAAGAGGTAAATCAAATATTTTTCACGCTATCCTCTTCGTGAAAACGGGCCTGTTCAAAGAGCAAACGGGACCTCTCCAGATGCTGTTGAACCAGCTCGATCCTGGCCTGTGTGATCTGTGCCCAGGCATGACTTTGCAGATCATTCCCCTGCTGCGCCAGCGCCGCACTCTCCGCGAGCAGAGCATGTGCCTGGTCTATCTCGCCAGATTGCAAAGCAACGCCTCCTAACGAGCGCAATGCCGCTGCGACACGTGCGCGCATGCCCATGCTGGCAAAGATTTCACGACTCTTCTCAAGCCTTTGCCCTCTGGCGTGGTTTCCGCGCTCGTCAGCTCACGACGGGATAGAAGGTTCACGGCTGTAATCGGAAGACCTGAACCTGTGAGGCGCCAACGGCGGAGACAAAGTATTTGTCGTTGGGTGAAATTACCAGTGTAAACATTGGCAAAGTTGGATAAAAGGAGAAGTGTTTCTGCGTCAGCGCGTCCCAGATCAGTACTTCGCCGCAATCATCTCCACAATAGAGTTGCGTGACTGCTGCGATCCATTGGCCATTGTGCGACCACGCGACAGCATAGATCAGATCCGGTAAGACCCCTTTGCCAGGGTTTTTGATCGCCTCTGCGACGTTATATCCGTCATATGTATAACGAAGCTGGCCAGTTGTAGCTTCCCAGACTCGCACCGTCTTATCGACTGAACCAGAGGCGATATATTTCCCATCGGGTGACCACGCGAGCGAGTTGACTTCGCCGGTATGTTTGCGAAAAGTGACGAGCAGTTTGCCGGTCGCGGCTTCCCACACCTGAACCGTTTGATCCGTGGAACCGGAGGCGATGAACGTGCCATTCGGCGACCAGGCGACTACATTGACTGCGTCCGTGTGACCACGATAATTTTGCGCCAGAGCGCCAGTGGAGACATCCCAGACCTGAACGGTCTTGTCCGCGGAACCAGAGGCAAGCAATTTGCCATCCGGCGACCAGGCGACCGTTGTCACGTCGGCTGTGTGTTTGTGATACGTGAGAAGGTGTGCCCCACTGAGAGGGTTCCAGATCTGAACCGTTTGATCCCAGGAACCAGAAGCAAGTAACTGGCCATCAGGCGACCACGAGAGCGCCGCTATGGCGCCGCTATGCCCGCTATACGTGGTCGCGTGGCCACCGCTCAACGCGTCCCAGACCTGGACTGTTTTGTCGCGTGAACCAGAAGCAATACGCTGATTATCAGGCGACCATACAGTAGAAAGCACCTGCTCGGTATGTCCATTGTAGGTATAGAGAATGAGGCTGGGCTGGCGCGTAGACGTGGGCACCGGCGACGCGCTCGTTGGAGATGGAGCATTGGAAGAAGCGCAGCCCGCAAGACTCAGGGTAAGGGTTGCTGCCGCTAAGCCTTTGATAACCTGGCGCCGGGGCAAAAGCAGTCTGAAGGTTTGTACAGTGCTCATACATCAAGTCCTTTCTTGTATCCTTCTCTCCATGCCCGCGCTTTCATCTGGCATGGAAAATACAACGGACAGGCAGACCAGCTGAGCCCACCGGACGCGCCGGTCCGGTGCTGCATCGGCGGCACCTCCTTTCCGTTTTGGCAGAAAGAACGCGACCAAGCGTTCGCCAAAACGGAATACAGAGTTTCGCCAGAGGCTCCGCTCTGACGGCTGCCCACGGCAGCACCGCAGCCGCGCCTCCGTTGGGGACCAGATCGCAACAAGTGAGTCGCACCCAACTGGCCCCTGCCCTGCGCCCAAATACGTCACCAACCCCGAACAGTTGGCCCTGTCTCTCCCTTTGTAACCATCAAAATCAAATAAATGGTGGCTTTTTGACATTCTAACAAAGGATGAGAACGCGTGTCAATGGCATTTTCCCGCCCCCTCAGGGTTTCTCAAAAATGGTGGCTTTGCGCCTGCGGCGCAGCCACGAGGGGTCTGATGGTGAGATGACGCGCGTCACCTCACCATCAGACCTGCGGGAGTCCAGAGGGCGCAGCCCCTGCGCCTGTTGTCTCCCCTGGAGACGGCGGCCTCTGGCGGCGCAGCCGTGTTCGATTTCACGCGGATGCGCGCTGACCTGGTCAGGATGGTGCCAAGGATTTTTCCCCGGCCTGAGCTGATTGTGCTGGTGACGGGCGTACTGGAGATTCTGGGGGCATTTAGACTGCTGCTACCGCTGACCTCGCGCCTGGCGGCGCTCTGCCTGATTGCGCTGCTGCTGGCGATGTTCCCGGCCAATGTGCACGCGGCTCTGAAGCAGAACCCGCTGCGCGGTCGGGCACCGACGCCGCTGGGGCTGCGTACCGCGCTACAGGTGGTGTTCATTGCTCTGCTGGTGCTGGCGATATTCTAAACGCCGGGAAAAGCGCTTGCAAGCGAGCAGAGGGCCGCGAGGGTGGTGTTACCGCCGCTGGCCAGGGCGACCACTGGCCTGCCGGCTGGCAGCGCGCCCTGGTATTCCCGAGCAGCGGCCAGGGCCACGGCCCCCGCCGGTTCGAGTACCAGGTGCATTTCGTTGAGCGCGTCCAGGGTCGCGCTGGCGATCTGGCTCTCGCTGACTGTGACGATTTCGTCCACATAGCGGCGCACAACCGCGTATGGCAGGTCGCCCAGCACCTGGACGCGGATGGCGTCGGCGATGCTCTGGCTGGCGGCTGGCAGCGCAACCAGTTCCCCCCGCGCAAAGGATTGCCAGGCGTCATTTTCCCATTCCGGCTCCACGCCTATCACGCGCGTAGATGAATTGCTGAGCTTGATGGAGAGCGCGATGCCGGAGATCAAACCGCCACCGCCGATGGGCACAAATACTGCGGAAGGAGAACTCTGCTCGATGATCTCCAGGCCAATGGTGCCCTGTCCCACCAGGATCTCGCGCTGATCGTAGGGCGGAATCAACGCGAGTTGCTGCTCTCGCGCCAGTTGCTCGGCCAGCTCGCGCCGCGCCTGAGACGTGGGTTCGGACCAGACGACGTGCGCGCCATACTGGCGGGTGCGCTCGACTTTGAAAGCTGGCGCGTCGGCGGACATGACGATGGTGGCGGAAATGCCCCGCTGTCCAGCCGCCAGGGCCACGGCCTGCGCGTGATTGCCGGTAGAATAGGCAATCACGCCCCGCTCACGCTGCTCACGCGACAGTTGCGCGATACAATAGGACGCGCCCCGAATCTTGAACGACCCCGAACGCTGGAGATTCTCAGCCTTGAGCAAAAGCGGCTGTCCCGCTGGCATTGTCCGCCCGGCAACCTCCAACACTGGCGTCATCAATACATGCGGCGCTAATACCTCTCGCGCTGCTGTAAAATCCGCTAATGATGGAAATATGTCTGTATCTATCTTATTCAATGACTGGTTCTTTCTTAGAAATTCCTCTATTACCTGAAAACCCTGAATGCCACAATCGTCCCTCTATGGCGTAATTGCGGTAAAAAGGCTCGCAAATCATGGTTGCAAGACTCCTATTTTATCACTGCCTGATTCGGTAAACCAGATGGCGTGGTGGCTGTCTTCGGCCAGGCCCATGGGCAGGCTGTTAGCTGTGGGAATGGCATAGGAGTAGAAACGCTGTCCCTGTACATCGAGGCGGGCCAGGAGGTTGGCGGCTGTGGCTGCTACCCAGATGTCGCCGTTACTGGCGATCAACAGGCCGTAGAGACTGCTGGTACCGCTGCTGGAGCCGGGCGCGTTATAGGCGGTGAAATGCTGACTGGCGGGATCAAATTGGAGCAGCAGGCTATTGGAGAAGGCAGTGGCCCAGATGTGCCCCCGCGCGTCGCTGGCCAGTTCCATCAGCGGCGAAGTGGTGATCGACACGGTAAAGGTGCTGACCTGGCCGCTGGCGGGATCGAGTCTGCCCAGGAGGTTGGCGCTGGCCTCGCTAAACCAGACGATTCCGCGCGGGTCGACGGTGATGCCGTAGGGGTTCAGCGGTCTGGCGTTTTTCTCACGCGTGAGCGGATAGTGCTGGATGGCGCCGCTGGCGATGTTCAATCTACCGAGCTGGTCGGTGTTGAGTTCAGTGAACCAGAGGTTGCCATACGGGTCCAGCGCGAGATCGTTGGGTGCGCTGGGCAGGCTCAGATTGTGGCCGGGATCGCTGGCGTCGGGTGTGCTGACCATGGGCAAGGGATAGACGCGATATTGCCCGCTTCGCGGCGAGAAATGCCCGATATAGTTAGCGTACTGCTCGGCAAACCAGATGCTGCCGTCCGGCGCGACAACGATGCCCATGATGCCTGATTTACCGCTCGGCGGGGTACCCTGCCAGAAGCTTTTGCTCTGAGGATCAAAGCTGCCCAGGTAATTGTGGCCCATCTCGCCAAACCAGAGCCGTCCCCGCGCGTCGATAGTCGGACGCATCAGGCCGCTCTTGTCCTGGGGCAGCGCGAACTCGTGAAACGTGCCAGTGGCGGCCTGCGCGGGCGTGTTGACCTGTGCGCTTTGCGCGCTCGGGCTGTCAATCGGCCCTATGCCGGAGGGGATGGTGTAGGCATCACCGCACGCAGCCAGCAGTAGCGCCAGGATCAGCAAAGCGAAAAACCGTTTCATGCGCGCCCTTCCTGCAAAAATGGCGTGAGATCGGTCCAGGCATAGGCGCATTCGTTGACGGAGACGCCGCCAATTTCAAAATCGTTGGTCTTCACGTATTGTCCACCCAGCGCCTCGTAGAAGCGGCGCGAAGCATGATTGCCCTCCAGCACCCACAGGAGCATCTCGGACAGACCCGCGGCCTGGAGATCGCGGGCCAGTTCCCGCACCAGGCGCCGTCCCAGACCGTGCTGCTGGTATTCTTTCAGAATATAGATGGCGTACAACTCGCCCCGATACGGCAGATCCGGGTAGCGCGTAGGCCCGCCGCGCACAAAGCCCACGATCTCCCCGTTCTCCTCGTTCTCCGCCACATAGCCAGAGGTATTGGGCGCTGGCTGAGTCACATCAGGCAGCCAGCGCTGCTGCCACTCTTCCACCTGAATCGCGTCCAGGTAAGCGTCGGGAATAATCCCGCGGTACGTCGTCTGCCAGGTCCGGGCGTGAACGCGCGCAATGCCCGCCACGTCCTCAATCCGCATCTTTCGAACAATCATGGTTTCACTCATCCATTATCGTAAATATACTATAGAGGGGGCAAGCTGATGGCAAGCTGATGCTTGCTCCACCATTCACAGGTTTTGCTTCTGAAAGCGACGCGCTCACCGATAGTGCTAGCGCCCGGCTACAGCGAGCAGCGTGCCCAGGATACCGTCGTCGGCCAGGCTGTCCAGGCGCACGCGCACGAGCTGGTTCTGCCAGTCATCAGTGGGCCGCGAACTGGCGAGGGCGACGACGGAGGCTTCGTCCAGTTCGACGCGCAGGTAGTTGTCGGTCAGCCCTTCCCAGCGGCCATGTTTGCGCCCTTCGATCAGGACATCTGTTTCCTGACCCAGGAACCTCTGGCGGAAGGCGCGCGCGTCGCTGTCGTTGAGGGCCAGCAGACGCTCGCTGCGGGCGCGTTTGACCTCGTCTTTGATCTGCCCCTTCATGCGGGCCGCGGGCGTGCCCTGGCGCGGGGAAAAGCGGAAGACATGTGCTTTAGCGAAACGCAGTTCTCTGGTCAGTTGATAGGTCAGCTCGAAGTCTTCGTCGCTCTCGCCGGGAAAGCCGGTGATGATGTCGGTACTGATGGCAACGCCGGGAATGACGCGCTGCGCGGTGGTGACGATTTCACGGTAGCGCGCGCTGAGATAACGCCGGGCCATGCGCCGCAAGATGGCGTCCGAGCCGCTCTGCATGGGCAGATGGAAATGGCGGCACATGCGCGGATCTTGCCAGAGCTCCAGCCATTCCAGGCGAAAGTCTTCCGGCTCCAGCGAGGAGACACGAACGCGCCGGATCTCGGTTTCGCGCAGCAGGGCGGCGATCAGATCGCCCAGGTCGAGCTGCTGATTGCCCTCGGGATGATAGTCGCCCAGGTGGATGCCGGTCAGCACGATCTCCTGAAAGCCCGCGCGCACTTTGCGCCGCACATGCTCGACAACCGCTGGAATGCCACGGCTGCGCGAGCCTCCGCGCACGTAGGGCACGATACAATAGGTGCAGCGGTTATCGCAGCCGTCCTGGACCTTCATCTGGACGCGGGTGCGCGTGTGCAACTGCGCGTGCGTGGCCAGACCAGGGGCCGCGCTGTCGGTCACCAACGGCGTCTGTTCGGGATTATCTGGCCGCGGCTCCGCTTCGCTGAGATCGATCTCCAGCGCGCTATCGCTGCCAATATGCTGCTCCTGAGCCATCATCACAGGCAGGAACATTCCGCTGGCCGCGCGTTCCCGCCAGTTTTGGGCCAGATCTGACGCTGCACCAGGCGCGCCTGCGAACGCCTCAACTACGGGCTCGCTCTCTATTTTGCCGGTACGGTCCGTCACGACTGCCTGCTGGTGAGTCTGGATGGCGGAGACGAGGTCGTCTTTCTGCTGGTTGCCGATAACCAGGTCGACGCCGGGCAGGGCTGAGACGCCTTCAGGATTGCGTTCGGCGTAACAGCCGGTCACGACCAGCAACGCCTCTGGCTGGCGTCGATGAGCCTGGCTGATCATCAGTCGCGAACTGCGGTCGCCCAGGTGCGTGACCGTGCAGGTGTTGACGATATAGATGTCCGCGGTCTCATTAAACTCGCGCTGCACAAAGCCGGCGGCGCTCATCTGCTCGCTGATAGCCTCGCTATCGGCCTGGTTGACCTTACAGCCCAGCGTGGCGACCGCGAATGTTTGTGTTTGGGAATCTCTCTCTTCGCTCATAGGTTTTCGTTTTTCTGCTTCTCAGGATTCAGTGTCTGGGCCGATTATAGCGCATTAGCGCAAAACGTGGTAGTCCCTTAGAAGTCATGGAAATCTGTCTTTCTCTCCTGAGATATTCATGTATTAGCCTGGATTTTTGCTATTTAACGCCATGTGCAAGTTTTTTACTTGAATCCTCGCGCCTGCGGCGCTCGCTTTGGTCTGGAGTGTGGTGGGGGGGGGGGGGGGGGGGGGG
>DASVMX010000687.1:0-5282 GCA_036384215.1 Ktedonobacteraceae bacterium | reverse complement strand
TCCTACTCTGGTAGTTTCTTACGGAGGGCAGCGCCCCTGACGGAGCGCGAGGTGTCCTCGCAAAAACCTTTTTTCTTTCATTTTGCGCCGCCGCAGGCGGCGCAAAATGAAAACGAACAGAATAGTACTTATGAGCGAGCCAGAAAATCAAGAATAACCTGAGCCAGCATGGCTCCTTTATCTTCCTGAAGAAAATGGCCAGCTTGCTGAATCGTCGTGTGTGGTTGCCCGGCAGCCCCTGGAATAGCAGCCTGTAAAAACAAATCGGCGCCTCTGGTGATGGGATCAGAATCACTGAACGCGGTAAGAAACGGCTTTTCCCAATGGCGCAGCACCTCCCAGGCCTGGCGATTGGGCTCAGACGCGGGATCATCTGGTGAGGTAGGAACCAGTAATGGGAATTGACGCGCCCCTGCCAGGAAGCGTTCATCGGGGAAAGGGGCATCGTAGGCTTTCACTATCTCAGGCGCCAGTTCGCTCACGCAGCCCCGCTGGACAATAGCGCCAGCTTGAAACACAGGCATTTCCTGAGAGGCACGTTGCCAGCGGAGAAATGCTTTGCCCGGAGGAATGTCTCCTGTGGGAAGAAAGGTATTGGCGGCGACAATCCGCGCAAAACGGCTTTCCAATTCCGCCGCCAGTCGCAAGCCAATGAGACCGCCCCAATCCTGGCACATCAGGGTGATACGGCGCAGATCGAGCTTTTCAATCACTCCTCGCATCCAATCGATGTGGGTTTGATAGGTATAGTCCTCACGCCGAACTGGTTTGTCAGAGCGACCAAACCCGGCCAGATCAGGAGCGATAACCCTATGGCCAGCCGCAGCCAGCAGCGGAATCATCCTGCGGTAGAGGTAACACCAGGACGGTTCCCCATGGAGCAGAAGGATTGGTTCTGCGTCTTGTGGCCCGTGATCAATATAATGGATACGAAGCCCGTCAAGCTCAACATACTGGGGAGCAAAATCATAGCCTGGTAAATTGGTAAAACGCTCGTCTGGAGTACGCAAAATGTCCACCGGTCTTCTCCTCGCTGAGATAGCCCTTTTCGAAGGGCAAGTAGAGCATCTGTATGCAATTGTATCACGTTTTTTCCGTCCGCTTGCAGGGGCTGGGCATTTTCCCCAGCGAGGTGCAAGCTCGACTATTAGAATCACGCTTGTGGTAGTCGCGTAGGCAGCAGGGCAAGTTTTAGAGCCTGTGCAGAAAGCGTTGATCAGGAATGACCGCGAGCCAGGCGGGTTCTCAAGGTAAGGAGCAATGGCCCGATAGCCAGTCGCGGCCAGCAGCAACAGGGTTTCTCAAAAGTCGAGACGCTGCGCCTGCGGCGCAGTCCCAACTCCTTTTCTGAGGTGGTGTGCGAGCGTAGCCCGCACACCACCTCAGAAAAAAGCTCGCGCGGGAGTCCAGAGGGCGCAGCCCCTGCGCCTGTTGTCTCCCCCGGAGACGGCGGCCTCTGGTGGCGAAGCCATGTTCAGGAGCAGGGAAAAAGACTTTTGAGAAACCCTGCCAGCAGCCAAAATTTACCTTGCTCTTGCACGGTGAATTTGTTACACTGTCAGGAGCGCGAATAATTTGATCCACGCGAGGACAGACCGATATGCGGGCAATTGATGATAGCGGCCCCAAGTATGCCGCGGTTCTGCGCGAACTGCTGATCTGGAAGCAACTGCCGGAGAGCGACCTGGCGCGTATGGTGCGCCAGTATTTTCTGGTGACCGACGATTTTCGCGATATGGAGGACCAGGGTTTGCTGACCCTGGCTTTCGTTGGCGATGAATACCTGGTCAGCGTGACGACGCTGGGACGAATCTGGTTGGAACAGTACGACAGCACTCATTAAAAGGAGATTTTTCATGCCTTATACAGACGAGAACGAGGCTTTTCCTTATCAAACGATTGGCACTGATGAAGCAAAGCAGTTAATTGAGCAGGGAACACGGGTGATTGATGTACGCCAGCCGGAAGAGTGGCAGGGAGGGCATATCGCTGAGGCCACATTGGTGCCTCTCAATGGCATCTATTCTTTCGGCCAGGCGCTTAAAGACCTCAATCTACCTGCTGATGAAGAGGTCATCTTTGTCTGCCGCTCTGGTCAGCGGAGCGCGAACGCCAGCGAAATTGCCCTGGTGGCGGGCCTGAAAAAGGTTTATAATCTGGCCAACGGCATGAATGGCTGGATCAATCGGAATTATCCCATTACGTATTAGAGGAGATTTGTATGCCCTTACTTGAAGGAAAAACCGCGCTTATCTTTGGCGTTGCCAACAAGAATTCTATCGCCTGGGCCATTGCTGAGTCCCTGGCCCGCGAGGGGGCGCGCCTGGCGCTCTCGTATGTCGCGCCGATGGAAAAACGCGTCAAAGACCTGGCGGCGCTGATTCCCGGCACAGAGACGTTCCAGTGCGATGTGCAGAGCGATGACGAACTGGACGCGGCTTTTGTGAAGACCGGCGAGATCTTTAACGGCAAGCTCGATATCCTGGTCCACTCGGTGGCCTTTGCTCCCAAGCAGGCGCTGGAGAATCCTTTCACGCAGACCTCGCGCCAGGATTTCTTCACCGCGCTGGATATCAGCGCCTATTCGCTGACCGCGATGGCGCGCCGCGCCACACCGCTGATGCAGGCCGCGGGCGGCGGCAGCATCATGACCCTGACCTACCAGGCCAGCGAGCGCGTGATGCCCAAGTATAATGTAATGGCGGTGGCCAAAGCGGCCCTGGAGTGCAGCGTGCGCTACCTGGCCTTCGAGTTGGGCGAGTATAACATTCGCGTTAACGCCATTTCCGCTGGCGCGCTGAATACCCTGGCCGCGCGCGGTATCTCAGGCTTCACCGATTTCCGTACTCACAGCGGGCAGATTGTGCCCCTGCACCGCAATATTGAGCAGGAAGAGGTTGGAGACGCGGCTCTTTTCCTCGCCAGCAACCTCTCGCGCGCCATCACCGGCGATATCCTCTACGTCGATGCGGGCTACCGCATCGTTGGCCCGTAATTGCCGCCCTCAAGCTGTACAAAACGAGAGCGCGCGCCTGTTTCAAACAGGCGCGCGCTCGTTTTGTACAGTTGATGGCTATGGTTCAATCCGGCGTACAATGGGCGCGGGCGGGGCTGATTCGCCGCAGGTGCCGCAGAAGCTGGCGTCGCTGCGGTTGGTGTGTCCGCACGGCCAGATGCGCCATTGCACGGCAGATGAAGCGGGCCGGGCCACAAGCGTGGCGTCGGACGCGGACGGCTGTGGCGTGGACGGCGGCGCGCCGAACGCCGCCATGCTGCCGCCCATTCCATGCTGCGCGGGCGCCTGTGAACGGAACCCCTGCTGAGGTACAGGCGCGGGACGATACCCCGGCGGCTGCACCTGCGCGGGCGCTTGCGCTTGCTGCGGATAAGCGGACTGTCCCGGATAGGCTGGCGTCTGCGGCACAGGCGCGCCCTGACGCGGCGTGCCAAAGTAGGGAGCCGCGGGTCCAGGCATAGTTGGAGCGCCAGGAGCAACGGGCGCGCCATAGCCCGCCTGAGGAGTCGCGGGCAGATCAGGCTGGGCGGGCTTACGCCTGCGTGAGATCGCGGCTGCGCTTCCAAAGACGATGATTACCAGCACAACCAGGCCGCCAATCACCAGGTAGACAGGATTTATCCCGCTGGAACTGCTCGTGGCTGGCGTGCTGCCGGTAGTAGCTGTTGGCGTGCCGTTGATCTGCGTCTGCTTCTCCGTCTGAGCCTGCTGGCTCGCGTACTGTAGAAATGGGCTGATGGCCTTAAACTGTGGGAACCGGCCGGATAACTGCTGAAACTCGCGCGTGGACTGGTGCCAGTGGCCAGGAGCTTTCGAGGCATAGTCGTTAAAAGCCTGGCTCCAGGCTTTCTGGAAAGCCGAAGGCGTTGTATCAACGCCGGCCTGCTGGAGCAGTTTTTTTGCGCTGCTACTGGCTTGCAGGAAGCTGGTGCTGCCGGTTGACGCGCCAAAGCTCACAATTCCCACCACATTCCCACTGCTATCCAGCGCTGGTCCACCGCTATCACCGTGTTCCACATTGCCGCCTACCTGAATCAGCGGCGCACCACTGGGCGTGGTTTTAATTGAGCTAACATTGATCAGATTTACCGAGGATGTCAGAAGATCATTTGGCGCGGTATTCACATCGCCATTACCGGGGAACCCAATAATCCTCAACTGATCCTGTACCTGCACCGCGGAAGAATCGCCCAATTGCAGCATAGGCATGTCATCCATGCCATTTACATGAATAATCGCCGTATCGGATTGACTGGTCGGGCTGTTCGCCTTGATCTGGTCAACGTTCGCGAATTGACTCGGGGGCACATCTTGCAATGTCGTTCCGCTAAGTGGTCCGCTATAATCTGTACTCAGTAAGACCTGGCTCTTCGGTTTTTGATAATTTGGCGTCGATGGAAGCTGGCCCGAAACTAACTCCTGCGTGACCTGGTCCGCCGTGACTTGTTGCTGCGAGTGCTGATTGATATACGCGGCAATATCTGGCGCGGCTGTCTGATCCAGATACTGGTCCATAGTCTGCTTATCATCCTGTACCGGATTAATCACGTGATCGGCAGTTAACACGTCACCGTGCGTGCTGATAAAGGCTCCTGTACCGCTCAGCCCCAGGCGGTAACCATTAACACCTTGTTGAGGAGTCAGGGGAAAAGTGACATCTTTGCCGCTAACGGTCACTGTCAACTGACCGTCAACTTCTGTAATAATCCTCACCACAGCCGGTTTGGCGATATCTACTCCCTTAATGGCGGGATCAGAAACATCCCCGCCCGGTTGGCTCGCGTAGGCTACCGGGGCCAGACCTATGACCATTTCCAGACCCATCAACAGGCAACATACCACCCCCAGCAGGCATACCCTATATACTTTCTGTCCCCACATACGGGGGCGGTGCTTATATTTTTCTCGATGCATATTTTTTCTCTCTGTCGGGAACTTCCCTGAAATCCGGGACAACAACCTTCTTCTATGTCTGCCAGAGGAACAGGTCTTCAGGAGCATTATACATCAATTTACCACGAAAAGCAGAAATTTATCAATTTTTTGAAAACAAAAGTGAAGAAGTACCTATCTTAATCACCCGAAAGAGAACGCAATTTGCGATTTTCCTGGTATCAGTGATGGCTGCTACATTCACCAGGGTGGCCAGAAATCCATTTCCAGATGCAGGCCTTGATCCTACTTTGGCAGTTTCTCACAGGGTGCAGGGGCAGCGCCTTGCCGGAGCGCGAGGTGTCCTCGCAAAAACCTTGTTTCTTTCGTTTTG
>DASVMX010000686.1:0-1993 GCA_036384215.1 Ktedonobacteraceae bacterium | reverse complement strand
CGCTTAGCGGTCTGGGGGTATTCGTTCCCGCCCCGTGCAAGAGCGCGGTGATAGAGCCCATCGCGTTTTCTATCTCGCCAAGCGCTGCCTCAACCTCAGCCGCGCTGGTGACATCTGCTTTCACGTAGCGGAAGGTGATCTCCGCTTTGCTGAAGCGCTGCAAGTTCTCTGCCAGTTCGTTATCTCTGGCGGGCTGCGAGCGACCAAGCAGCGCCAGGCGTACCCCGGTCTCGCGCGCAAGCGCAAAGGCGCACTCTGCGGCGATGCCTTTGCCGCCGCCCGTTACGAGCAGCACATCATTGGGGCCGAGAGCCAGCGGAGCGATCTGCTCGCTGCTCAGGGGGACATGTTGAAGCACTCTGACGCGCCGCTGTCCGCGCTCCGTGTAGACCGCCTCGCTATATCCCTGCGCGGCCTGGATCTCTGCCAGCGTCCATGCGACCGCGTGAGGATGAGTGGGAGGAACATCGACCACGCAGATGGTGTGTTTGGGGGCTTCCAGTGCAAGAGTACGGGCGACCCCGCCGCCGCCTTTCCCATGGTGTACCAGCACAAAGCAGGAGGGCTCGGTGCTTTTCAGGATTTCCTGAGCGCCATATAAGAGAAGCGCTACCTGCTCTGTATCCGCCTGTGGTGGCAGGCAGACCAGTACTCCTCCGCGGGATAAGCGCGGACAAGCTGCTCGCAGCGCCTCGGCCAGAGGATAATCCCGCGGAGCCAGTATCTTCCAGGTGGAGTGCGACTCGTTCGCTTCCGGGGCCGGGGCCAGGTTGGGGGTTTCCAGCAAGCCAACCTGAAACGCTCGAATCCAGGTATCGACCCCGCTCGGCATCTTCATGCGTTCTTCGAGTTCTAACGTGCCTCCAGTCTGTTTCAGTTCAGTCAGCGCTTGCGCGATTTCCGCCAGCGTGGCATCCGCGTATTCCGTCAGAGCGGTTGGCGGGAGAAGACCAAGCGAGCGAGCAGCCTCGGAGACAATCTGCCCAACGGTAATCGAATTTAAATGCAGGTCATTGAGCATACGATGGTGATCGTCAACTGCTTGCCTGGGGAGTTCTGTGCGCTCCGCCACCAACTGGCGGAGCAGTTCAAGGATAGAAATGGTCTCTGTTTGAGGCGTTCCAACGGCAACGGAGGGCGAACTTCCCTCCTCGGATTGCCGGGATTCTTCCGCGAGAACAGGGACAGGCAGCCCCGCTGACGGCTCTGGCGATGTCGCGTGAACTTCTGTTTCGGGGAGAGGCGCCTGCTCGCAGGGATTGGCCAGGAAACGCGGCTGCCAGTTCAGATCAAAAGGACGACTAAAACGGCCTTCCGTCAGAAGTTCAAGTCGCAGCGGCACGCCAGCCGCGAAGGCAGCGCCAATAGCCTGACACAGACCCCGGCTTGATGGTCCATCCACATCCAGAGCAAACGCTGGTATTGATGAGCATTCACGAGCCAGGCCACTCAGGACTCTGCCCGGCCCTACTTCAAACCATAGATCTACGCGCTCAGCGGTTGCTTTGAGCGCGTCTGTAAAGCGCACAGGCATGGTGATTTGCTGGAACAGTAGATCTTTCAAATCATGTTCAGGCGCGAGTTGAGCACCTGTTACCGTAGAAAAGACCGGGCGCTGGAGAGGCTGGAAAGAAATGCCAGCGAGATAGTCTGCCAGCGGAAGCGCCGCCGCGGATACCAGCGGGGAATGGAAAGCGTGAGAGACCTTCAAGGGGATCACGCCCACCTGCCTGGCCCTGGCTCGTGCTGCTACTGCCGCGACTGCGGCGGCGGCGCCTGCCAGAACGATCTGGCGAGGCGTGTTGAAGCCAGCAATGACAACCTCTTCTCCCTCAACCAGTTCTTCAACCACCTCTTGTGATGCTGCCAGGCCAATCATCGTCCCGGTCGGATCACCCAGAGAGGCCATAGCAGCGCCGCGCACCCTGGCCAGCTCAAGCAGACCAGCTTCATCAATAGCGCCAGCCCAATGCAGAGCGGTTAGTTCACCCAG
>DASVMX010000685.1:0-11445 GCA_036384215.1 Ktedonobacteraceae bacterium | reverse complement strand
AAGCAGGGGGACCAGTTCCCCCTGCTGTACCCCCAGTTCTCTGAGAGCTAAAGCTAGCGTACTGGCCTGAATGTCAAGCTCTCTGTAGGTCCACTGTCTCTCACCAGAGAGAAGTGCCGGCAAATCAGCGTATTGTGCGACGGATTGCGCAAAAAGCTCATGCAATGGCAGAGTTTGAACAATAGCGTCTGCTACCACGCTCTGACTTGCCATCTGAGCTGATCCTTCTGGCAAACAAAGCTCCCAGGGAATATGGGGATGTTGGAGCGCCTTTTCCAACAACGCGAAGTAAGCATGTATAATCCGGGTCACGGTCTCTTCGCTGAAGAGAGCAGTTGCATACTCAATGTGACCTTTCACCTGGCTTCCCTGTACATTCAGAAAAGCGCTGAGATCAAATCTGGCACCCCCTGTATCAACTTCGACAAAAGTAGAGTTTGTACCTGGCAGATCAAGAGCGAGATGAAGCTTTTCGCTAAATGTAGTATTCACAAGATCCATAGCCCCACCGTCTCGTCGGCGAAGCAGAGCGGCAATATCAGTAATGGAAAAATCACTATTCTCCAGGGCGCTATCGAGCTCGTTCACAAGTCTTCTCACCAGCGCCGCGTAACTTTGCCCGCGTTCCAGGACTATGGGAAGAGGGACGAGATTGACGAACATCCCTACTGTGCTGTCAAATGCAGGATGCGTGCGACCATGAAAAGGAACACCTACTGTGATTTCATCCTGATAACAAAAGCGGGCCAGAGTAATAGACCATGCCGCCAACATAGCCACAAACCGGCTTACTCCTTGCTCCTTGCAGAATGTTTCCAGAAGACTGCCAAGTTCCTCCTGGCTACAGCATTCCAGGGTTTTGCCCTGAAATTGTTCACGCTCATTACGTTCCCTCTCTACAGGGAACGCGCAACGCTTGATCTCTCCAGCTTTCTCCTCCCAGAATTTGAGGGTTTCAAGGCGCTGCAAGTTACGAGTGTGCCATGAAACAAAACGTGCAAAATTATTTCCTCCTGCATGTTGTGCGATAACTGGTGTATGTTGCTTTGCTCTCAGCAAGGCTGTATAGTTCTCTGAGAGCTTATCGAGCAGAATTTTAAGCGATAGCCCATCTACAACAATATGATGGCATACGAGAAGAAAGACGCCTGACCCCTGTTTCGTCGGCACATAAAGACAACGCACCAGGAGATCTTCTTCAATATTGAATGGCAATTGGTACACTGCCTCAGCTTCCGCCAAAGCATCTGCCACCTCCTGTACAGGAGCATAAAATTCGAGAGAGGAAAGCAAGGCTTCCTCTGAGGGCCTGGTGATCTTTTGCTCAATTTCCAGCGATTCTGGATTTTGACGGAAGCGCGTTGCTATCACTGGATGTTGGCCAAACGTTTGTAGAAAGGCTTGCCGGAGTTTTCCTTCGTCTATATGCCCCTCGATCACAAATCTTGCGCCGACGTTGTAAAACGGGTTCTGAGGATTGGTTTTCCAGAGATACCAGAGGCTCTGCTGCATAGGCGTCACAGGAAACCACTGGCGCTCACTGAAGTCAGATATTTCGTCCTGCTCTATT
This sequence comes from Ktedonobacteraceae bacterium, assembly GCA_036384215.1. Lineage (GTDB taxonomy): Bacteria > Chloroflexota > Ktedonobacteria > Ktedonobacterales > Ktedonobacteraceae > Paraktedonobacter. Next base: position 9,875 of record DASVMX010000685.1, on the reverse strand, counting down.
TCCAGCACTGGAAGAGACGGAAGCAAATCAGCCAGGGCCAGAGGAGTACGGCTCGTCAGAACATGCGACGCTCTGCAATCCTTCCCGAAGCGAGTGGCCACATACGCAGCGATGCGCGCAGCAGAAATAGAACTTCCACCAAGAGCAAAGAGGTCAGAATCAGAACGCACAGGTAGACGGAGAACCTCAGCCCAGATCTGGACGAGGCTTTTCTGTTCCTCTGGCAACTGCTCCTCTGGCAAGGCATTGCTAAGTGTTGAGCGTTTTGCCAGGAGTTCTGCCTGATGGAGATGGGTCAATAACTGGAGATCGATTTTTCCATTAGCAGTAAGAGGAAGGCTCTGATGAAACATAAACGCCGCCGGGACCATGGCGCGCGGCAATCTCTCTTCGGCAAACGCTCGTACGTCTTCAATAGAAGGTGCTTCGCCCGCCTGAGGCACAAGCGAGCAGACGAGAAGAGGCGCTTGAGCTTGCGAGAAAGGAGAGGCGATGACAAGCGCGACTACCTGGGTGACGTGCGGATGTAAATTCAGCACGCATGAAACCTCAGAAAGCTCTATACGCACGCCATCTATTTTCACCTGGAAGTCGTCGCGCCCATGATAGCAGAGCGAGCCATCCTCGTTTTCGCTGACCATATCGCCAGTATTATAAATGCGTTCATCACTTTCACTGTTGAATAGATCGCGTGGGAAACACTCTTGAGTCAGATCGGCTCTGTTCAGATATTCGCGTGCCAGCGCAACACCCCCTATCCAGAGCTTCCCTTTTTCCCCTTTGGGAACTGGTTTGTGATCTTCATCAAGGATATAGGTCCTCACGTAAGGGAGGGGATATCCAATCGAGGGGGGAAGTGCAGCGTTCTCCGCTGTCTGGGCAGCGACGCATCCCGAGGTTGCCACCACGCAACCCTCGCTCGGGCCATAGTTGTTAACCAGTTGAAAGGGCATCCCTGGCGGTGGGCGATGCACGAGGCGGTCTCCTCCGGTAAGCACAAAGCGCATGCGCACGTCCGGGGAGGACCAATCAAGATGGAGCAGTGGTTCGATCAAAGGAGTTGAGACGAACGCGTGAGTTACTCCATGCTTCAGCCAGAGACTCTGCAACCGCGCCAGGTCAAGGCGCTCATCGTCTGTGCAAATATGCATCGAAGCTTTCGACGCCAGCGCGCTCCAGATTTCCCAGATCGAAGCATCGAAGCCCGGCGAAGCCGTCAGAGATACGCAATCATCGCCTGTCAGAGCAAATGCCTGGAGATGCCAGGCGAGTAAGGCTTCAAGCGAGCGCAATTCCACGACAACGCCCTTTGGTTTCCCTGTCGTGCCAGACGTATAGATAATATAGCCTGCCTCCTGAGGATTGCGAGACCAGGGGTAGCATTGTTCCGCCTGTGGCAAAGAAAGGGAAAGCGGCTCAAAGTTAAGCTGCTCATCCATTTGCACAACATGACACCGAGCAGCGAACAATTTTGCGTGTTCAGTACTTTGAACAAGCGCGCAGAGAGGCTGCGCATCCTGAATAATATCAGAGAGGCGTGTTACCGGAGCCCCTGAATCGACAGGAACAATAACACCTCCCGCAAGAAAAACTGCCAGGTGTGCTATCACCAGCGAGGGTGAACGTGACAGGCAAAGGAGCACCTTTTGCTCAGAGCCCTGGGAAACTCCACATCTCTGCAGTACTATGGCCAGATCTCTGGCTCGTTGGTACAACTCAACGCCATTAAACTGATTTTTGCCGTAAATACAACGTGAGCCCGAAGTATAGCTATCAGCCAGGGCAATCTGTTTAAGAAGCTGCATATCCCTTTTTTACCTTTAAGCATATCACCTATTTTGTTGATTCTACATATTGCAGCTTACGATGAAGTTATTCAGGGCGTAAGTATGAGGAGGAATTTCCCCAGAAAGAGTGCTGCCATAAGAAGCTCTTTTTTTAGAAACTATTTGGTGGGGTTCTGTATAGTGACTGTGAGTGGCAACCCCGCTCACAGATACGCGGCACGTATATAGCTGGTTACGTTGACCGGCACGGTTAAGCCCGTAATAAAAAAAGTGCCGTAGTTACAGGCAGAGGCCTATGGGGCCTGTGCGTCGAACTCGGAAGGAGTACAAACTTTTATGGCAGCAGCTTCAACTGAAAAGAACGCCACCGTCGTTGGCAAAGACGAACTGATTCACCAGATCGCGGCCCGCGCGGGCATGAATCTCAAAGAGACCAGCAAGGTCATTGATGCGTTCACCGATGTGGTGCGCGAGGATGTCTCGAAGGGACAGGAAGTGCGTCTGATGGGCTTCGGCACGTGGAATCTGCGCGATGTCGCCCCGCGTAAGGTCAAATCCATTCGCGGGGGCAACCAGATCACCATTCCGGCGCGCAAGCGCGTAGGCTTCTCCGTCGGCGCGGTGCTCTCACAGGCTGCTCAGCCCCACAAAGCGAAGGCCACCACCTCCACCAGCTCGCAGGGCAGAACCGCCAGCACGCCCAACCGAATGGGTCGCTAAGGTAAGCGAGGCAGAACCGCCTGCCCGCCCGCTGCATTCTCGCGTGCGAGAGTGTCTCGTGAGCGGCGGTCTTGCCTCACCGTCAGGCATGAGTGCCTGTTCTGGTGATGGTTTTATGAAAGCCCCTGGAACGATGCGCTGCCCTCAGACGCGTCGAACGCCAGGGGTTTATTTTGTGCTCTTTTCCCCCACTAAGAAAAACGCACTGCCGAACAAGCAAGGGAGATCGGCAGTGCGTTTTCTTAGCAAATTACCTTTGAGGGTGCGCTGCTAGATAGCGCACGGTTGTTTGCTGTTCGTCGGCAGTGGGCGGGCGGAAGGTAGCGTGGTCATTGATAAAGACAATCCAGGATGATTGAAAGAAGGCCAGTAGATCAGGCTGTTTATCGCCATTGACGTCCAGGAATTTGAGGGTTACAGGTGCTTTGTCCGCGTCGGACCCGAAGAGTTGGGGACCGAGATAGATGCGCGCGCGTGCTCCATCGCCACCGGGAAATTCAATAATTTCGATCCGTCCGTGAAGATTAAGTGCGATAAAATGGCTTGGTTTGTTTGTAGAGTCGTTATGCCCAACTACCGCGTCGGCGTGAGAAGTGCGGGGATAACCATAGTGGAGTGTGTCCATTGTGTCATTCCACCAGCCCATGCCGGCGGTGAGCAGGGTCCAGAGCACAAAAATGCTGAGCATACCCAGACCAAGGAACAGCAGGGGGTGAACGCGCGAGCGCGGCGCAGCAGCCCTCGCTGGTTTTGGCAAACTGGCGGCTAGCTGGGTGTCAGCGCTGCCAGATCCGCTGTTGCTGACGCGCCGCGCCGGCTGGCTGATCTTGCGCTCGGGCGCGGTCTCACGCGGGGGATTGGTGACGCGTTCGGGCTCTTCCTCGTCTCCCCGCTTCCACTCACTAATCAAGTCGTCATCGGCTGGCCGAGGACGAGCGCGCGAGGCGCGCTGAACGACCGGGTGAGCCGCGGTCGTGACAATAGAACGTTGTTTGTTGCTTTCATCCAGAGCGCGATAGCGCAGCGCGCTACGCGGAGCGCCGCCGTCAGTGGATTCTAACACTGGCATGTCCGATCCTCCTTTATATAGAGAGAACAAGAACCAATTGCAGAAATACCAACGCCGGTCAAACTCGGCCTCCAGGTAAAGAGACTACCTACGATTTTCTTCATACCAATGTAGTACCTATGTTCCATCTACAAGTTCATTAGAATGAACGTATTCTAGCACTCTTTTCGCGAAAAGAAGAGAGTTTTATTGTTTGTCTAGCCATAAATGGTGATAGCAGATGCTACGCATAGCCTGCGACTTTGTCTGTTAGCAACAAAAACGAAGGGATGGCGGTTTTTTTGGAGAGAATCTTTATAAACGTCAGAGATTACGCGGCTGACCACAGTCAGCCGCGTAATCTCTGACGTTTATAAAAATCGTTTGAGTTCCAGCACCTGCTGGAGGTCGGCGGGCAGGGGGGCTTCGAGGTGGAGTTCCTGGCCGCTGAAGGGATGAGTGAATTGCAGTTGGTAGGCGTGGAGAAACTGGCGCTGGAGCCTGGAGCCGCGAATCACGTTGCCGGTGCCATAGGTCGGATCGCCGACGACGGGGTGACCGATGGCTTTGAGGTGGACGCGGATCTGGTGAGTGCGCCCGGTCTCCAGTTGCACCAGCAGCAAGGTGTGGCGGGCGAAGCGTTCTTGCACGCGAAAATGGGTGCGCGCCTCGCGGCTGCCGTGCGCGAGAATGGTCATCTGCTGGCGGTGGCGCGGATCGCGGCCAATCGGCGCGTCGATGCTGCCCTGGTCCAGCGAGACGTTGCCCTCGACCAGCGCGAGATAGCGTTTGATGATCTCGTGACGCTGCATCTGCTCAATGAGCGCCGCTTGCGCGCGCGGATGCCTGGCGACGATCAGCAGGCCGGAGGTATCGCGGTCCAGGCGATGAACGATGCCGGGCCGCTGATCCATTTTTTCCGCCTGGATCTGCGGATAGTAGGCCAGGAGCGCGTTGACCAGGGTGTCATCGCTGTGGCCGGGCGCGGGATGAACGACCATGCCGGGCTCTTTATTGATTACCAGCAGATCATCGTCCTCGTAGACCACTGCCAGCGGCAGCGGGCGCGCCTTGAGCGGACCACTGCCAGCACTGGCGGTGGCGAGGTCGACCAGAATTTCATCGCCGGCGCGCAGTGCGTAGCCCGGCTTGCTGGAGCGTCCATTGACCTGGATCGCGCCGGTCGTGATTAAATTCTGGAGCTGGCTGCGCGACATCTCGGCCAGCGCGGCCACCAGGTAGCGGTCCAGGCGCTGGCCAGCCTCTTCTGTGGGCACGTTCAACACCTGGCGTGCCGGAGATATATGTTCAGGGTTGTGCATCTTGTTCCTGCGAGCTAATCGCGTGCAACGTCTTTTCCTCCGCGACCACTTGCGGCTCCTTTGCCTCGTCCTTGCTGCGTATCCCGCTCACAATCAGCGTCACAAAGAGCAAAACCACCCCGACACTGATCGCGGCGTCCGCGAGATTGAAAATGGCAAAGCTGAAACCAACCTGGGGCATGCGGAACCAGATAAAATCGACTACAGAGCCATGTGTAAATCTATCAAGCAAATTGCCGCTTGCTCCGCCAATGATCATGCCAAAAATCAGTTTATAGAGCAGTGAGCCATTATTGAGCATGCGCAGGTACAGGTAGACAATCACAATCACCGCTACCGCGATCAAGGCAATCAGCACAGGTCCATTGGTGTTGAACATGCTAAAAGCCGCGCCCTGATTACGAATATAGTAGAGATTGAGATACGGACCAATCAACGGCACCACAGGCCCAAAATCCGGTGGGCTCAGCCGAGCCACAACCAGTGCTTTAGTCCATTGATCGAGACTGATCACGATAATAGCTGTAAAGAATGCAAGAGCATCGTAAATGCGAGCACGTTTGGCTGTCACGCGACAACGTTCTCCTTTTTAAAACATCTTAATGGTAAGTCTGCTGACCCATTTTACTCTATAATCCTCGACTTGAAAAGGGCGCATTCTTTTCTGCTTAGGGTTTATGCGTTCTGGCAAAAAGCGGGATTGTTAGGGGCGGCCCTTAACCGGGGTGTCCCCGAAAAACCCCTTTTTTTCTTTTTGCGAGCCGCCGCAGGCGGCGAGTTCAGAGAATGCATAAGCCCTACTTTTCTCCTGAAAGGAAAGTGGACTGAGCGCGGGCACAAACAAGTGCTCAGTCCACTTTCCTTTCAGGAGAAGCTTTAAAAAGTTTGCCGCGCGTCGTAGACTTCTTCGCGGTTCTGATAGATACGCTCTAACTGAGCTTCGCATTGCACGCAGCGTTCCGCCCAGGGCAAGGCTTCCAGGCGTTTGGGAGGAATGGGTTTCTGGCATTGCTGGCATAGCCCATATGTGCCATTGTCCAGGCGCTGGAGCGCGCTATCCACCTGAGTGAGCAGTGCCTGTTCATTATAGAGAATCGATTGCTCGTTCTGCATCTCCAGGAAATCCGTGGTTACGTCCTCGTGGTCGCGCGGTCCCTCGTTGGCCTCGGTCGAAGAGATCGGCCTGGGATGCGCCTCGGTTAACCCGGAGATGTTGCGTTCCAGTTCCGCTTTTTTTGCCAGCAAACGGCTCTTCTGCTTCTTCAAATTCAATCTCATGCCACACCTGTCCTTTCTCGCTCGCCTTCACCCCGCGTTGCCCCTGTTCAGGTTTCGCGCTGCCCACTTCCTGATAGCAAAAGTATCTCTGAGTTATATACGTATAGCTCACAGGTGAAGCGTCAACGTCTCCTCACAGAAAAGATGTGTTTATTTTGGCATGGTTCACTTGTGAATGGAGTAGCGGTCTTCACGGGCAAGGGCGTCAAGGCCGACCTTGTGGCTTATTTGAAAGGTATGAAAGCCTCGCCTCCGGCGTGGTAGCCAGTTTGCCGGTTGTGCTACAATGAAATCGACCTAACGTTTGTTAGTCTGCGCTTGCATTGCTCAGAGTGAAAGGAAGAGAGAACTATGTCTGAGGTCTATACGTCTACTATTCGTGTGCGCATGAGCGCCAATGACGCGCACTATGGTGGTTTTCTGGTGAATGGTGCTCATCTCCTTTCGCTTTTTGGGGATGTCGCGACGGAGCTGGCGATTCTGTGCGATGGTGACGAGGGACTGCTGGTGAGCTACGAGCAGGTCGAGTTCCTCGCCCCGGTTTACGCTGGCGATTTTATCGAGGCCAGCGGGCGCATGACGCGCATTGGCCGGACCTCGCGGCGCATCGAATTTGAGGCGCGCAAAATTATCTCCGTGCGGCGTGACCTCAACGACTCCGCCGCGGATGTGCTGGAAGAGCCGATACTGGTTGGCCGGGCCAGCGGCACCACGGTGGTGAAAGCCGACAGACAGCGCAGACCACATATCGCCGAACTCTAGCGCTTACACCGGGGTTTGGGCTCCTGGACCAGCGCGAAGCTATCCAAAAAAATGGGTAGGCGTCAGCTACCTTTTCTGTTAAAATGCGGAAGACAGATAGAAGCATTTCGTTGAGAAAGAGGATTATGTCTATGCTGCCCGATACTCGTTCTGTGCGCGAGAAGATCCGCGCTGCCGCCGTGCAGCTCTTTGCCGAGATGGGCTATCATGCTGCGCCCCTGCGAGACATTGCCAGGCTTGCCGATATTCAGGCGGCCAGTATTTATTATCACTATCCCAGCAAACAGGCGCTCCTGGTTGAGATTATGGACACCCATATGCGCCAGCTCAATGCCAGCCTGGAGCGGATTATCGCGCGGCCAGAAGGGGTTGTCGAGCGGCTGCATGAAGCGATTGCCAGCCATATTCGCCTGCACACAACCCATAAGGCGGAATTTTTCATCATTGACACGGAGATTCGCGCGCTGGAGAATGAGCCCCGCGCGCAGATTCTGGCTCTGCGCGATCAGTACGAGCATCTGCTCCAGAGCCTTTTCCAGGAAGGCATCGATCAGGGGGTGCTGCGCCCAACCGATGTAAAAGTGGCCTCGTACGCGGTGATTGCCATGTGTACAGAGGTCGCGGCCTGGTTCCGCTCACCAGGCCGTCTGACGGTTCAGCAGGTCATCGATATTTACAGCCAGCTTATCGCGCAAGGGCTGCTGGCTGAAGGAGTTTCGGGGCAAAGGCCGGCGGAATCAGCGCGTACTTGACTCCCTGTTTGTCTTGCAGCAAACCAAAGACATCCAGCAGGGACGCGAGGGGACGGCGGGCGGTGACCAGGGCTTCGACGTCGATCCTTCCGCTGGTGATCAGTTCCAGCGCCCTGGCAAAATAGGCCGGGGTGTGATGGAAAACCCCCTTGAAGGTCATCTCGCTGTAGTGCAGCGGTTGGGTCTCCAGGCCCACGCGGGTGCCAGAGGCGCAGCCGCCGAAGAAGTTGACCAGGCCGCCGGGACGTGCCAGTGTGGCCGCCAGTTCCCAGGTCGCGGGCAGTCCCACCGCCTCAATTGCCACGTCAACGCCGCGGCCCCGCTCGGTTTCGCGCAGAATGGCTGCGCGCTGTTCTTCGATGCTAAGATTGGATATATCGATCACGACATCAGCGCCGAACTGGTGCGCGAGAGCCAGGCGTTCTGTTCCACTGCCTGTGCTAATCACTCGCGCGCCTTTCTGGCTGGCCACCGCCGTGAGTAGCAGACCCAGCGGACCCGCGCCAAGAATCGCCACCGTGTCGCCCGCGTGAACATCGCTCTCTTCAATCCCATGCAGCGCGCAGGCCAGCGGCTCGCTCAGCGCGGCAGAGATAAAAGAGGTGGAGGGTGGCAGGCAATAGAGATTTTGCTGTACAATACGCGCGGGCACCAGGAGGTATTCGGCGTAGGCGCCGTGGAGCAGGAGCAGATCCTCGCACAGGCTGAAGCGCCCGCGCCGGCAGTAGAAGCAGTTCAAACAGGGGGCGGAGTTAGCCACGACCACGGCATCGCCCTCCGCGCACTGCGTGACCCCCGAGCCAGTTGCCGCAACTATTCCAGCTACCTCGTGACCGAAAGCGGCGGGTGTGCGTTGAAAAAGAACAGGGTGACCCCTGCGAAATGTTTTCAGATCGGTACCACATGTGGTAGCCGCTGCGACCTGTAAAAGCACTTCACCCGCGCCAGGTTGAGGAACAGGACGCTCTTCCAGGCGTACATCCAGAGGGGCATAGAATAGAGCTGCGAGCATGTTTTCGCTTCTACCTCTTTCTTGATCGACGAACTTGAGAAAAATGGACCCGGCGCACAACACGCGGGCTCGAAGATAAAGTATACTATCGAGGGCGATTTTTGCAAACCGGAAATCAGAGAAGGGTGCGACTCACCTTGTTGCAAAGGGGGCTCCTGAACACACTGGAGGCGCAGCTGCGGTGTGAACAAGATGGCAAACAAGTGAGTCGCACCCATCAGAGAATCAGGAGTTGTTTGATGAGCACGTCAACAGAGCAGGCGCCAGATCAGCCCTCGGCTCTGCCGAGAAGGAGACCTTCGGGCATGGTACTTGCATGTGCGGCTGTCATCGTAATGATTATTGTTGGTGGCAGCCTGTTCTGGCTGGCGCAGAGCAGAAAGAACGCGCCTGCTGTGAGCCATCACCGAGCGACCGCGACCGCGACAAGCAGCTTGCCTCCCCGAACTCCAACCACGCTCCATCCCTCGCGTCTGGCCTATTTTTTTGATACTTTTGCCGCCAATTTTCATGGTTGGAGCCTGGCCAGCAATGGCGGCTACTATCGAATCATGGTCAATAATTCCTTGATTCTGGCTGATACCAATCCTAACTCAACCCTGGTTGAATCATTTCCCACAGTGACCAACCTGGATAACTATGTGGTCAGCGTTGATTTTACCATCAACCAGGGGGACGCCAATGACAGTGTGGGCCTCTATTTGCGCGGCGATGGCACACTTGATCACGATTATCGCATTGACATTAATGGAAACAATACCATAGACCTGGCCAGAGAATACCTGGATGCCAAACAGATTGGGCAGACCGACATGCTGATTCCACCCGCCCTTTCTGCATACCTGAAGCCTCCCGGTCAGGCGAACACCCTGACCGTCTTCATGATCGGGTCCGAGATTACTGTCGAGATGAATGATATCGTCGTCATGACCGCCACCGATCCTGCCTATACCAACGGCCAGATCGCGCTCTTTGTGCACCATGCCACGACCTCCCGCAGCGGCGTCACGGCTTCTTTTACACGCGCCGAAATTGACCGTCTGGCCTCGCCATTCATGACGCCGGTGCCCACGCCCTCGCCGATATCCACGCTGATTCCTACTGGCTCGCCGCAGCCGTGAGGTGAAGATATTCCCATTTCTCCTGGATCGTAAGAGGCAGGGCGGGCAAAAGCTTCAGCTTTTGCCCGCCCTG
>DASVMX010000684.1:0-2525 GCA_036384215.1 Ktedonobacteraceae bacterium | reverse complement strand
CCCGACCGTTCTCTTTTATCTCAGGACAGGACACAAAAACACCTTGCCGATCATTCTTGAACAATCGGAAGAGGTGTTTTTTGTTAGCAAATCGCTAAAAGCTGATCTATCTTAAGGCTAAGCGGCTAGAGGACAAAGCTGTCAGCGAGGGGGCTGCGAGCACCGTTACCGTTCTCGCGCTTATCGCTGTTCAGATTGACCGACTGCTGATTCCCCGTCGAGCGTGGCTGGGGTGTATACGAGCCATTCACGACCGTCGAAGAACCGACAGGCGCGCCCTGCAAGCTCTGCAAGCTCTGCAGCGCGGGGGCCTGGCCAGATTGATCGGTGGCAAGCTGAATTGTCTTACCATCGATAACCACGGCGATACCAATGCCACGGCGCAGGTCGGCGATCTGACGACGCAGTTCGCGATTCTCTGCCTCCAGGGCGTCCATCAATTTTTTCTGCTCAAGGAGCATCTGAGCTATGCCTTCAAAACCAGCACTAGCAGCCCGATCCATCATGGATTCCTCCTGCAATTTACGTGTACCCAACTTTTCTAGAACAATATCTCCCGACACAGGCCACCCTCCCAGATGATAAGCCGTACTATGCCTGGTGCAGCATAGGTACGAGACGATCCCAAATCCGCGCTGCCACCTCCGCTTTGGAGAGCAGCGGCAGGTCCTCCATCTCACCATTCGCATGGAAGAGCAGAACCTTATTGGTATCTGAGCCAAAGCCGCTATCAGCGCGGCTTACATCATTTGCCACGAGCAAATCCAGGTGCTTGGCGACCAGTTTGCCACGCGCGTACGTGGCGAGGTCGTGTGTTTCGGCTGCGAAGCCTACACGCACCGGGGTTCGCCGTGATCCAGGTTTCCCAGATTGCCCATCGAGCAAGGAGGAAAGTTCACCAAGAATATCGGGGGTGCGCACCAGTTCGAGAGGAAAGCCCTCTCCCATCTGGTAGAGCTGCGCGCCGCCGTGGCCCTCTTTTTTGAGCTTTTGAGCCGCTATCCGCGCTGGACGATAATCAGCAACCGCCGCGCTCATAATCAGCACATCCGCTTCCTCCACCGCCGCTATTACCGCGTCGCGCATCTGCGCAGCGGTCTCGACTTTTGTCACATCTACTCCATAGGGAGTATCGAGGGCAACCGGACCGGAGATGAGCGTGACATGGGCGCCACGATCTCGTGCTTCGATTGCCAGGGCATAACCCATTTTACCTGATGAGTGGTTGCCAATATAGCGCACCGGGTCGATTGGCTCCCGCGTACCGCCCGCCGTGATAATCACGCGGCGTCCTGCTAAATCCCCGCCCCGCGCGAGCGCGACGCAGATGGCGCCCAGCAGAACCGCCGTCTCCGGCAATCTGCCAACGCCCACCTCGCCCGAAGCCAGGCGCCCTACCTCCGGCTCGATCACGATCACGCCGCGCTCGCGCAAGAGCGCGAGATTGGCCTGCGTGGCCGGGTGCGTATACATGTGATGATGCATCGCCGGCGCGAGTAACAGCGGGGCTCTGCTGGCCAGCGCCACCGCGGTGAGCATGTTATCCGCGATCCCGTGAGCCAGTTTCGCTATGGTATTCGCGGTCGCGGGCACGAACGCCAGCAGATCGGCCCCCTCGCCCAGCTCAATATGCAGCTCCGCGGCTTTCCCCGAAGGCTCCCACAAATCGCTGTAGACCGGACGATGGCTCAATGAAGAAAACGTCAGCGGGCGCACAAATTCCTCTGCGTGCTCCGACATAATCACATCCACCAGCGCGCCAGCCTGCTGGAGACGACTGACCAGCTCGACCGCTTTATATGATGCTATTCCACCACAGACACCGACGATAACTCGCCTGTTCAGTAAGACGGCCAACTTGCTCAATCTTTCTATAGAGGGCTCTTCCCTCGTCGCATCAGGTTATTGCTACAATAGCACAGAATGATACACACTCTCAAGTCTCAATACCATAAGTACCATGTATACCCGGCATCCAACCAGCCAAAGCAACCAGCACACACGCTCGCCCAACAGGCTGATCTCTGGGCGTAGCTCTTCCTACTGTTTTACTTTCTCTTCAGTGCTTGGTATCACTGGTTTGCCAGCGACACCGACGACAACAAGCCCAATCAAGAGTGATCCACTCAACCTTCTTGTCTTTTAGACGCATTCGTGCTGGCGAAACACCTTAAGAAAAACGGTTGCTGTATGGTTGCTGTATTCTTTGGGTGGAAATCGCAAGAGAAGCAGTGGCTTGATTTTGGGAAACTGGATGGGGAGCGCTTTCAGGGAAGTCTTCCCCGTGTTGGGGATGTATGCCCGCGATAGGAGTCGAACCTATAACCGTCGCATTAAGAGTGCGCTGCTCTGCCATTGAGCTACGCGGGCTTGATTGATGGGGCCAGTATAGCACAGTGTTTGCGCGTATGCAACCCCCAGGGGCCCCAAATTTTGAGATTGCCGATTCTTGTGCTTTCTCTACCCCCAGAAATATTACAGAGCAGAGAGCGCGTGCGTGGCTGGTCATTTTTGCAAAAAATGAC
>DASVMX010000683.1:0-6694 GCA_036384215.1 Ktedonobacteraceae bacterium | reverse complement strand
GTCGTCCAGGTGAGGGAGAATCAGATCTACCAGCCCCGTTTTGCCTTTGCGCAGCGCGCGCGCCGCCCGGTTGCGCACGAACCCATAATCTTCGATGATCCTCTCGATGCGCTCGCGGGTCTGCAACGCTACATCCGCACGACCATTCAGCACTTTCGATACTGTGGGCACCGAGACACCCGCGATCTCCGCGATCTGGGCAATAGTTGGGCGACTATCTGTTTTATGCCGCTTTGCCATCAGTCCATCCTTCAATTTTTCAGAAACTTTCGACTATTATAGCATAGAAAAAGCCAAAATGCTGCCTGTTCACAGACCCTTTTTTGCGATTGCCCGGAAAAAGGCGAAAAATCGGAATTTTAGCCTTGACAACTACCTCTAAAATCAGTATATTTAGTTTCAAGGAAGTTACATCGATTTCGCAAAATATCGAAAATGTTTTGTGTCGATTTGCTTCTAGAGACTGACGCTGTATGGCCTCCTACACAGCTGTACAGTTCCCCACGCGGGAACGCCTGGCCTGGCCAGTCAGGCGCGAGATGGGAGGTCATGAAGAGAAAAGAAGCAAAGCGTCGGACATTCATTTTTTGGTTTCAGTGACGAGATCCCTTTTTAGACCGATGTCAGATCTATTTTTCGTGAGGAGGTTTCCTGATGTCTTTGAACCTTGCTCAATCGCCTGGGAAGGCGAAGGCCAGAACTAAGACAGTTGTCTTTTCCCTGCTGGCACTGTGTTTGCTTTTGCTGGCCGCCTGTGGCCAGGGTGGTGGTCAGGCAAACAATGCTCGCAAAAGTAGCGGCATTCTCAACATCGTGCCCAGCCCCAAGGGTGATTTCACCAATGGTTTCAGCCCCTATTCTTCCAACGCCAACTATGGCTCGCAGGGCATGATTTACGAGACGCTGCTTTTCTTTAATCGCATGAATGGCGATGTCAAGTCCTGGCTGGCTCAGAGCTACGAGTTCTCCAGCGACGCGAAAACGGTGACCTTTCACCTGCGCACGGATGTGAAGTGGAGCGATGGTCAGGCTTTTACCTCGGATGACGTAGTATTTACCTTGAATATGCTCAAGCAGTATCCGACTGCTGATACCAACGGCCTCTGGCAGTATATTCAGAACGTGCAGGCAAGCGATGGCAGCACGGTGGTGGTGACGCTGAAATCCGCGTATTCCCCCATTCTCTGGTACCTGGCCGGTCAGACCTGGATTGTGTCCAAGCATGTGTATGCCAGCGCGGGCGATCCGACCAAGTTTGTCGACGCCAATCCGGCTGGCACTGGCCCCTTCCTGCTCAAGTCGTTCACTCCTCAGTTGATCGATCTGAAGAAAAACCCCAACTATTGGCTGGCGGGCAAACCGGCGGTCAATGAGATCCGCTATCCGTCCTTCAACTCAAACACGAGCGCGGAACTCCTGCTGGCCCGCGGTGACGTGGACTGGACTGGTCTGTTCACTCCCAATATTGAGCAGACGTATGTGAGCAAAGATCCTGCTCACAACCACTACTGGTTCCCCAGCCGCAATATCGTGATGCTCTATCTGAACACGGCCAAGGCTCCGTTCAACCAGCTGGCAGTGCGCCAGGCGATCAGCAGCGCGATTGACCGCGACAAGATCTACAAGATCGCCGAGAGCGGCTACGAGCCGGTTTCCAGCCCGACGGCTCTGCTCTTGCCAGCGAACCAGAAAAATCTGGACTCGACCTATTCCAGCACCGCTTTCGCGCAGGATGCCGCGAAGTCCGCTTCCTTGCTGGCGAGCGCCGGTTTCACCAAGGGCTCTGACGGTATCTACGTTGGCAAGGATGGCAAGAAGCTCTCCTTCAATATCAATGTAGTAACCGGCTGGACCGACTGGGTGACCGCCGACCAGATCATCTCGGATAACCTGAAATCGATTGGTATCGAGGCCAAAGTCAATTCGATCTCCTTCAGCTCATACTTCAGCGCCATGCAGATGGGCACCTTCGACATGTCTATCTCCTGGACCAACCCCGGCCCGACGCCGTTCTACCTGTACAACTCCATGCTGAACAGCACGAACAGCGCGGCGGTTGGCAAGCAGGCCAACTCGAACTGGGAGCGCTGGCAGGACCCGCAGACGGATCAGTACCTGACGCAGTATGCCACGACGACCGACCCGGCCCTTCAGCAGCAGGCGCTCAATGGCCTGCAAAAGGTCATGGTGGAGCAACTGCCCAGCATTCCGCTGGTCAACGGCGCCACCTGGTACGAGTCCAGCTCACGCAACTTCACGGGCTGGCCGGATTCCAACAACGCCTATGCTTCTCCGGCTCCTTTCGACTTCCCTGACGCGGAAATTGTGACTCTCAACCTGAACCCCGCCGCGTAACGCCTTTCTCGGAATGGCCCCTCTTGATGGATGGGGGCGTCAACTGACGCCCCCATCCATCAAGAGGGGAAAACCCTCCTCAGGGATTGACATAACTCATGTGGCCGGGTACATTGCCCGGAGAACAACATTTCACCAGTGAACCAGTGTCTGCTGCTGGCTGGTGTAGCAGGAAGGAGTATCCGGGTGAAGCACTTATTGCGGCGTATTAGTTTTTATCTGGTGGCTCTCTGGGCCTCAGTCACGATCAATTTCATTATTCCGCGCCTGGCTCCCGGCGATCCCGCGGGCGCGTTGATGGCGCGTTTCCAGGGGCGTATGAGTCCACAGGCCACCGCTGCCCTGGAACTACAGTTTGGGATCTCTCATGATCCGCTCTGGGTACAATATTTTCAATATCTGGCTAATTTATTACATGGAGATCTGGGAACATCGTTTACTTATATTCCAACACCCGTCTCGACGGTGCTGGCGCAGGAGATTCCCTGGACGCTGGCGCTGATCGGCATGTCAGTAATCATTAGCTTTGTGCTGGGCACCCTGATCGGGGTGCTGATTGCCTGGAGGCGCGGGTCGTTTCTGGACAGCATTCTTCCTCCATTTCTGACCTTTTTCTCGGCTATTCCTTATTTCTGGCTGGCGCTGATTATGCTCTATATTCTGGCTTATACCATGGGCTGGTTCCCGCCCAATGGTGGCTATGATACCGGGGTGAGCGTTGGCCCAACGCTCGATTTTCTGGGCAGCGCGCTCTATCATGGTATTTTGCCAGCCCTGACGATTGTGCTGGCTTCGATCGCGGGCTGGATGCTGGGGATGCGTAATTCGATGATTACCACGCTAACCGAAGACTATGTGCTGCTGGCGCAGGCCAAGGGGTTGAGCGAATTTCGCGTGATGCTGTCATACGCGGCCCGCAATGCGATTCTGCCCAACGTAACCGGCTTCGCGCTTTCGCTGGGCTTTGTGGTTGGCGGTTCGCTGCTGACCGAGGTGGTCTTCTCCTATCCTGGCATCGGTTTCGCGCTTTTGCAGGCCGCGCAAAACTCGGATTATCCACTCTTGCAGGGGATTTTCCTGCTAATCGCGCTGGGCGTGCTGGGAGCCAATTTTGTTGCCGACCTGGTCTATGTCGTGCTTGACCCGCGTGTGCGTTAGCGAAGGAGCTATTCAGATGAGTCTTTTTTCTTCTTCTCCCGACCAGGAAGGCGAGGCAGCGCTGTCTGCTTTGAGCGAAAAGCAAATGGCCCCTTCCATTGAGCAGGCGCAATCTGAACAACAGCCAGCGCCGCAGCGCGCGGTTCTGACGGATGGCTGGCGGGCGCTGTGGCGGATCTTGAAGCTAAATCGCAAGGCGACGGCTGGTATCTGTATTGTGCTCTTATTTGTGCTGTTCGCGCTGTTTGGTCCGCCGCTGTTTGTGCACACTGACCCCAGCGAACTGACCAATGATATTCTTTTGCCGCCTTCGGCCAGCCACTGGTTAGGCACAACTCAGATTGGGCAGGATGTCTTCAGCCAGTTGATTGCAGGCACACGCGTTTCAATTTTGTGGGGCTTCACAACTGGCCTGGTGGTTACCGCCCTGTCGGTGTGCGTCGGGTTGATCGCGGGCTATATGGGTGGAATTGTCGATGATATTCTCAGTCTGTTAATCAATATCTTCCTGGTTTTGCCGGGTTTTCCGCTGGCAATCGTGCTGGCGGCGTATCTGCCATCGAAAGGACCATTGACGGTGGCTGTGGTTATCACGATCACCAGTTGGGCGTACCAGGCGCGTGTTTTGAGGGCGCAGACGCTTTCGATGCGCAGGCGCGACTTCGTCGAGGCGGCGCGTTCCAACGGGGAGTCGGTGTGGCGGATTATCTTTTTTGAAATCTTTCCCAACGAGATTGCAATTGTAGCGGCGGGCTTTGTGGGCACGGCGATCTACGTCATTCTGACGGCGGCCAGCCTGGAGTTTCTGGGCCTGGGAGACGTGACGGTCATTGACTGGGGCACGATGTTCTACTGGGCGCAGAACAATGATGCGCTTTTACTGGGCGCGTGGTGGTGGTATGTGGCACCGGGTCTGTGCATTGCTGTGCTGGGCATGGGCCTGGCGCTGATCAATTTTGGTATCGACGAAGTGGCGAACCCGCGCTTGCGGACTGAAACTCGCCTGAGCAAGCGTATCGAACGCGCGCTGGGTGGTCCGGCCCGGAAAGCGCAATAAGCGTTTTTCGTTGAGCGTCTCGCTAGCTTTCAATCTATAAAATGAACAGGAGAACACATGAGCATTCTTTCCAATGCACAGACCCAGGTCGAAGCAGATCTGGCCAGGAGATTTCCCGCGCGCTTTCTCTGGGGCGCGGCTACGGCCTCCTATCAGATCGAGGGGGCAGCGCAGGAGGATGGCCGGGGTTCGAGCATCTGGGATGATTTCGCGGCGACGCCGGGGAAAGTCTACCAGGACCAGAACGGCGATGTGGCCGCCGATCACTATCACCGCCTGGAAGAAGACACGGATCTGATGGCGCAGCTGGGCCTGGGAGCGTATCGTTTCTCGATTGCCTGGCCGCGTGTCCTGCCCACGGGGCGCGGAGCGGTCAACCAGGCGGGTCTGGATTTCTATGATCGGCTTGTCGACAAGCTGCTAGCCAGGGGCATCAAGCCTTTTGCGACGGTGTACCACTGGGATCTGCCCTCGACCCTGGAGCGCGTGGGCGGCTGGACAAACCGCGAGACGGCTTACGCGTTCGCGGAATTTGCCGAGATTATCGCTGCCCGCCTGGGGGACCGCGTGGAGAGCTGGATTACGCTCAACGAGCCCTGGTGCAGCGCCTATCTGGGCTATGGCATTGGCGTTCACGCGCCGGGACGCCAGGATCGCCAGGCTGCCATCGACGCGGCTCACCATCTCATGTTAGGACATGGCCTGGCCGTGCCGCGTATCCGCGCCCAGGTAAAAGAGGGGACGCCGGTGGGCATCACCCTGCTGCTCAACCAGGCCTATGGGGCTGACGAGCGGCCTGAAACCTTGCGCGACGTGGCTCTGTCTCACGAGTTCAGCAATCGCTGGTTCCTTGATCCGATCTATCGCGGCGAGTATCCAGCGCACTTCTTTGAGCACATGGGGGTGAACCCGCCGCCCATTCACGAGGGTGATCTGGAGATCATCTCGGCTCCCATCGACTTCCTGGGCGTGAACAACTACTCGCGTGTCCTGGTGCGCGGGGCGAAAAAGCAGCCGCTGGCCGACCAGTGTGAGTCCGTGGCGCCTATCCCCAACGCCTGTTATACCGACATGGGCTGGGAAGTCTACCCCAACGGCCTGCGCGATCTGCTGATCAATGTCGCGCGCGACTATCCCGTGCGCAACCTCTACGTCACCGAGAACGGCGCGGCCTATCCCGATCACTGGGACGGCGGCGATACCCTTAACGACGAGCGGCGTGTCTCCTTCCTGCGCGGCTACATCACCGGCTGCGCGGAAGCTCTCGAACAGGGCGCGCCCCTGCGCGGCTACTTCGTCTGGTCGTTGATGGACAACTACGAGTGGGCGGAAGGCTACAACAAGCGCTTTGGCATTGTCTACATCGACTACGCCAGCCAGCGCCGCATCATCAAAGAGAGCGGCTACTGGTACGCCCGCCTGTTAGAATCCTTCCGCGAACAGCAATCATAACGGTCTGGCATCCCCCAGCTCGCTAGCGGTTGTAGCAAAAAGGGCAGAAGCAATGGTCTCTGGCTGAGGAACCCCGGTGGCTATTCCTTCTGCTCAATTTTTAGGTCCTCTATGGCGTTTGCGATTATTCGAGTATGTATTTCTTAAAAAGATTCTGCTGCTTCCTGTTGCCGGGTGTATTTTTGTTCGTAAAGGGCGATTTTGTAGTTGATGGCGGAGAGGTGTTGTTCAACCTCGGAGAGGTGTTGCTCGACGCGCTGGCGGTGCTTCCTTAACAACTCCATGCGAGCCGAGGTCGTCTCGTCGCCCTGGCGCAGGAGTTCGGTATAGTGCTGGACATCGCGAATGGGCATACCGGTTGCGCGCAGGCGTTTGATAAAACGAATCCAATTCACATCCCGCCGGGTATACGCGCGATAGCCGCTTGAATGATCGCGCTCCACGCGCTGCTGCATCAAGCCCGCGCGTTCGTAATAGCGCAACGTATGCGCGCTCAAACCAGTCACCTGCGCCATCTGCTGAATTGTCAGCGACTCTTCTCCCGTCTCAAGCTGTTTCATGATCTATCCTTTGCTCGCATCTCTGTTGTGATTTATTCAATATTATTGGTATACCTTGGAGCAGGCTCTAAGTCAAGCGCGGAGAGTTTCACACCCAGGGCTGTTGCAAGAT
>DASVMX010000682.1:0-2574 GCA_036384215.1 Ktedonobacteraceae bacterium | reverse complement strand
CTCATGAGGAAGAGGAAGCAAAGAGGAATGGGCGCCGTGGCGCCCATTCCTCTTTGCTTCCTCTTCCTCGTGAGGCGGGGAACCTTGCCCCCCTTGACAAAGCGTCTACGCCTTGTGTACGCTATGATTCCTGATAGGTTTTTTTTGTATCGAGGTACGCTCCAAAGTACCTGTACTCCCGTACAGCTCTAGTACAGTGACAGCTTCATTGAAAGGAAGCTCGTATGCCGGTGAGTGTAAGGGTGCCAGACGGTACAAAGGGCGGGCGCGCGCTATCACAACCTCCGCGTTCTCGCCTGCATTGTCGTTTTCTTTATCCGCCATCCGATCCATCACCATCTGCCTGTATCTCTCTTGCCACTGTTCCTACGTTGAATCTTCCTCTTCTGCTTTTACGCCAGAGACACCAGGCGTTTCTAAGGTTAACGTCTGATTTCTATTGCACTCGCGTGCCTCCAGCACGCGAGTGCAAAAACGCTCAGAATCAGACATGCTCTGATGCAAAATCGGAAAAAGAGAGTCGTATTCCCTTGTCTCACCCAAAGGAGATTTCGGCATGTCTTCGCAGTTTACGCTTGGTATCGAAGAAGAATTCCAGATGGTGAATCGCCAGACTGGCCAGCTCTGTTCGCATATCCTGACAATCCTGGAGAAGGGCGCTCCATATTTCGGCGAGCAAATTAAGCCAGAGATGTTACAGTCAGCCGTAGAAGTTGTCACCGGGATCTGCCCCGATATTCAAGCAGCACGGCGCGAGTTACGCGAACTGCGTCGCACCTTGCTTGGTCTGCTGGCGGAGGATGGCGTGAGCCTGATTAGCGCGGGTACACATCCCGAGGCACTCTGGCAGGAACAGGTTTCCATGCCAAATCCGCGTTATGTCGAACTGGAGGCTGATTTACAGGATATCTCTCGCTCGATCTTGATCTTCGGTTTACATGTCCACGTTGGCGTGGAAGGTCAGGAACTGGCAATCAAGATTATGAACCAGGCTCGCAACTGGCTGCCACAGTTGCTGGCGCTCTCGACCAATTCACCCTTCTGGGGAGGCCGCTTCACAGGGATCAAGTCCTACCGCTCGGTGGTCTGGCGTCCCTTCCCACGCAATGGCATCCCCGAAACCTTTGCCAGTTGGAATGAGTTTGATACCTATGTCCAGGCATTGATCCGCACTGGCTGCATTGATAATGGCAAAAAAATCTGGTGGGATATCCGCCCTCACCCGTTTTTTAATACCATCGAGTTCCGCATCTGCGATATGCCCGCGCGCTTCGACGATAGCATTGCCCTGGCCGCGCTCTGCCAGGCGCTGGTCGCGAAATTAGCCTGGCGCGAGCACCATGGACTCACGGACCCCATTCTGGCGCGCCCTTTGCTTGAAGAGAACAAATGGCGCGCCATGCGTTATGGACTCGATGGAGAAATACTGGATTTCACGCGCAACCGCCGGCTCACCATGCGCGAATCGATCTGCGAACTGTTCGAGTTCGTGGACGATGTGCTCGATGACCTGGGATCGCGCTCCGAAATCGATCACTTGCGTCTCCTCCTGGATGACCCGTCAGGCACCGGCGCCGACCGCCAGAGAGAGATATATGAGCGCACCGGCAGCGTACACGCGGTGACCCGATACTTGATGGAGCAGGCGCTCCAGTTCTAGTAGCCGTATCGTGCGCTCGTAAAACGGAGTTCCTGACAAGCCGTTTTCTCAAGCTTTCCACGCCTTTGTTCCGGTTTGGCGAACCGCACGCGCTCAGGCTCTCATCCGCCTGGCACACTCCGCCAGTTCGCGGCCCTGTCTGATCTGAAAGGAGCGGAAATAATTCAACAGGAGGTATCGGCGGTCCATTGCCTCGACCGGCGCGAAATGTTCTCACCACGCGCCCTTTTTCCAGGCCACGGGCGGCCAGACAAGAGAGTTCAGTAGCGACGAGGAGCGCGTGCATTCGCTCTATCGACAAGGAGGTGCCCTATCGGGAGAAAAGAGCACTTATGACATCAAAACGGTCAAGCGATTTTACGCTCGGCATCGAGGAAGAATTTCAGATGGTAGAACGCGAGACAGGCCGGTTGTCCTCGCGCATCCATGACATCTTACCCAAGGCCGCGCCGCTGCTGGGCGAACATCACGTCAAAGCCGAGGTCCAGCAATCGACTATCGAACTGGTTTCGGATATCTTGCCCAATGTCGCGGTGGCGCGCCGGCACATGGGCGAGATGCGCACCCGCCTGGCTCAGGTGCTGGCGGACGAAGGCCTGGCGCTGATCAGCGCTGGCACCCACCCGTACGCGCTCTGGCAGGACCAGAAGACGACGGAGAGCGAGCGCTACGCGGACCTGGAAGAGGAGTTCCAGGATGTCTCGCGCTCAATCCTGGTCTACGGACTGCACATCCACGTGGGGATTGAAAATTCCGAACTGGCCATCGCGGTGATGAACCAGGTGCGCTCCTGGCTGCCTCACCTGCTGGCCCTCTCCAGCAATTCGCCTTTCTGGGAAGGACGCCTGACCGGCTTAAAATCCTATCGCTCGGTGGTCTGGCGGCGCATCTTCCGCAGCGGCATCCTGGAGGTA
>DASVMX010000681.1:0-2638 GCA_036384215.1 Ktedonobacteraceae bacterium | reverse complement strand
GGCCATCAAAATAAGCACGACAGAAATGTTTCACGTGAAACATTTCTGTCGTGCTTATTTTGATGGCCGATCAGCCTGGCTTTTTAGCCAGTTGTGTATAGACCAGTGAGCGCGGGAACTCGAACAGGAGGCGCAGGCCTGCCTCTGTGAAAAGTTGGTGATGGTGTGCCTGTTCTTTGCGGGCGGCAAACAGCACGCGCTTGAAGGCCCACGCGGTTGAAAACCAGGTCAGCAGAGCGTTGAGCACGCGCGCGTCCAGCTTATCGGCCACGCGGCTGTGGCGTACCCAGAAGGTAGTCCAGGCCTCGTAATCGCCAGCCTCGCTGATCTGTTCGGAGGTAGCACCTGCTCGTTTGAGCAGGCGCTCTGCGGGATTGAGATAGATACAGCCCAGGCATTCCGTCTTTTTCGGATTCATGATGGTGTACGTGAAAGCCACGCGTTCGATATGCTCTCGTTCGTGCATCACCAGGTCCTCCAGGTTCTCCTCCAGGGAAAAATCCTCGCGCGGCCATGAACCGCCGCTGTGTAATAACAATTCCACGCGGCTGGACATCACTGCGTCGTAGTCCAGTTCTACATCAGTCGCGCGCAGCGGGCGAATCAGAAACTCTTCAGTCTTAAGCATCTCAGGAACAGGAGCGCTAGCTGGATAAAACATCGGGTAAATCCTTTCTCCATACTATTTTCTTTTTTCGCGGATAAGATGTTTCGCGCGAAACGTCTTACATGGGCAAGTCTACTCACTCTTTTTTCTGGCATAGAGAAAATTTGTCCAACCGCCTGCCGGGTGCAGGCAGAGCCGCGCCTCCGGTGTGCTCCTCGCACAGGCAGGCAATGAGTTTCCTCCTGACGTGTGTCAGTACAGCGTACGCAGCCAACCATGCCTGGTAGTGATAGTATCGCACATCGCTGAGGTTTTGTCTCCTCAAGGTTTCACGTGAAACGTTCTAACTACCAGGAGAATGAAGAGACGGGGACAAAATTTCGAAATTTTGTCCCCGTCTCTTCATTCTCCTGGTGGTTTGTGTTCTCTTGTGGCGCGCATTGCCCATGTGCTACACTGCCTATGTACAGCCAGTCGATGATGACGATGCTACCGCCGTTACTGTGGTGCGATGAGAGCACAGGAGTAAGGAAATATGACTATGACAACGCAACATGCTTCAGAAATGGCTTCGCCGCCGCTTTTTTCTTCTTTTCAAGAACAGCGAACAATCCTTCACCAGCTGCGCCGCGAGCTGATCCAGCGCTATCGCCCGGTGCTCCAGCAGGGCGCAGGTCCGATCCGGGTAATGGCCAGCCTGGTCAATGAACTGGAGAGCCGCTGCCGCGAACTGGCGCTGGCGCCAGAGGTGATCCAATCCGAGATTGTGAACCGCACAATTGGGGATGTGAATGTGCGCCTGATTACAGAGTGTGATGGTGAAGCGGGCGGGCCGGGCGATTACCGCATGCTGGCGGATGAACTGGGGGTTGCCCTGCCCGGCGAGGTGTGCGCGGACTACGTGGCTACGGGCGAGACGTATCTCTGGCTGCGCGATCAGGCGCTGGAGATTGAACGCGAACTGCTGCGCCAGGGCATCGATCTGCGCGTCTATGATATCAAGGCGGTTGGTAATTCTGTCTTGCGCGCCCAACTGGCTGAACAGGTCAGCGCCTGGGGGATGCAGGTTTCCGCCGAGCAGGTTTTTCTCAGCCTGGGCGCAATGGATGGACTCGATAAGACGTTACGCGGCCTGGCCAATGTTTCACGTGAAACATCACGCGCGCCCTTTGCTATGCTCTGCCCTGAACCGGGCTTCGGCACACCCGAATGGCAGGCGGTTTCGCATGGTTATACTCTGTGCCGCTTTCAGACGGACGAGGCCAATCTTTTCAAGCTCTCTCCTCAACAATTGCAGGAGCTGCTCCAGCGCTTTCCTGATATACGCGTGCTCTATCTGAGCGTGACCAGCAACCCCAGTACGTTTGCTTATACACCCGAAGAACTCAGACAACTCTATGCTGTGCTGCGCCCACATTGGCGGGCTGGGCGCGAACTCTTTATTCTGGCGGATCTTGCTTATATAGGTACGGGAATCCCCACTGAAGACGCGGCCCGCATGGCTACGTTTGCTGATCCTGAGATCTGGCTGCACTCGATTTTTGTTCATAGCCTCTCCAAGACGCATACCCTGACTGGCAATCGCTTTGGTTGGGTGAGCATCGGCGATCCACGCCTGGCCACGGACCTCGCGCCGGCCTGGGCGAACAGCATGGCCTCGCTGCCCGCTGACTGGCAGTTGCGCTTCATGGCTTATACGCGCCTGATCGAGCAGCGCCCCTGGTTGGGAGAGAAGCTGCGCGCTTTCTATCGCCTGCGCCGCACACGTCTGGCTCAACAATTCCAGCACATCAACGAAGAACAACATCTCTTCCAGTCCATTTACCTGGGAGACGACGCCACGGTCTACAACTGGAGCCAGCTTCTCCCCGGAGAGGATGCCTTTACCCTCTTTGAGAAAACTGGCATCGCTGGCGTCCCTGGCTCCGGCTTTGGCTACACCGACAACTTTGTGCGCTTCTCCATCGGGGTTATTCCTATCCCTGAATGATTGAAACGTTTCAAGCACGTTAGGAGTGGCAAACCCGGAAC
>DASVMX010000680.1:0-9856 GCA_036384215.1 Ktedonobacteraceae bacterium | reverse complement strand
CGGCGAGGAAGCACGGCAGTTGCTCCCTCGCCGCTCTTGCTCGTTCTATCTGCAAATTGCAGGATTAGTTAGCCGCGTGACTGTTTGGGGTTGGATTGCTTTGAGCCGCCGGGGCGGGTCTGGCGTGGACCTGAGCCAGTCTTCTTGTTGTGGACGGTGCCCGATTTGCTGCTGCCGCGGTTTGGCTGGCCGCTTTTTTGGGCGCGGTTAAAGACGGCATCAGCGGCTTCGCTATGGTCGTGTGTTATCAGCCACTGGCGAGCCTCTCCATGCAATTCTTTGAGGGTAGGCGTGCCCGCGATCATCAGCCACATGGCGTATTCAGGGTCCGTGGGCTGGTCCAGCGACCAATGATCTTCTTCAATCAAGAAAGCGCGCACCTGGCGCACGTCGCGGGTGCGCAGAACGGCATCCAGGCGCTGGCGAAAACTGGCGTAATCGCTCGATTCGGTCATAATTCATCCTTTAGCATGTATTTCATCTCTGGCTCTGGCTTTTTGCAACCAGACGCCGCGTAATCCTCCGCGAGGCTGGCCGATCTCTTTACACAGACCACGACATCTAATTTAAGATGCTTCTGTCTGGCTCGTCGGCGTAATAGCGCTGGCTCATGGCGAGTACCTGGCGCATAAAAGGCACCTCGCGGCGCAGAATGGCGATCTCTTCTTCCAGCCGTTCGCGGGTTGAGGTCATCTCCAGCATGTGCTGTTTCTGCTCATCTTGCACATCGATCAGGTGCGCGATGAAATGCGAAAGCTCTTCCGCGTCGTCGGGCAGGGTAAATTCGAGTTCTCCGCGCCCGGCGACCTCCAGGAGCGCCTGGAGGTACGAGCGAAAGAGCGAACTGGCCTGGTGGAAGGGCTGATTGAGCACTGATCCAGTCTCTGCTGAGTCGCTATAGAGTTCGACAATGCCCGATAAATAGGGCTTCTCGCGGTGCTGGCTGAGAATACGGAAACGTTGGAGGCCGTGAGCTATCAAGTTCATCCGGCCATCCATCATGCGATCCAGTGCTTCTATCTCGACCATTGTGCCAATCGGATAGGGCTCCTCGTGCAACGGTTTACTTTCCGAGCGCACGAGGGCGATCCCGAAGGGCCGGCCCTCTTCGTAACACTCGTTCACCATCAAGCGATAACGCGGCTCGAAGATATGCAACGGCAGTTCAGTGCCTGGAAACATGACGAGATTCATTGGAAACAAGGGTAACTCAAGCGCCATCTCGCTCCTCCTCTGAGAGGTACCCACCACCACCGGGGGTGTGGATACACAGAACATCTCCCACGACAACGTCGAGCGTGGCCTTCCCAGCCAGTTCGCGCCGTTCGCCCGCGTGCTCCAGTAGATTCACGCCGGGCTGGCCCGCGCTTCCTCCCCACAGGCCATACGGTCCTCGTGCCCGCCGTTCGGTTAACAGCGTGACAGTCGCGGGAGTCAGGAAAAGCAGCTCGCGACAGAGGCCATCTCCGCCGCGATACCGGCCCGCGCCACCTGATCCAGCGCGCAAGCTATATCGCCTCACCCGTACTGGCAGGCTCATCTCTAGCGCTTCGACCGGCGTATTACGGGTATTGCTCATATGCACGTGCACCCCCGACAGACCATCCACGCCGGGGCGCGCTCCCATGCCTCCTCCCAGCGTCTCATAGTAAGCAAAGACCTGCCCGCGTACAGCGTCGTAACCGCCCAATGTCAGATTATTCATGGTGCCCTGCGAGGCTGCTGGAACTCGCTCGCGCGCCAGTTCAGCCAGCGCGCCAAACAACGTATCTACGAGACGCTGTGAGGTCTCCACATTGCCAGCCGCCACTGCCGCCGCGACCCCCACGGCGCGCCCGCGCAGGCTGCGCTGGGGATTGAGCAGCGAACCCTCGGGCACACTGATCTCAATCGGCTCCAGAATTCCTTCATTGGCGGGCACCTGCTCGCCAACCAGGCAACGCACCACGTACAACACTGCCGAATGCACCACGGCCTGGACCGTATTCAAACAACCCACGCTCTGAGGCGCGCTGCCAGCAAAATCTACCAGCATTCTACCATCTCGGATCTGCAAGCGCACACTGATCGGCAGGTCCGTCGCGCCCCATCCGTCATCATCCAGGTAATCAGTAAAGCTTACTTCTTTCACGGGCAACTGCGCCAGAGCGTGTCGCGTCAGACTCGCGGAATAAGCCAGCAGCGCCTCGGCGTGCGCCTGCACAGTTTGCGAGCCATAACGAGCAATGATCTCTTGCAAACGCCGTTCGCCCACGCGCGCCGTGGCCAGTTGCGCCTGCATATCCCCGCGCCTCTCGTCAGGCGTGCGCACGTTGCGATAGAACAGGTCCAGCACCTCTTGATTAACCACGCCGGCCTTGACGACCTTGAGCGGTGGAATAATCACACCCTCCTGGTACAGTTCACGCGACATAGGCATGGAGCCGGGCGACATACCGCCGATGTCAGCGTGGTGCGCACGGCTGGCGACAAAGCCAAAAAGCTCGCCCGCGCGCCCATCGGGATCAACTCCGATAAAGACGGGCGAAACCATGGTGATATCCGGCAAGTGTGTACCGCCCAGGTAGGGGTCGTTGAGCAAAATGACGTCGCCGGGCGCGAAACTGTCGAAGCGCTCTAACGCGGCCTGCACCGAGGCAGGCATGGCCCCCAGGTGAACCGGAATGTGCGCGGCCTGGGCGATTAACCGGCCCCGCGCATCAAAACATGCGCAGGAGTAATCTTTGCGCTCTTTAATATTTGGCGAATAGGCAGTGCGCCCCAGCGTGACACCCATCTCTTCAGCCGCCGATGCGAAAAGATGCTTGAATATTTCCAACGAAACAGCGTCTACACCCGCCTTCTGAGCCTGCTCTGAAACTGATGTATCCCGCGCAGAGTCTGTCTCCTCCGACGGTTCGCCCGCGCTCCAGGTCACGTTTAAGTTGCCCCAGGCATCGACCAGGCATTCCCAGCCCGGCGGGAGCAGCGTGGTACTGTCCATCTGGACCAGCAGCGCGGGACCAGCAACGCAATTGCCATGTGAGAGGCGCTCGCGGTCGTAAACGCGCGCCAGGAGAGTACCGGACGCAAAAACCATCTCGCGCTCGCCCAGCAGCGCGTGTTCCGCGCTCTCGCCCGCGCGTGGCTGCACTGGTAGATCTGGGGCAGGCGGCTGCACCAGCGCCTTGATTCTCAGCGCGACAATCCTGACTGGCTGCTCTGGATGACTATGTCCGAAACGCTGCTCATGTAGCTCGTGGAAAGCCCGCAGCGTGTCGGAGAGCTGACCCGTTTCGGCCTCCGCCACGGTCAATTCATAAGATTGGCCAACGTAACACAGATCATAAGCCCGCTGCAAAATCAGCGGGGACTGCTCATCGCCCAGATTCAAAGCAGCAATCTCCGCCTGCATATCTTCACGCGCGCGCTGTTCCAACACAGCAAAATGAGCTTCCAGCGCGGCCCCTTCGCTCTCTGTAGTCTCAAGCATGACATTTTGCAGGTAATCCTTGACGACCGGAGCCAGCACCAGGCCCAGCGCGGAGAGCACGCCGGGGTAGCGTGGAACAAAGACCCGGCGAATACGCAGCGCCTCGGCCAGTTCGCAGGCGTGTAGCGCGCCCGCGCCACCAAAGGGTAACAGGGTAAAAAGGCGCGGATCATAGCCGCGTTCCAGCGAAACGGCGCGAATAGCCCGCTCCATGCTGGCGTTGGCCACGCGAATGATACCGAGCGCGGCGTCGCTGACCCTTCCACCCATGTTCAGGGCCAGCGCTTCCATCAGTTGCGAAGAGCGCTCGGGATAGAGCTGAAAGCCGCCGCCCAGGAAAGAGTCCGGCTCGATACGTCCCAGCACCAGGTTAGCGTC
Organism: Ktedonobacteraceae bacterium; assembly: GCA_036384215.1. Lineage (GTDB taxonomy): Bacteria > Chloroflexota > Ktedonobacteria > Ktedonobacterales > Ktedonobacteraceae > Paraktedonobacter. The sequence continues at coordinate 6,006 of DASVMX010000680.1, read as the reverse complement.
TGTGACGGTCAAACGATCGCCGCGTCCATAACAGGCAGGACCTGGATCGGCCCCGGCTGAGGCAGGTCCAACGCTCAGGGCATTGCCATCATCCAGTGAAACTAACGAACCTCCGCCCGCACCCACGGTATGGATGGCCACCGCTGGCACGCCCACCGGGCAACCGGCAACGCTGGCCTCGCTGGTCTCGATGATCTGTCCGGGACAGAGCGCAACATCGGTGGAGGTACCGCCCATATCAAGCGTAATAATCTGCTCCACACCGGCCAGGCGCGCCACGTGAAAGGCGCCGATCACTCCGCCTGCGGGTCCACTCAAAACGGTGCGCACCGGCTCGCGCGCGGCGGTGGCTGCTGAAATGCTGCCGCCAGAAGATTGCATAATGCGCAGCGGGCCATGCACCTGCTCCCGCAAATTATCCAGGTAGCGAGCCATCAACGGCTGCACATATGCGTTTACCGCGACAGTGCTTGTGCGCTCGTATTCACGAAACTGGGGCAGCAGTTCGCTGGCCAGCGAAAGATAGACATGCGGCAAGCGCGCGCGCAACAGTTCAGCCAGTTCGCGTTCGTGCAATGGATTGCGGTACGCGTGCAAAAAAGCTATCGCCACGCTCTCCGGCTGGCACGCCTCCAATTCTTGCAACAGCCGTTCATATTCCTCAGAAGTAGGCGAGCGCAGCACCGCGCCCGTGTATTCCAGGCGCTCGGCCAGCTCAAAGCGGCGCGCGCGCGGGATCAAGACCGGCGGGCGCTGCTGCATCACATCGTAGAGCGCGGGCCGATCCTGGCGGCCAATCTCCAGCACATCCGCGAAGCCCTCGGTCGTCACCAGGGCTGCGCGTCCCCCTTTGCGCTCCAGCAGCGCGTTCGTCGCCACCGTCGAACCATGAATAATCGTACACTCCCTGGCCCCATCCGCCTCCAGTTCCGCGATCCCCCTCAACAACCCCTCGGCTGGATTACGTGGCGTGCTCGGCACCTTATGCACCCGTAAACCCCCATCGCTCTCGCCAGCTCGCGCGGGCCGATAATACACGATATCGGTAAATGTCCCACCAATATCAATTCCGAACACACCCGAAAAACTGCTGCTCTCGCTCTGCATAGCTCGTCCTTTGCTCTCTGCTCAACAATCTCTCTTGATAGATTACCGAAAATACCGGGCAAAGGGCAAGCTCATTTGCCAGCTACCGCAAGATATCCAGATGCCCAACTCCATTATGAACTTACCCTGATAACAACAGACAGCGACTGTAAGCGCGTTCCCGGACTCCGACTTCTTTATTTGCTACACGACGACCTGCGTTAACCTGTTAGAATCATTCCAAAAGCAAAGCGCCCGATGCGAGTGAGCGAGCGACCGACAACTACACATCGGGCGACCTACTTAATAGACGCAGTAGTGAGCATTACCTTCAATTTGTCTCAGCAGGCAAACTGTGATAGTGCGCGTGCTCGTGCGAATGGTCGGGCCAGTGCTGGTGGGTGTGGGTATGAGCAACGCCGGGCGGTGGCAGTTCAGCGGGAGCATGGGTGTGATCGCCCTCCACATGGCGCGGATGGTCGTGACCAAACCAGTGGTCGGCAGGCTGATAGTTGGCGACAAGCAGACCCTGGCCGTGGTGCCAGCGCGCGCGGAAGATATCGTAGTTCTTCTTGCTTTTGGTGGTCCGCTCTTCGTCATTCAAGCTGTACCATTCGAGGTGTGGATGCTTGATAAGCAGCGCCTCAACGGCTGGCGCGGTCTGGGCACAATAGCCGCCGGTTTTGAAGAAGAAGCTGAAATGAATGTCCATCAGTCGATAGAAGCGGAAACGCTCGTCGATTGGGCAAACCTGTGGCAGCAGTTCGCGGCGGAAAGCCAGCAGATAGCCTTCGATGGCGTCTACGTCTGGGCCGGATGACTCGCGGAACTCGCGCAGGTCGTCGGTGACAAGACCGTAGGGGCCGGCCACGCCGCAGCGCGGCTCGGCCAGCATTTCTCCAAGCGGCTGCCAGATATCTCCGTTAAGCTCAATCGAGGTGTCGAGCAGCACGACAACGCGACCGCGGCTGGCGCACATGGTCGCGTTGCGTCCCGCGGCAAAGCCCATGTTGTGGTCGGCGAAAAGCACCTGGAGGGCGATGCTCTCGCCACGTGCGCCGCTGAGATCGCCAGCGCGGGCCAGGGTTTGCAAAAATGAGAGCGTCTCGTCGGTTGAGCCGTTATCGACGATGACCACTTCAAGCGGGTGGCCATTAGCGTGGCGTCTGATGCTCTCAAGACAGCGGGCAAGGTCGTCGCGGCTGTTGTGCGCGAGCAGGTTAATAGAAAACTCGAACTGGTCGGGCACGCCGCGTTGATCCGGCGCGTCGCTGGAACTGGAGAGCACGGTAAATTCGTCCTCCAGGCGGCGCGGCAGAATCAGTGAGCCGCGACGCGTATCGCGCAGGGTATAACCGGCGCTGGCCAGTTCGGCCCGTACCTGGTCTGCTTCGGCAAAACGCCCCTGCTGGCGCAGAGCCTGGCGCGCCTCAACCTGCGCGGCAACTGGCGTGGGCACGGCGGCCAGGTAAGTGCGTGGATCAAATTTGCGCTCCGGCGCCTCGCTCTGTAAGTACTCGCGTAGTCCAAAGCCCAGAACGCGGTCAAAGTCGAGCAGCAGCCGCACTTTTAGCGTCGCGTCCAGTTCATCAGTGCGCAGCATCTCCCAGACCAGCGCCATTGCTCCGGGCAGGTTCAGATCGTTCTCAATCGCCGCCAGTAAGGCCGGTTGCCATCTATTTCCGGGCAAAGGATCAAGCGCTAAGGCCACGGAACGATCACTGGCCAGGAGCAGGGAGTAAGCGCGGTTGCGCAGGCGCTCAAGCGAGGTTTGGGCGGCCTGCAAAGCACGAAAGGTGAAGTTCAAACGACTGCGATAGAGCGCGGTCGTGTAAAAATAGCGCAGGGCCATGGCGTCGAAGCCGCGCGCCTCGATATCCGCGCGCGTATAGGCATTGCCGGTGGACTTGGCCATCTTCTGCCCATCGGCCAGCAGGTGCTGAGCATGCACCCAGTAATTGACATAGGACTGACCGCTAAAGCCTTCGCTCTGCGCGATTTCGTCCTCGTGATGCGGGAAAATGTTGTCAACGCCACCCGTGTGAATATCGAAGTGCGGGCCGAGATACTTCATCGACATGGCGCTGCACTCGATATGCCAGCCTGGGAAACCACGGCCCCAGGGGCTTTCCCAGGCCATCTCGCGTCCCGACTCAGCCGCTTTCCACAGAGGAAAATCCTCCTGGTTGCGTTTCTCCTCGTTGCGACCCTCGCGCACCCCATCCAGCATGTTCTCCAATTGATTGCCAGAGAGTTTGCCATAGCCAGGAAAGCGCTGGATATCAAAATAGATATTCTCGCCCCCGTGATAAGCCACGCCTTTCGCCAGCAGCCCGCTGATGATCTCGATCATCTCCGCCACATGCTCGGTTGCGCGCGGAAAAACATGGGCGGGCAGAATATTCAGCGCCTGCTCGTCGGCATGAAAGGCGTCGGTATAAAATTGCGCGATCTGCGCGGAAGTCTTGCCCTCTTTGCGCGCCTGGGCGATAATCTTATCTTCGCCTCGATCCAGCATCTCCTGGCGCATATGCCCGACATCGGTAATATTCTTGATATGTTTGACCTGCACACCGCGATATTCATAGGCCCGCCGCAGCCAGTCAGCCATGGCAAAGGTGCGCAGGTTGCCAATGTGAATGTTGCGGTAAACGGTCGGCCCGCACGAATACATACGAATGCGGCCTGCTTCTAACGGGACAATTTCCTCGACACACCTGTTTAACGTATTGTAGATGCGCATGCGAAAAACCTCTGCATTATAAACCACTATGCGGTAACGTTTACTTTCGATAGCGTTTACTTTTAAGAACATGGATTCACATTTCTAATGTTCCCATTACGCTGTATGCTATGTCAACTATTCTCTGCCTGGAAAGGCGTTTCCGCTCAAAAGCCGCTCGATCTCGTTCAATTTCAGAAGCAACGTTAGCAAATCTGTCTACCGCTCAGTATGCTACAATGAAGGTCATCAATCACGCATCTGGAGAGGTACAGGCTGTCAACTATGGACACGAAGGCACGCGAGCAGATCGCGCTTGAAAAGGGCGAGCGCCAGGGTAATCCACGGTGGAGAACCGTTTTGTTAATTGTAGGGGTTGTACTGCTGGCGCTCAACTTGCGCGCCTGTATTACAGGGGTCGGGCCGTTGATCAGCGCGATTCGCGGTGAGACTGGTCTTTCGAGCACGCTGGCCGGTCTGCTGACAACGCTGCCGGTGATTGCCTTCGGGGCAATCTCACCGCTGGCTCCACGCCTGGCACGCCGCTGGGGCATTGAGATCGTCCTGCTCGCCAGCCTGCTTGGCCTGGCAGCGGGGGTGCTGCTGCGTTCAGTGCCTACCATCAGCCTGCTCTTCCTTGGCACCGCGCTACTGGGCTCGGCCATCGCCCTGAGCAATGTGCTACTGCCAGGCCTGATTAAACGCGACTTCCCCCGCCAGATTGGGCTGATGACTGCCATTTATTCAACCCTGGTCAGCGCCAGCGGGGCCATCGCTGATGGGGTCAGCATTCCGCTGGCTCAGACTGCTGGCCTGGGCTGGCGCGGCTCACTCGCTTTCTGGGCACTTCCAGCCGCGCTGACCGCTCTGTTCTGGCTGCCGCTGCTGCGCGCTCGTGCTCATTCCGGTGCGTCTGGCTCTGCCACGCAACAGACCAGCAAACTCGTGGCCCGCAGTGTCTGGCGCTCGCCGCTGGCCTGGCAGGTTACGCTCTTCATGGGTTTGCAATCGCTGACCTTCTATGCCACCGTCGCCTGGTTTCCCGCGCTCTTCGAGAGCCATGGGCTCAGCCCGACGGACGCAGGCTGGCTGCTCTCATTGCTCCAGTTGGCGGGCGTGATTGGCTCGTTTATCGCCCCGCAGATAGCCGGGCGTATGCGCGGCCAACGCTTGCTGGTCGCCTGCTCAATTGTCCTGGCCCTCAGCGCCTACGCGGGCATCCTCAGCGGTGCCTTCAGCCTGATCGTGCTGTGGTGCCTCTTGCTGGGACTGGCTCAGGGCGCGTATCTTGGGCTGGCTCTACTCTTTTTTATTCTGCGCACCCCAGACACGCGCTCAGCCGCAGAGTTGTCAGGCATGGCCCAATCCATCGGCTATCTGCTCGCGGCCCTTGGTCCCTTGCTCTTCGGTTGGCTCCACGACCTCACCCGCGGCTGGACCATTCCCATGCTGGCTCTGACAGCCGTTGTCTTCATTCTGCTGGGCGTCGGCCTGGGCGCTGGCCGCGATACCATTATCAAACTACCCTCTCAGGAACAAAACATACCGAACTGAATACCCCATGAAAAGGGATATTCCCCGCATTGAATAACTCTGCTTTCGTGCAAAGATATTCGCCTTCTTTTGCTGCCTTAAAAATTCATTGCGCTACTGACATACTGTTGTCACTCACGTAAAGTAAACTGTTGGTATGAAAGAAATCAAGAACTACTGATAAGACAGCTTTCCAGCATCGAAAGGAATGAATATCTATGGCAAAATTGCTTGGACCCGATTTTCTCAGCCTGCAAGTGCGCAACCTCGCTGCCTCGCGCGCGTTTTACACAGAAGTCCTGGGCCTGACCATCGATGAGCGCTTCAACACGCCTGATTTCGTCCTCTTCGAGACCAACTCGATTCCCCTGGGTCTCAGCGAAGCCAGAGTAAACCTGGATGAAGCACCACAACCAGGATGGGGTGTCACACTCTGGATTGACTGCGACCAGGTCGATGAACTGCACACCAGGTTGGTAGCTGCTGGCACCACCATCATCACACCACCTCACGATGGCCCGTTTGGCCGCGCCTGCGTCTTCGCCGACCCCGATGGCTACCGGCTTACCTTCAACAAAAACCCCTGGGATCGATTTCCTCTGGGTGGGAGAAAAGAGCTCTAGCGCGTGCGGCGCTTTGCAGAGATTAAGAGGGAACTGGTTCCT
>DASVMX010000679.1:0-37393 GCA_036384215.1 Ktedonobacteraceae bacterium | reverse complement strand
CTCAAGCCTGCGCCTTCGGCGCAGGCTTGAGCGGCTTTTGTGCTCGTTTCGGGCAAATAACAGGGGTGGGTGGGCGGGAAAGAAAAAACCTATACTTAAAGGGACAGCGAGTCCCCTGCCGGAGCACGAGGTGTCCTCGTAAAAACCGCTTTTTTTTGAGCGAGCCGCCGCAGGCGGCGAGTTCGGAGAACGCATAAACCCTGCCCTTCCAGGTAGTCCGGCTTGCCCTGAATGCTGTTTCTGGCATATGCTAAATACGTAACCGGGTTCCAACCTGACCGGGCGCTCTGCTGTACACCCAGATTCCTGGAAAGGCAGCCGGGCATAGCGCGGTTTTCAGATATGTTAAAGGAGTTTTTATGGCACAGGCACATCCCTTGCGATTGGGCTATAAGGCGTCCGCGGAACAATTTGGCCCGAGAAAATTGCTCGATTTTTCGGTAGAGGCCGAGGAGTGCGGATTTGATAGCGTGTGGATCAGCGATCATTTTCAGCCCTGGCGGCACACCGATGGACACGCTCCACAGGCTTTCGCCTGGTTAGGCGCGGTGGGCGAGCGCACGAAACGCGTGCTGCTGGGCACAAGCGTGCTCACACCAACATTCCGCTATAATCCGGCCATTGTGGCGCAGGCCTTCGGCACGCTGGGCGTGCTCAATCCTGGACGCATGATTCTGGGCGTCGGCTCAGGCGAATCGCTCAACGAGATCGCGGTGACGGGCGGCGAATGGCCCGCGGCGAAAGAGCGCCTGGGCCGCCTGCGCGAGTCGATTGAGCTGATCCGCAAACTGTGGACTGAAGAACTGGTGAACTTTGATGGCCAGTATTATCACACGCGCAACGCGACGATCTATGACAAACCAGACAAGCCCATCCCTATATATATCAGCGCGGGTGGCCCGGTCGCGGCGAAATTCGCGGGCCGCGCCGGAGATGGCTTTATCTGCACCTCCGGCAAAGGCGACGCGCTCTACCGCGAGCAGTTGCTACCAGCCATGGCCGAGGGCGCGCTGGCCGCGGGCCGCGATCCTGCTTCGATTGAGAAAACCATCGAGGTCAAGGTCTCCTTCGATACGGACCACGACCGCGCCATGAAGGACACGCGCATCTGGGCCGCGCTGGCCCTGCCGGCAGAGGACAAAGTGGACATCCACGACGCCCGCGAAATGGAGGCCAAAGCCCTCACCGTGGCTGACCAGGCACACAAACGCTGGCTGGTCTCCAGCGACCCCGAGGAGCATATTGAGCAGATCCGCCCCTACATCGAACTGGGCTTCACTCATCTGATCTTCCATGCACCCGGCGACGACCAGTCGCGTTTCCTGCAACTGTACTCCAAAGAGATCCTCCCCCGCCTGCGCCAGCGCTGGGGATAAATACTCAGGGACCAGCCGTCAGGAAAAAACAAGCTGAAACAGGCGCTGAAAATCAGGTATGACTCCTGTTCGCAGGTTATAAGAAAAATGGCTAAAAATAGCTGCTTCCTGGGCATAAATATGGTAAACTGTGCCCGAACTCAATTTGGGGATGCAAGGTCATGTATCCAGGTTGAGAAATAGTTATGGCGCCCCTCTTCTCCATCCACGCAAGTGCTAGAGGTGAGATGGACCAGGACGCGCGCAGCCAGGGAAGGTCTCCTGGGAGGTAAACATGAAGCAGTGCGAATTTTGCGGAGCAAGTATGCTCGACGATGCCGGTTTCTGTGGCAAATGTGGACGCCTCCCTTCGCGGATATCCAAACGCGCGACACGCATCAGCAGCCTCCCAGGGTTTCCTATGGAGTTTGGCCCTGACCAGAATAGCGAGAATGAGCCCACAATCAGCGCGTCTGGCAAACATATCGTGCTGCGTAATCCCAGCGGCTCGCTCCATCCCATTACTCTGATCCCGATTCCCGACGAGCAGAAGCAGGAAGAGGAGAACGAGGAGGAAGAGGACCTGCTGGCAAAGCGCGCTGCCCTCTTTGGCATGGGCATGCCGCTCGCGAGTCACGAGGAGGAAGAGAGCAGGCGCGTCGCTCTCTTTGGCATGGGTCTGCCTCCTGATAATCAGGAAGACGAGGAGGAAGAGAAGCGCAGGCGCGCCGCCCTCTTTGGATTGGCTCTGCCTCTGGTAGAAGAGATAACCAATGCTCCCACGCAGGGCCAGGCTCCAGTCATACAGGGAACGCCCCAGATGGCGCATCTGCCGGTCCTTCCCAATACTCCGCCGCTCCAGGGTGGGCCAGCTTTTGGTCCTGCCTCCGCGGTTGCGCCTGGCAATTCACCACTCCTGCCGCATCCACGTACTCCTCATCCGTTGTTTCCACCTCCGCCGCCCAGACCGATCAGGCAACCCGGTACGCCGCCCAATCGGGCTGGTGCGCACGCCCCTGGCTGCCTGCCCCTGGCGGCTATTTTCATCGCGGCCGTTTTGCTGATCCTGACCACTTCCTTTGGCCTGGGCCTGACCGTTTTGGCGCCTGGCCTCTCGCTCAGTGGAAACACAAACGTCACGCCCGGCAGCAGTCTGACCATGCACGGCCACAATTTCTGGCCCAACAGCAGCGTGACCCTGACCCTGGATAACAATCTCCCGCTCTATCTCGCACGCCAGCAGGCTCCCACGCAATTGAGCAGGCACGCGGCCAGCTTTCTGACCGCCGCGGATCTGGTGTTCTACACATTCGCGCCTTCCCCGAAAAGCAATGTGATCTCGGCTCACGGCGATGGCACGTTTGACGCGACAATCCAGATCAGCACAAGCTGGAGTCCTGGCAAACACACGGTCCACGCCAGCGAAAGCGTGAGCCACCGCAGCGCCTCGCTGGTCTTCTCTATCGCTCAGGCCAGTCCCACGGCGACCGCGACTGCAACGCCGACCACACCGGCCCCCACTGCAACCGCCACGGCGACCGCAACTGCAACTCCCACCGCGGTACCGCCGCCCACGTTGAGCTGCACCACCCCCGGCAACCTGGCGCTGGGACCAATCAGCGAACTCAGTTCACAACTCGCCTCTGCCAGCGTAACGCTCTGTACCTCCGGCGCGGGAACACTGACCTGGCAGGCCAGTTGGAATCACAACCAGGCTCCCTGGCTACAGATCAATCAGGGTAGCGGCACCGTTCAGGCGCCCAACCAGTTCCAGGCCACGTTCAGCGCCTCGGCCAAAAATCTCGCGGCGGGCACCTATACCGCGACCGTGATCTTTACGGCCCTGGAGAGCAATACCACCCAGGCGGTCAACATCACTCTGACCGTCAAAACCGGCTGCGTCACCGCCGCGCCTCAGAGTTTGAGCTTCTCAGGCGTCGAGAACATCAGCAATCCCGCTGGCGCGCAGAACATTACTGTGACCAACTGCGGCATAACCAGCGACTGGTCAGCAAAAATCACCAGCGGCAGTAACTGGCTGAGCCTCAATTCCAGCAAAGGCACGTTGAAAGGCGGCAGCACAAAGACCATCGCGGTCAGCGCCTCCAACCTGAACGCGGGCCTGAAAGCCGGCACTTACCCGGGCACAATTATCGTCACCATCGGCTCGCATACCGCCAAAATCAACGTCACCCTGGTAGTCCAGCCCGCGCCCACGATCTCGGCCAGCCCGACCAGCCTTGACGCCAACAGCTCGCCCTGCATTACCGATGGCTCCAGCAGTTGTACCATTACACTGACCAACAATTCCCGCACCAGCGCGCTCACCTGGTCCGCCAGCGCCAGCGGTGCCAGCGGTGTCAGCGTCCAGGCCAGCAGCAACACCATCGCCGCTGGCGGCACCGAACAGGTCACCATCGTTGTTCCCTCCGGCAACTGCGGGAAAACTATCACTGTCACCTTCAACGCGCCCGGCAATACGGCCACCGTTACCTGGAACTGCCCCCAAATTACATAAAGCAAATTTGGAGGCGAAAAGCAAGGCGATGACAAAGATCGGCTCATTGGCGTCAAGTTAAGCCAGCCATGCGGCTAGAAAACCGTGAAGGTAGCGACAGCCTTCACGAAGAAAGCGACGTAACTGGCGTATTTTGACGCCAATGAGCCGATGCTTGCCCATCACTGTGGTTTTAACTCTTGCTTTTTGTCTCTACTCGTGTATCATAAGTGCCAGGAAACCATCGGGTAGTAATCCGCGGAAGACAGAGCGCGGAGACAGGATAAAGGCAAGGACTGGCATGAGTACTGAAAACGATGCGCTGCTTGGGCGCAAACTGGGTATTTATCAGGTTCAATCGAAGCTGGGCGAGGGTGGCATGGCCCAGGTGTATAAAGCGTATCATCCTCGCCTGCGCCGCGAGGTGGCAATTAAGGTTATTCTCTCTGAGATCGCGCACAGCGCGGGCTTCCAGGAACGCTTTGAGCAAGAGGCGCAGATGATCGCGAGCCTGGAGCATACCAATATTGTGAGCGTCTACGATTTTGGCGAAGAGGGCAATCTGACCTACCTGGTGATGCAATACGTAGGCGGCGGCACACTGCGCGATCAATTGCGCGGCAAACGTCCCCTGGAGCCGCAGCGCGCTGTGCGTTACGCGATCCAGATGGCCCTGGCCCTGCACCACGCCCATCAGCGCGGCATTGTTCACCGCGATGTCAAGCCGCAGAATATGCTCATTTCCAGCAGCGATCCCAACCATCTCTTACTCTCGGATTTCGGCATCGCGAAGCTCTATTACCAGAGCGGCGAGGAATTCATAGACACGCAGATGCCAACGCGTTCGGTCTCCAATTCCTCGCTGACCAGCGCCAGCCAGATCATCGGCACCGCCGACTATATGTCGCCCGAACAGGCCACGGGGGGAACCGTGGACGCGCGCACGGATGTCTACGCGCTGGGCGTGGTGCTCTATCAGATGCTGGTCGGCGATATCCCTTTCCACTCCACTACGTTCCAGGGGCTGCTTTTCCAGCAAGTCTACACGCCGCCCCCGCCGATTCGCGAGCGCAGTCCACAGGTGCCAGAAGCCCTGGCGCAGATCACCATGAAAGCCCTGTCCAAAGCGCCAGCCGACCGCTTCCCCAGCGCAGAAGCACTGGCCCGCGCCCTGGAGCAGGCGAACTCGAACGCCACGCTGTTCGGCTCTTCCGCAGGCAGCCAGTCCAATCCGGCCTATCGACCGCTGCCGCCCGATGTCTCCGGGATGCCAACCAACCTGGCCAGTTCCCCTTACCCCTCAACCGGAGTCTCCGCATCCGGCCCGGTCACGCCCTGGGGATCGCCCGCGGCTCAGCCGCCAGCCAGCACCGATTACTATGCCACCCTCGACGCGCCGCAAACCTGGCCCGGCAGCGAGCGCGCCACCGTCGTGCGCAACACCCAACCGCCAGCAACTGGCTCGGCCATCACAGGCGCTCCCCATATATCCCAGGCGCGCCCGGCCAGACGCCGCTTCCCGCTCAGCTACCTGATCGGCGCCCTGGTGCTCATCATCAGCCTCGTCGTCTTCGGCCTGCGCTTCCTGCCCGGCCTCACCGGCTCCGGCTCCGGCACCACAGGCACAAACACAACGACGACTGGAGCAGCTCAGGCCTTCAATGAACTCTTCCAGAACAACGACCGCGGCTGGCCCTCTGGCAGCCTCTATCCCGGTGTCACCGCCAGCGAACCTTCTGGCGGCGCCTATACCGTTACCCTCTCTACGAACAACACAGCCTTTCCCTATCCACAGAATGTGGGCACGCTTCCAGATAACTTTACGCTTTCCGCTACCCTCAACCAGACCGCTGGCGCGCCAGGCGGCCTCTTTGGCATCGCCTTCCACTTCACGCAGGTGAGCAGTTCTCAGGTGGCGTGCTATGTTCTCGCCATAACAAAAAGTGGCCAGTACGATATCTACAAATACACGGACAAAGGCCCAACCCCTGTTACCAGCGGCAGCATTCAGACCAGTTCACAAGCGTATACACTCGCGGTCAAAGCACAGGGCAGTAACTACTCGTTCTTCGTCAACAATCAGCCGCTTAGCTTCGCCGTGGGCGCGCAAGCCCCCTCAACCACCTGGACCGACCGCGCCTGGCGCGCCGGTCACCTCGCCCTGTTCTTCACCGGCTCCAACACTGGAACAACCAGTACTACTGCTTATATAGCTTCAAACGTGCAATTGACGATACCATAGAGGCAAAATCATGAATAAAGAGGAGTTAGAGAGTTTATTAGAGGAGCTGGACGAGGCTCTGGTGGAGGCGTTTCCGGGGCCGGAGCCGATGCGTGTGCTGGTGGTTGGCGGCGCTTGCCTGGTCTTTACCGAGGTGACGACGCGCCAGACGAAAGATGTGGATGTAATTATCTTCGATCTGCTGGGCACGGGCGAGGCCAGCCTGGTCTACAATTTGAATCCGATGACTGCGAAGTTGCGTAGACTGATCGGGGCGATTGGCAAGCGCCATGGTTTGCGCGGCGATGATCGTATGTTTTTGAACGACGACTGCGCGAGCTTTCTGCTGGAACTGGGACAGGGCACAATCCCGGAAACACAGCTCTTCCGCGCATACCGCAAGCTGCATCTCTATGTTCCGGTGGACCTGCGCTATATCCTGGCCTGCAAGTTTATGGCGGGTCGCCCCGATAAAGATTTCGACGATATCTCGATCCTGCGCGAAAAATTGGAGATCCACACCGGCCCCCAGGCTCGCGCACTGGTCACTCAGTTCTTTCCAGACCCGTATCTCCAGCAATTGTATGAACTCTCCAAAACCCTGGCGATTCTTTTCCCAGAGGGATAGCCCAAAACGAGACTCTATGGTATGCTATTCACTAGAGAGTAGCAAGCAGTTAAGCAGGAGAGAAATCGGTGATTCAGTTTAAACAACAAACCCTGGCAGCCGCCTACCAGCAGCTCGCTTCTGGAGAAGAGGGGTTCCGGGTCGCAATCGGTGACTTCATGGATGAGTTCTTTCTCTACTGCACCGCTGATGATGAGCGCCAGGAACTTCTCGATCAACCAATCGAGCTGCCGATGAATCCCACCCGGGAACAGCGTGGGTGGGCCTGCTTTTGCGCAGGAGCCGCCGAATATCTGGCGGAACGCTACGACCTCCAGTGCCCGGCCTGGGCGCTTGACGCGGCCTACCAGATGCCGGAGCCGTGGTACATTAATCCTGACGCGACCCCGGCCATGCGCGCGAGCTTTCAAGAGACGGTTCCCCGGCCTTTCAGAAAACGCAACGTCTTCTGTAGCCATAGGATCTTCTCCAACCCCCATCCGTCCTCGCGCGAACCTGGCGACTCCCAGGACCTGCAGCGCAGGCGGGTCGAGATGCTGAAGACCATGCCGCCAGCCGAGCGCGACGCCTATATCGCGCGCCACAATGCATATATGCCGGAAACACTCCATCTTTCGCTCTAGCATAAGGCAACAGGTACAGGATGCAGACAGTAGAAGAACAGCTGCGGGATGCGGCTGAATTACTGCGCGGGGCGCGCAGGATTGTGGCTCTGACGGGGGCGGGCATCAGCACAGAGTCGGGCATCCCTGACTTTCGCAGTCCCGGCTCGACCTGGCGGGACAATCCCCCGGTCAGCTATCCCGATTTTATCAGTCAGCCGGAGGCGCGCCGCCAGTACTGGGCGACGCGGCGCGGGCTTTTGAAGCAGGTACTGGCGGCACGCCCGAATCCGGCTCATCTTGCGCTGGTGGCACTTGAACGCCGCCAGGCGCTGCTGGGTGTGGTGACGCAGAATTTCGATGGCCTGCACCTGGATGCCGGGCACGATCCCGCGCGCGTGGTCGAGATCCACGGCACGTCACGCGAAGCGGCCTGTACGCTTTGCGACGCTCGCTCGCCTATCGAGGAGATTCAGAGCCGCGTTGACGAGGGCGAAGATGATCCGCGCTGCCAGTTCTGTGGCGGCTACATCAAGTCCGCGACGATCCTCTTCGGCCAGCACATCCCCGGGGCGGTCCTGGCGCGCGCGCAAGAGTTGGCGCGAGGCTGCGACCTCTTCCTGGTCGTCGGCTCCTCGCTCCAGGTCTCGCCCGCGGCCCATCTGCCGCGCCTGGCCCTGAAAAATGCAGCTCCGCTGCTGATTATTAACCTGATGCCTACCCCGCTGGACAGCGCCGCCAGCGTGGTGATCCAGGAAAAGGCCGGGCTGGCTCTGCCCAGGCTGGTTGAGATGCTCTAGCGTTTTGTGCCCACAAAGGTCATGGCCTCACGTGCCAGGGCCAGCCAGAAAGGGTTAAGGCTCCTGGAGCTGCCACACGGCTTCCAGCGCGGCCTCGTAGTCCGGCTCGCTCATCTGGTCGGCAACGTATTCCGCGGCGGCGATACGTCCCTGCCGGTCGATGACGAAGACCGCGCGCTGTAAGAGCCGCCATTCTTTCAGCAGAACGCCGTAATCTTTCCCGAAGCGCTTGCTGCGGTGGGACGACAGCGCGCGATGGGTCACGTCCTCCGCGGCCTGCCAGCGGGCCTGGGCAAAGGGCAGGTCCATGCTGATTGTATAGACTTGCACCTCCGGCGGCAGGTCCTGCGCCAGTTGCTCCCAGCGGCGCGTCTCCACCTGGCAGACCGGCGTATCCAGCGAATTGACCACGTTCAACAGGCGCACTGTACCCGCGGAATCCGCCAGGCTCATCTGGTGAATGCTGGAATCGCTCGCGTCGAAATAGTCCAACTGGAAATCAGGAGCCAGCTCGCCAGGCTGCAATTGCCTGCCCACCACCGTCAGCCGCTCACCCAGTTCAAACGCCTCACCAGTTCTTTCTTCCATAGCCTCGCCGTCCTTTCTCTCAAGATCTACGATCCATCAAACAAACTCTTCTAAATTGCGGCTCCCTGAGCCTCCCAGGCATCTACTATCATAACGCATGGCTTACCTTTTTTCCACAGAAAAACACACCAGATGGGCCGCTTCAGCTACATCAGTGAAAACCCCGGACAGGAAGGCCACCCTCTCCCACGAAGATGGGAAGATCTCTATGAATACATGGGCTGGGAAAAACCCTCGAAACCACAATAACACCGGAGGAGGTACACACCGGAGCTGCGCCTCCGGTGCTACAATGCGTGTGCGTCAGAGACTCCGCTCTGACGCACGCCAACTGGCCTGCTGGCAGGCGATAAGGTGATTTTTCCCCGCGAGCAGCAGTCAGAGCGGAGCCTCTGACGCTGCCTCCGGTGTACCACCGGAGCTGTGCCTCCGGTGTGGACTGATCTGCTGGCCCTGGTCGTCTCCGGCTCGGCGCAGAATGCTCCGGGCGGGTGTGGTGCTGGCAATTTCGCGGCCGTTTTTGAAGACGTGGAGGCGCGCGGGCAGGAGGCGCAGGGCTTCGAAGGCGTTAGAGGTGTCGAGGATCAGGAAGTCCGCGGGCTTGCCTTCTTCGATGCCGTAGCGGTCCTGGATGCGCAGGGTGCGCGCGGCGTTGGCGGTAATCAGGTCGAACACGTCCTGGATTTCGTCGTAGCCGCTCATGTGGCAAAGGAAGAGCGCCAGTTGCGCGGCGGCTAGCATGTCGCCTCGTCCCAGCGGAAACCAGGGGTCCATGATGGAGTCGTGCCCCAGAGAGACGTTAACGCCGCCAGCCAGCAGTTCTTTGACGCGCGTGATGCCCCGGCGCTTGGGATAGGTGTCGAAGCGCCCCTGGAGGACGACATTGTCAAAGGGATTGGCGACGACGTTGACCTGGGCGCGGGCCAGCAGGCGGATCAGTTTAAAGGCGTACGCGTCGTCATAGCTGTGCATCGCGGTACAATGGCTGGCGGTGACTCGTCCCTGCCAGCCCTGCTGGAGCGTGTCCGCAGCCATGACTTCGGTGAAACGCGAGTGCGGATCGTCGGTTTCATCACAATGGCAGTCGATATCACGGTTAAACTCTTTCGCCAGTTCAAAGGCGTAATGCACATCTTCGATGCCCATGGCGTTCGTCCATTCATAATGGGGAATGCCGCCGACGAGGTCACAGCCCAGTTCGATGGCTTTGCGCATCAATTCTCGTCCATTGGGAAAAGAGAAAATGCCATCTTGCGGAAAAGCCACCAGTTGTAAATCGCAAATATCGCGTACCTCTCCGCGTACCTCCAGCAAGGCGCGCAGGGCAGTCAGGTTGGGATCACAAACATCGACGTGGCTGCGAATGTGCAGCGTGCCCTGCGCGACCTCCCAGCCAATGGCGGTCAGCGCGCGCTGCTTAACATCTTCTACGCTGAGATCGGGCTTGCGCTCGCTCCAGATCTGAATGCCCTCCAGCAGCGTCCCACTGGCATTGTAGCGCGGCTTGCCCACGGTCAGCACGGCGTCCAGGTGTACATGGGAGTCGATAAAAGGGGGCGAGAGCAGGCGTCCTGCGGCGTCAATCTCGCGTGCCGCGCTCGCGTCAGCCAGGTTGGGCGCAATCTTTACAAAACGGCCCGCCTCTATAGCCAGGTCCACCAGCTTCTCCCGGCGATGGAGTTGGGCGTGGCGGATAATCAGATCGTAACGCATAAATAGCTTTCCTCACAAATAGCGGATGAGCACACAGGAGGCGCGCCTCCTGTGTGTCTGTGCCTCCGATGTGCTTCGGTGTACTGTTGTCCTCCCCCATTATAATCATTTCTGACAAGCGTTGCTGTAATATTTTCTTGAGTCAAACGAATGTAGAAGTGAGTACTCAAGCAGGGAGAAAATGATGCAGGCCCATAGCAATACCCCACAGCCGCGAGCAGAACTGGCCTTTCTGTTCGAGCAATACGCGCCGGGCATTCTGGCCTATGTGCGGATGCACACGCATGCGCCGGAGGACGCGGAAGATATTGTTGTTGACGTTTTTCTGGCGGCTCTGGAAAATGAGCGCTTTGCCTCGTTAGGCGAACGGGAGCAATTGCTCTGGCTCTGGCGCGTGGCGCGCAATAAGACGATTGACGCCTACCGCTACAATAAACGCCGTCAGTATGTCGCGCTGGAAGACGTGGCAGAACGCCTCTACGAGTCCGACAACAAGGACCCTGAACTGATGGCCCTGCAACATGAAGATCTGGCCGCAATCCAGTTATATATCAAGCAATTGCCCGCCCAACAGCAGGAGATCTTACGCCTGCGCTTTGGGCAGGAGTTGTCCTGCAACGAGATCGCGACTCGCCTGGGGAAGCAGGAAAATGCTATTCGCGTCACTCTCTCACGCGGATTAAATCTCTTGCGCCGGATCTATTCACGAGGAAAAGGAGAGTCAGCATCATGAATACGCCGGATGATTTCTTTCAACCGGAAAAGATAGACGAGCAAATCGAACGACTGCGCCGGGAACCGCTGGCCGCGAACGCGGACGCGGAACTGATCGCCTACCTCCGCAGTTCCTCGGGAATAGATGCCGCGCAGGAACGAGAAGCATTGAACCGTATGTGGGCGCGCATCGCCAGTAACGCGCCCGGCATACAGCAGCAACCATGGAAAGGAACGATCACTCCTATGTATGAACAGCAAACCTTGAGGAGCAATATGCCCTCTCAGAAGCAGCGGGGCCCGCGCGGACGACGCCTGGGACTTCTGGCCGCGGTCCTCTTCGTAGCCCTCCTGGTCGGCGGTATGGCCGTCGTCTTTAACGCCGTCCGTGGCTCTCACGGTGGCGGCCCCGCTGGCCCAGGAGCAACTCCCGCGGGCACATCCTCTGCCGCCACACAAACAGCCGCAACCTTCAAGGTCACGAGCGTGACCATGGCGGTCAGCCCGGCGTCAATCGCCGGCATGTCCTGCGGCAGCAACGCGACGGTGAAATATATCGCGACCTTCCACGTTCCGGCCAATACAAAAGGCGGTACAGTGCAGTTCGGGTACACGGTGAACAACGGGCGTAGCAGTACCCCTGCCAGCCTGACCTTCGCCGCAGGTGAGACCACAAAGAGCTATTCCTTCACGTGGAGCGGCGCACTGCCTGCCGACCATACCTACCCCTCGCAGGGCGGCGTTCAGGTTACCAGCCCCAATCAGTTGACCTCGCCACTGGTCGGCCCGAGCGGCACGTGCTCACCGCAGGCAGCTTTCAAGGTACTCAGTATCGGCATGAGCGTCAGCCCGTCCTCGCTGGTGGGTCTGCGCTGCGGATCGTCCCTGCTCGTCACCTATAAGGCCACCTTCCACGTCGCGGCCAATAGCCCCGGCGGCACGGTCCACTTCCAGTACACTATCAACAATGGTCGCGGCAGCACTCCGGCCAGCCTGACCTTCGCACCTGGCCAGACCACGAAGACCTTCACCTTCACCTGGTCCGGCAGCCTGCCCGCGGACCACACCTATCCCTCGCTCGGCGGCGTCATGACCTCCAGCCCCAACGCCGTCAACTCGCCACTCATCCAACCCACCGGCCAGTGCAGCTGAGAGACAAGCACACCGGAGAGAACACACCGGAGGCGCGGGAACACACTGGAGCCGCGCCTCCGGTGTGTTCCCGCGCCTCTGGTGCATTTATCGCGCCTCCGCGTACAGCGCAGCCTCGTCCCTCGGCCTTTCTTCCGCGACTGCGGTGCTGCCAATGGCTTTTCTTATCTTCTGGCTGCGGTTCACCAGCCAGTCGGCGAAGACGAGGTTGAGGACGATGCTGAGCCAGACGCCGGTGCCCAGGCTTTCTTCGAGCAGCGTGGCAAAACCGCCTGCCAGGAGGGTGCCCTGGAGCGCCTGAAAGACTATCAGGAGCGGCACGACCAGGCGCGCGAAGACGGCCACCAGGGTGAGAGCGTAATTGCGCACGATCCAGAGCCGGTGCTTTTCTACCTGCCCCCGACGGATCGCACGCCAGGCCTTCCAGCCACTCAGCAACCAGAGTATCCCCAGCGTTAGAAAAGCTGCCTGCTTGTTAAAGCCTACGGTGAAGCAGGCCACAAACAGGGCGGCCACGCCGCTCACCAGGACGCACCAGATATATGTACGCCCAAGCAGACGATGCACCCGCGGGCGCCGGGCGCGAATCTGCGGCAAAAACTGGACAATCCCCACTGGCACTGCGATGGTCGCCAGAACGATGTGCAACACCAGCACTGGATAGTACACATAGAACAGCAGTGCCACCGGAAACTGTTTTCCACCCCTGAGAATCCCGATGGCGGTCAAAAGGGTTACAATGGTCATAAGAATGATAAACAGCGCCAGAAAAGTCCACCCGGTATTTTTCCTGATAAAAAGCATAGCAATCTGATCCTCCCGTTCTCGTTTCACCGCTCTCGCGGCAATACACGCCAATCTTAACGCCACGAGATGACGGGAGCATGAATTCCCTTTCCCTTTTCTGTCATCAATTCGTCATTTCCGCGCCTGTGGAATCTCCAGAGCACACCGGAGGCTGGTCTTGCTCCTCACTCAATTGCTGACGCCCGCGTCCCAGGCTCACACGGACCCGCTGATCGATCATGCGGCCCCTGACTTTGCGCTGGCGCTGCTGAGTCCTCAGAAGGGAACGCGTATCCTTTCGCTGGCGGATTTTCGCGGGAAGCCGCTGGTAATCAATTTCTGGGCTTCGTGGTGCGAGCCCTGTAAAGAAGAAGCGCCGCTCCTGCAAAACGCCTGGCGGCAGGCCCACGAACAGGGCAAGGATGTGGTCTTTCTGGGAATTGATTTTCAGGAAGCACAGGGCGAGGCGCTGCGTTTTTTGCAGGATTACCACATTACCTATCCGCTTGTACTGGACACCAGCGGCGCGGTCGCCGGGAAATACTCCATCGCTTCCCTGCCGGATACAATCTTTATCAACCGCTCCGGCACAGTCGTGAGCAAAGTCGCGCAACAGATTACAGTTCAGGCTCTGGCGCGCAACCTCCAGTTCATCGAGTCCTGAGCAGCGGTTAGCAGCGGGACGCCAGAACGTAACCGGGTAATGTGGAAGGAGCGAGATCGGCACGAGCAGATGCTGCTGGCAAGGTGAAGCTGAAGCAACTGCCCTCGCCGGGAATGCCGCTGCTCTCAACCCAGATCCGCCCGCCCATGGCTTCCACCAGGCACTTGCTGATAGAAAGACCCAGGCCACTGCCGCGTATCTCGCTCAGCGAGTCGCGCTTTAAACGTGTGAACTGGTCGAAAAGCAGATGAATCTCGTCCGGCGGAATACCTGGCCCCCAGTCTTTGACGCTGACACACACCTCTGGTTCGAGCGTGGTAGGATGGTTGGTGCGCCTGGCGCTGATCAGAATGGGCAGCTTGCCAGGCGCGTATTTGACCGCGTTGGAGAGCAGATTGCGCAAGAGCTGGCGCAGGTACTGCGGATAAGCCAGGACGCGCAGGTCTTCCGCAATCTCCAGACGAACGCGCTCGGACAGTTGCCAGGGCGCATCGGCCTGCCGCACAATCTCCTGGAGCGCGTGAACCAGCGGCGTCTCTTGCGCCTTGAGCGTCTGAGCCTGCTTCTCGTCCACCTGCAGGGACTCCAGGATGTTGCTGACGAGCAGTTGTAACTCATCGCAACTGCTGACCGCGTTCTGTAACAAACCGGCACGCTCCTCTTCACCAAGCCGCGCGTGCTGCTGCTGCAATAGCTCCAGGCTAGCGCTCAGCGCGGTCAGCGGCGTCTTCAGCTCGTGATTGACATGCTGGAGAAAATGCTGCCTGGCCTGCTGAAACTGCATTTCCTCGCTGCGCATCCCCGCGAGCTGGCGTCTACCCTCCTCCGCCAGGTCAAACGCGCCACGCTGCATACTGATAAAGAGTCCGACAACGAGAAGCGTGAGCCCGCTGGTGACAAAACTCATCACCAGATAGACCGAAACAGGTCGAGCCGCGATTACCACCAGATAGAACCAGGTGATAACTGCCATCGTCCCCAGGCAGATCAGCATGCCCCGTTTACGATAGAACCAGGCGGCCAGCACGACGGGAATAGCCAGCACGTGGGGATTTTGCTCCCATGGAGCAAGCAGAAAAAAAAGCCATTGGCCACCGATAATACCCAGGATAACAATCCATAGACGCCACGCCTCTGGCAGACCAAGTAAGAAACGAGCAAAAGATTGCAAATGATGCAAAGTACTACCCTCCACTCTCGTCATAGACGTTGCGGACATCTCCTGGTCCGTCGTTGTGGATCACGCGATAAGCCTGCTCGCCAAAGATAGTAGAGATTTTGCTAGATAATTCGGATGGATGCCTGTGTACTTCTTTATTCTACCATATCTATCGAACAATGTGTAGTACCTTGAATCATATGTTTATTCTTTGTTCCCTACATCGTTCTACAACTTGTGCCAGGAAATAACATCTTATGCCGTCTTGCCCACAATGGAATACACCTGAGGAGCGCGGGAACACACCGGAGCCGCTGCCTCCAGTGTGTTCCTCGCGCAAACATCACCTCTCTCATCTGAACCGTATTGAGCCGCGCCTTCGGTGTATTCCTTGCACGATAAAAACGCCTAGCGCAGGCCGTTCGATGTGGCATGGTTGGGCAATTTGTTGAGCGCCTGGTCGATGTTTACACAGGCGGTGATCAGGGAAAGGTGGGTGAAGGCCTGGGGAAAGTTGCCCAGCGCTTCGCCGGTTAGTCCGACCTCTTCGGCGAAGAGGCCGACGTGATTGCTGTAAGTCAGCATCTTCTCCAGCATCAGACGGCCCTCATCGACGCGACCGGCGCGGGCCAGCGCTTCGGCCATCCAGAAGCTGCACGGGCTAAAAGTGCCCTCCTGGGTACCCAGACCATCATCGGCTGCCTGCTCTGGATCGTAGCGGTAGACCAGTGAATCATTGTTCAGTTCGCGGCTGATGCGATTGAGGGTCTGGAGGATGCGTGGATCGGTAGCGCCTGTGAATTTGGTCAGGACCATCAGCAGCGCGCTGGCGTCGATGGCATCGCTGCCGTAGTATTGCACGAAGCTCTTCTTCTTTTCATGCCAGCCGCGCTTCATAATCTGCTCGTAGATATTGGCGCTGGTCTCGGTCCAACGCACCACTGGCGCGGGCAGACCGCGCTGGCGGGCCAGGCGCAGTCCACGGTCGAAAGCCACCCAGCACATCACCCGCGAGTGCACGAAATGCTTGCTGCCTCCGCGCACCTCCCAGATGCCCTCGTCGGGCTGATCCCAGTTGCGCTCCAACCACTGCAAGAGCCGCGAGAGATTGGTCCACAGATCGTAAGAAATGGCGTCATAGCGGTTATAGATGTAGATGGCGTCCATCAGCTCGCCATAGACATCCAGCTGGTTCTGCTTATACGCCCCGTTGCCAATGCGCACCGGGCCGCTCTGGCGGTAGCCTTCCAGGTGATCCAGGGTCAGCTCGGTCAGGTCGTGCTTGCCATCGATGGTATACATGGGCTGCAGCGAGCCGTTCTCTTTTAACTCGTGACAGCGCGCCACCAGCCAGTTCATAAAGGCCTCAGCCTCCTGGCTAAAGCCCAGCGTGAGCAGACTGTAGAGCGTAAACGAGGCGTCGCGTATCCAGGTAAAGCGGTAATCCCAGTTGCGAGGACCACCAATCGTCTCCGGCAAACTGGTCGTGGGAGCTGCGACAATCGCGCCAGTGGGCGAATAGGTCAGCAGCTTCAGCACCAGGGCGGAACGCTGCACCATCTCACGCCAGCGCCCGGAGTACTGGCACTGGGCAATCCAGCGCCGCCAGTAGTTCAGGGTCTTCTGGAACGCCTCGCGATACTCCCCCTGGCCGTGCTGGTGCGGCGTCAGATTGCCGCGCAGGGCGCTTTCCAGCATAAAATAGACCGTCTCGCCCGCGTGCAGGGTAAAGACGCCGCGCGCTCCTCCCTCGCCGTCATCGCGCAGCGCGACCGTCGTGTATAGGCCCAGGTTCATGCCCTGGCTCTCAAACACCGCGCCATACTGATAGAAACTGGTTGTATGGGGATCGCGCGCGAAATTAAAGGCCGGGCGACAGATCACTTCAAAGGTCAACGAACCGCGCACCACCGTCACCGAGCGCATCACATTATGCTGGTGATCGACCAGGCGGCTGATCTTGACCGGCATAAAATCTGTAATCTCACCCACGCCATCTGCGCTCAGAAAACGGGTAATCAGGATGTTGGTCTCCGGCAAATACATCTGCTTGCGCCCGCACTTCACACCCTCCTCCAGCAGCGGCGAGATACGAAAAAAGCCGCCCTTTTTCGCGTCCAGCAACGCCCCGAACACGCTTGGCGAATCGAAACGCGGAATACAACACCAGTCAATCGATCCATTCCTTCCCACCAGCGCCACCGTATGCAGATCGCCGATCACCGCGTAATCCTCGATTGGCAGATACTCGCCCGCGTTCTTCTGATCTGCTTCACTCGTTATTGAGAACATAAGCATTGCCTCCAGGTCTGCTTTACAAATGATTCTACGATACCGCCAGAAAACGATATAATGAAACTGAAAAGGATACGTAATTGCTGGTATGGATCAGACAGGAACAAAACAGATCCGTCTATCATTATAATCGCTGAAACATTCCTTGGAAAGGGGCAAGCTTGCATGACCACACCAACGCGCGTGCTGGCCATTGATGTTGGCACAGGTACCCAGGATATTTTACTCTTCGAGAGCGGGCGCACGATTGAAAATAACTTGAAACTGGTCATGCCCTCGCCCACTGTCATCGTCGCGGAGCGCATTAAACACGCCACCGCAGCGAGCGCATCGTTGTTGTTGACCGGCGTAACCATGGGTGGCGGTCCCTGTCACTGGGCTGCGCGCGACCACGCGCTGGCCGGCCACCGGGTCGTAGTCAGCGCGGAAGCCGCTCGTACCTTCGACGACGATCTCACACAGGTGGAGAAGATGGGCTTCGAGGTGGTCTCGGAAGCCGAGGCCGAGCGCAGAAAAGCAGATAGCACCCTCCTGCACATTGAGATGCAGGACTTCGCGGCGCAGGCGATCATCAGCGCCTTCCGGGCCTTTGATGTCAGCCCGCAGGTGGACGCCCTGGCCATCGCGGCCTTCGACCACGGGGCCGCGCCTCCAGGCATCAGCGACCGGCGCTTTCGCTTCGACTTTATCGAGGAAACGGTCAGGCGTGCTCCCGTACCCAGCGCGTTCGCCTACCTTGCCGAGCGAACACCGTCCGCCCTCACCCGCCTGCGCGCTATCGCCAGCAGCGCCAGACGTTATGTCGAGTTGAGCCATTCAGCGCCGGACATTCCGCTGCTCTTAATGGACACCGGCTCGGCGGCTGCACTGGGAGCGCTGGAAGATCCCCTGGTGCGCGCGCAGAGCGAAGCCATCCTCTGCAACATCGGCAACTTTCACACCCTGGCCTTCCACCTGCGCGGTGGGCGCATCGTGGGCACCTTCGAGCACCACACCGGCGAGATCACGCGTCCGCAACTGGAAGATCTTCTGCGCAAACTGGCCAGCGGCACACTGACCAATGACGAAGTCTTTCACACCAGCGGCCACGGCGCCCTGATCCTCGCACAACCAGCAGAGCCAGGCGCGCCCCTGCCCTTCCTTGCAGTCACCGGACCACGCCGCGCACTCCTGCGCGGTTCCACACTCAGACCGTATGAAGCAGTACCACATGGGGATATGATGCTCAGCGGCAATTTCGGCCTCCTGCGTGCCCTGGCCGACCAGCGCCCCGATCTCGCGCCTGGCATAGAAGCAGCACTGCTGAATAGCTAGACCTGCGAGATTTCAGTGGCGGCTCTGCTCATATCAAGCAGGCGCAGGCGGGTACCGAAAGGATCTTGAATAACCGCGCACCGGCCCATGCGCAGATCGAAGGGCTCGGTGAGGACCGTGCAGCCCTGATCGACATAGCGCTGGATGGCCTCGTCAACATCTTCAACCTGGTAATATACCTCAATCAACCCTGGCCGATCCGGGTCGGTGTAGAGAATAATTTCGGAATCGCCCGCCGGGAAAAGCAGGCCGGCCTGGCCCTCGTCCTGGTTTTCCCAGACCGGTTTCAGGCCGAAAACGTCGGAATAAAAGTTCAGCGCCTCCGTCAGGTCGTTGACATGAATCATCACGCAATCAATTTTCTTGAGCATACAATCTTCCCTTTCACACTCGCATAAACTACTCCTATCACGAATGGGAGCACAAAATCGTCGCTTGCGAACTGCATCGGCCCAGGAATAGCTCTCATCGACCCTGAACACAGCAAAAAGAGCCATATGATATATATGGCTATATATGCAAAAAGACAAAATCACGCACAAGATAACTACGGGTTCGTGAGATTATTGGGTGAGCGCAGTGGAAGAGGTGCTTTCTGGGTGCGTGACAGGCGCTTTCTGGGGCGGGTTTCGTTCGTAGGAGTGGCCGGTTGAGATTGGAGGCGGGTGACTTTTTCGCGGATCAGGGCTATCTGGGAGTGGACTGCCTGGCGGGATTGTTGGAGTTTACGGGCGATATCCGATGGTCTTTCACTGTTTGTCAGAAAACGACAGATGACTTCTTGCTTCTCTGTGAGATCGACTGCCGGGTGATCGAGGGCTAGCCTTGCCATATCCTCTAACTCACCATATCGACTGCGTCGATAGTCATTGAGATCACTGGGCGAAAAGAGCCAGCGGTCAACAACGCGCACACCGGGGATACGTCCGGCTTCCACAAGATGCATAAAATGCCAGTAACTCAAATCGAGATGTTTCGCCGCCTCGTGGGTGGTGAGCATGCCATTTAGATGCTGCAAGTTAAAGTGCAATTCATCGCTTCTCAGGGCCATGGCCGACGCCTTTCTACGGTGAGCCGTATATACTTACGACATGTCCAATATAGTTATACGTAGTCACCGTAAGTATATCACGTAAGCAAGCCGATGACAATCCCGCGCATTTCCCGATTTTCTCATCTTTCCCGCCTCACAAGAGCCATAAGCCTCCGCTCGCGGTACGCCGCCCAAACCAGCCCCGTTTGCAACAAGGTGAGTCACATAGCTGAGCACACCGGACACGCCGGTGTCCGGTGTGGACCTGATGGCAAAAAAGCACCCGGTCACATACACCCATGTTACCCCAGGCCGTATGATATGATACAGGAAGAATAACAGATCCTTCAATGGTGCTTTGTTGGGAAAACTCCATGTATCAACAGAAATCAGCAAAACCAACAGAGAGTGAATAAGGAAAGGAAGCACATGAGCAAGACGCAACGCACTATTCACATTCACCGCGACCAGTGGCATCTGGCCTGGGATCACAGCATTCCGCCGATTGCGAGGATTGGCTCTGGCGAAATGGTCAGCTTTGATCTGCTCGACGCCGCGTGCGGGCAAATTGTCGCGCAAAGCACTGTTGAAGCTATCAAAACGCTGGACTTTGGACGCGTCGACCAGGTGAATGGCCCGATCTACGTGGAGGACGCGCAGCCCGGCGATACGCTGGAAATTGAGCTGGTCGATCTCCAGCCCGCCACCTGGGGCTGGACCGCAATTATCCCCGGTTTTGGCCTCCTGGCCGATGAGTTTCCAGAGCCGGCACTGAAGATCTGGCAGTTGGAGGGTGACGCGGACGGCTGGGCCGAGTTCGCGCCGGGCATTCGCCTGCCTCTGGCGCCTTTCTGCGGCGAAATCGGCCTGGCCCCGGCAGCCGCGGGCGCGCACTCGACGATCCCGCCCTATCGCCACGGCGGCAATATGGACACCAAACACCTGACAAAAGGCGCTCACCTGTATTTACCCGTCGAGGTCGAAGGCGCGCTCTTCTCCATCGGAGATGGTCACGCGGCCCAGGGCGACGGCGAGGTCTGCGGCACTGCCATCGAAACGCCCATGCGCGCCACGGTCCGTCTGACCGTGCGCAAGGACCTCCAGGTGCAGGAACCCCAGTTCCTGACCTCCGGCCCACTGATCCCGCGCGTCAATACGGCCCCGTATTACGCCACCGATGGCATCGGACCCGATCTACTGGAAGCTGCCCGCAACGCCATTCGCCACATGATCGTCTACCTCCAGCGCACCCGCAATCTCTCGCGCGCCGAGGCCTACATGCTGTGCAGCGTGGTCGTTGACCTGAAGATCAGCGAAATTGTCGACGCTCCCAACTGGGTCGTCAGTGCCTTCCTCCCTCTGAGCATCTTTAGCAGCTAATCCACCAATTCACACCGGATGCGCTGATCCGGTGCTGCATGGGCGGCGGTGTCAGAGGCTCTGCTCTGACAACTGCGAGCGAGCACGGGAAAATGTTTTATTTACCTGATAGGAGGCATTATCTATGTCTGCTGAAGCAAACGCGCCGGTTTCCGAACAGACGGGCCTGCGTACAAACACCATAGGTCTGCCCGGCGTGCTTTTTCAATCCATCACGACGATGGCGCCGGCCTCGGCGGTGGCCTTTAGTTTGGGAGCCGCCATCCCCTTTACTGGCGGCGCGCTCCCGCTGGCCACGGTTATTGCGCTGATCGTATGTGTGCTGGTGGCAATTAACATCGGCTCAATGGCGAAATACCTGCCGTCCGCGGGCAGCTATTTTACTTACGTCAGCCGCGCGCTGGGACCGCAGGCCGGCTGGATGACCGGCTGGCTCTTTAACCTGGCCTATCTGCTGATCGTGCCATTCCAGTTGCTGGTACTCGGACCCGTGGCAGACAATTTCGCCAATATGTATCTGAACATCCACCTGGGCGCGAACGGCTGGATTGCCTGGTCCGCGTTTTTCACAGTGGTAATCTTCCTGTTGACCTACTTCGGCATTCGCATCTCGGCCAACGCGGGCGTGATCCTGGGCTGTATCGAGATAGCGGTCTTCGTGGCGCTCTCCATCTGGCTGATCTTCTCTCCAGGCACGCAGAACACCACTGCGGCCTTCAATCCTGCCTCCAGCCTGCAAAGCGGCCTGGGCGGCTGGCAGGGCGTGCTGGTCGGCATGCTCTTTGTCTTTACAGCCTTCGCCGGCTTCGAGTCGTCGGCCCCGCTAGCCGAAGAGTCACACAACCCGCGCCGCACGGTACCGCGCGCGGTCCTGCTTTCGACCATTATCATTGGTCTCTTCTACATTCTCTGCTCTTATGCCGGCGTGGCAGGCTGGAATATCAGCAAACTGAGCGGTTACCTCGGTGACTCCGATCCCTGGGTCACTCTGGCCAAACGCGTCTGGGGCGGCGCTTCCTTAATCGTCATTCTCACTATCCTCAACAGCGCCCTGGCGAACTCCAACGCTGGCATCAACGCCATCACGCGCACGCTCTATGCCATGGGACGCACGCGCACGCTGCCGGGTTTCCTGACCCACCTCAACCGCTTCAAAGTGCCCGATGTCGCGCTCTTCCTCGCGCTGCTGGTCGCGGTGGTGATGGCCCTGGTCCCCGGCCTGCTCTACGGACCTTTCCCTGGAGGCTTCTCCTTCCTGGGCGCCATCCTGACCTTCCCCATTCTCATCGTCTACATCGCCACCAGCGTCTCCGTGACGGTCTTCTACCTGCGCGAGCACCGCGACGAATTTAACGTCTTCCTGCATATCATCATCCCGCTGATTCCCGCGCTGATCCTGATCGGCGTAATCTACGAACAGGTCATCGCCGCGCCCAGCAACCTCGCCGTGTCCATCGTCATCGGCTGGTTCGTCCTGGGCCTGATCCTCGTCGTTGCCCTCAGCCTGGGCGCTCCCCGCGCGCTCGCCCGCGCCAACAAGGTCTACTCCGAAGAGGCTGTGGACGAGTAGTTTATATGAAGCAAAGGTGGAAGCCAGAAAGGCCGGGACAGGCCCGGCCTTTCTGGCTTCCACCTTTGCTTCATATAAACTATCGCTTTCGCGGCGAATAGCCCCCGGACTCGCGCCGCTTCTTCGCCCAGAACTTCTCCAACAGAATCGGCCCGATCACCGACAACGCCGTAAACGCCCCATACGCCACCGCAGCCCACCCGAGCGTCTTGCGCATACTCGATTTCTGATCGCTGTTCATAGAGAAACGCTCCTCTTACAAACTCATGAAAATCCGCGGCCTGCCTGCTCGCATGAAATTCTTACGATTCCTTTTACCATTCAACCCCCTCAGTATACAATACTCCATTCTTTAACTGCTTGACAAAAGCAAGCATATCCATGATAATAGCAAATAAATAGTTGCTTTTGTCAAGCAAAGGAGATGCTTGTATGGTGACCGATGTGATTGAGGAAAGAATCGCCGCCGTGCGGCAGTTCAACCGTTTTTTTACACGCCAGATCGGGGTGTTGCGCGAGGGGCTTCTGCATAGTGCATATTCGCTGACTGAGGCGCGGATTTTGTTTGAGCTTGGACATCGCGAGCAGTTGACAGCCTCCGGGCTGGGACGCGAGCTGGGGCTGGACGCCGGTTATTTAAGCCGCATTCTGGCACGCCTGGAACAGCAAGGTCTGCTGGAAAAGGTCCGTTCTGAAAGCGACGGGCGCCAGCGTCTGCTGGGTCTGACCGCGCAGGGCCGGGAGGCGGCAAATCTGCTTGACCAGCGCTCGCGCGACGAGGTGGCGGAGCTGCTGGGGGGACTGGGCGAGGAGGAACAGCAGCGCCTGTTAAAAGCCATGCAAACCATCGAGGGCGTCTTTACCACCGGCCTCAAGTTCTCCGAGCCGTTTATTCTGCGCACCCATGAACCCGGCGACATGGGCTGGGTCACACACCGCCATGGCGTGCTCTACGCCCAGGAATACGGCTGGAACGAGCGCTTCGAGGCGCTGGTAGCCCAGATCGTGGCAGACTTCATCAACAACTACAAGCCCGAATACGAACGCTGCTGGATCGCCGAAATGAACGGCGAAATCGTCGGCTCGGTCTTCGTGGTCCAGAGCAGCGCCACGGTCGCCAAACTCCGCCTGCTGCTCGTCGAACCCAAAGCCCGCGGCCTGGGTCTGGGCACCCGCCTGGTCGAAGAATGCATCCGCTTCGCACAGCGCCGCGGCTACCAGAAAATGGTACTCTGGACCAACAACGTCCTCCTCGAAGCCCGCCACATCTACGCCAAAACTGGCTTCCATCTCACTGCCGAAGAACCCTATCACGACTTCGGCCACGACCTCGTCGGCGAAACCTGGGAACTTGTGCTGTAATCCTCACCCTCCGTTGTTGAAGACTCACGTTTTTGCAAACGGGGCTGCTGAGCCCACCGGGCGCGCCGGTCCGGCGCTGCATCGGCGGCAGTGTCAGAGGCACGGCTCTGACGGCTGCCCACGGGCTCGTGCGTGTGCGCCAGAGCCGTGCCTCTGACGCACACGCACGGCAGCACCGCAGCTGCGCCTGCGGTGGGGACCCGATGGCAACAATCTGAGTCGCACCCCTGGCCGATTGTCTGCTTGCTGACAAAAATATGGTATAGTATGCTTATTGAATGAAACGTAGCTAAAAGCTCTGCTCATGTTGAAATAGCTCTCCGTAGACATTTCTCTTCATGCTCTTTTTCTGGACATTGGAAGTAGCGCGCCATGAAATTCCAGGTCACCTATCGCCTGACTCATCCTGAATATCTCTCAAGCATTGCCCATGTGACATTTGCAGCACAGACGCATCAGCAGCTCGACCAGGAACTCGCGCGCCTGGCGCAAAAATGGGAACGCCAGGGCTATGCGTTGAGGATTCTGGCTATACAGAAACGAAGGCCAATCGCCAGATAGTCTGACGCTGGAGGCGGGTTCGCACTGCCTCCGATGTGAATGTCAGATAGATTCATAGCGGTCGGCCTGTTCATAGGCCAGTTGGGCTTCGGCTTGTCTGCCGATCCGGGTGAGAATGTCGCCTTTGCCGCGGTGTGCGCTGGCGGCTTCGGGTCGGAGGTGAATGGCCTGCTCGTAGGCGCTAAGGGCTTCGGGCAGACGATTGAGTTTGTGGAGAAGCGCGGCTTTGCGCTGATACATGAAATCGTCGTTGGGGTCGAGTTGAATAGCCTGCTCGTAGGTGGCAAGGGCTTCTTCCAGGCGCGCGAGCTTTTCCAGGAGAGAGCTTTTGTAATAGTAATTATAGGCGTCCGTGGGGTCAAGGCGAATGATCTGCTCGCGCGCACTGAGCGCCTCTTCGTTACGCTCAAGAGCCTCCAGCAGCAGCGCTTTGGTGCGGTAGCCGTGCAGGTCGTTTGGCGCGAGCCGAATAGCCTGATCAAGTACCGCCAGGGCAGCCTCGCGCCGGTCGAGGGCTTCGAGAATATCAGCTTTGCTATAGTAGCCACGCGTGTCATTGGGGGCCAGTTCGATGGCCCGGTCCAGAACTACCAGGGCTTCATTGCGCTGTCC
This sequence comes from Ktedonobacteraceae bacterium, assembly GCA_036384215.1. Classification (GTDB taxonomy): domain Bacteria; phylum Chloroflexota; class Ktedonobacteria; order Ktedonobacterales; family Ktedonobacteraceae; genus Paraktedonobacter. Next base: position 12,387 of record DASVMX010000679.1, on the reverse strand, counting down.
AAGCGCCTCCAGGGCAGCAGCCTTGCCGTAATAGCCACGCGCGTCTGTAGGGGCGAGGTGAATGGCCTGTTCGTAGACATCGATGGCGTCCTCGTGGCGTCCGAGAGCGACCAGGACATCGGCCTTGCATTCTATGATCGCGAAATCGACTGGATTGAGGCGCAGAGCCTTTTCGCAGGCACTTAGAGCATCCTCAAAACGCCGGAGTTCGTAGAGTACCTGTCCCTTGTGTCCATATGCTTCAGCCAGATTGGGATCGAGACGCAGCGCCCGGTCATAGGCCATCAGGGCGTCGAGATAATGCCTGGTTCTGGCGTGATTGTCGCCGGACTCCAACCATTGCTCTTTTGTCAGCACAGGAGGAGCTGGCGGAACTGTCGGAGACTTCGCAATCAGGGGTTTCATCGTCGGGGGGGTGACCGTCGGAGGCCTGGTTGGCGCTGGCGACGAGACGACGGACTTAAGCGGAGGCAGATTCTGCATGGCAGGCTGCGCGGGCATCGTCGAGTAAGCAGAAAAGAGCAGCGCCTGTAGCTCCTGCTTGATCTGCAAGACATTGGCGGGCCGTTTCTCATCGTCCAGGTCCAGCATCTGGCCCACCAGCACGGTCAGTTCTACCGGCGCGTTCGCGACAAGGGCAGAGAGCGTGGGGAAACGAAAGGGCGTGGTCGCGGGATCGTGGCCGGACAGCAACTGGTGGAGAATCACCCCCAGGCTATAGATATCCGAGCGCGGCGTGGTCTGCGCTTTGCCATATTGCTCCGGCGGCGCGTAGCCCATCGAGCCATAATAGGCCGTATCTTTGGTCTGGCCAGGCTTGAAGTGACGCGCGATGCCAAAGTCGATCAGATACAGATTACCATCCGGCGTGCGCATGATATTCGCTGGCTTGAGATCGCGAAAGATAATCGGGGGATGCTGGTTGTGCAGATAGCTCAGGACAGTACACAGACTCATACCAATCTGCGCCGCCTCACCCACTGGCAGACGGCCACCGTGAGAGCGGCTGAGATACGCATCCAGCGTCTCGCCCTCGATAAAGCTCATCACCAGATACCAGCGTCCATTCTCCTCAAAGTGGTCAAAAATGCTGGGCAGGCCAGGGTGGTTCAAACGCGCCAGCATCACCGCCTCCTGCCTGAACGCCTCGGCAGCAGTGTGCCGCTCCTGCGGGCTCAGCCCGCTCTGACCCATCTCCTTCAGCGCCACCTGGCGATTGCCCAGTTGCGTATCCTCGGCCTGGTAGACCGCGCCCATCCCACCCTGGCCCAGCGCGGCCATGATGCGATAGCGCTGCTTCAGCAACACCCCAAGCAACAGGTACCCGGTCTCCGTATGATAGAGAGCCGAACGACCCGCGTGCAAAACCCGACCACAAAAGCGGCAATAGGTCGCCTGCGCCTGGTTGCCCCCTCCACAGTGATCACAAAAAAGGGTAGAAGATATCATCCCGTCTGCTTCTCGTTATCTACAATTATTTACAGTCTATATTATAGAGCTAAATCGACATTTGCCAACAGTATTTTAGCACAACAGCCACAAAAAATCCTATCTTTGCAGAAAATTTATCAGGAGGCAGGCGCGATATGGGCTCTAACGATGCCTGAGAAAAAGCCTCCCATGGCTCCCGGCCTCGCGGTTTTCTTTCTGTGCTATGCTAAGAGCAAGGACTGGTCGGATTTGATACAATGGGAGGTGGTTGATGACAACGATTCGAAATGTTTTGAGGCAGGAAAACGGGCTAATGACAGAAACAGAGCAAGAGTCTATCTTCAGCGATTTTGATCTCTACCTTTTTGGACAGGGGAAGCACTATCACCTGTACGAGAAGATGGGCGCGCATCCCCGCGTGGAGAATGGCGTGGCGGGCACGCATTTCGCAACGTGGGCGCCGAACGCGCTGACGGTTTCGGTGATCGGCGATTTTAATCAGTGGAATCGCGGTTCCAATCAGATGTGGCGCCGCCATGATGATCTGGGCGTCTGGGAGTGCTTTATTCCTGGCGTGCAGGCGGGTGCGCTGTATAAGTTCGCGATCTATTCGCGCCATAACAACTACGCCGCTGATAAAATTGATCCCTATGCCTTCGCTTTTGAGCTGCGCCCGAAGACAGCCAGCATTGTGGCGGATATCACACGCCACACCTGGCAGGATGAGCAGTGGATGCAGGCACGCGCGGGCCGCGACTGGCTGAACACGCCAATGTCCATCTACGAGGTTCACCTGGGCTCGTGGAAACACATCCCGGAGCGCCACGTGCCTGGCGCGGTCGAGGAGGATCGCTTCCTGACCTATCGCGAACTGGCCGATCAGCTCGGCGCTTATGTCAAGCGTATGGGCTTTACGCATGTGGAACTGCTGCCGGTGATGGAGTTTCCTTTCGATGGCTCCTGGGGCTACCAGGTGACGGGCTACTACGCGCCGACGAGCCGCTTTGGGACGCCGGAGGATTTTCAATATTTCGTCGATCACATGCACCAACTGGGCATCGGTGTGCTGCTCGACTGGGTGCCCGGCCATTTTCCCAAGGATGGGCACGCGTTGAGCTACTTCGACGGCACGCATCTCTATGAGTACGCCGACTCGCGTAAGGGCGAGCACAAGGACTGGGGTACGCTGGTCTTTGACTATGGCCGCAGCGAGGTGCGCAATTTCCTGCTCGCCAACGCGCTCTACTGGCTGCGCGAGTACCACATAGACGGTCTGCGCGTGGACGCTGTGGCCTCGATGCTCTACCTGGACTATCAGCGTAAAGAAGGAGAGTGGTTGGGCAACCAGTACGGCGGGCGCGAACACCTGGAGGCCATCGACTTTCTGCGCCAGCTCAACGAAGCCGTCTATGACCAGGTACCCGGCACCCTGACCGTCGCCGAAGAGTCCACCGCCTGGCCGCTGGTCTCCCGCCCCACCTATGTCGGCGGTCTGGGCTTTAGCATGAAGTGGAATATGGGCTGGATGCATGACATGCTGGAATACATGCACCTGGACCCGGTCCATCGCCGCTACCACCACAACAATATCACCTTTTCCCTGATGTACGCGTATTCAGAGAACTTCGTGCTGCCGCTCTCACACGATGAAGTAGTGCACGTCAAAGGGGCGCTGATCAACAAGATGCCGGGCGATCTCTGGCAGCGTTTCGCCAATCTGCGCTCCTTCTTTGGCTATATGTGGGGGCATCCGGGGAAAAAGCTGCTCTTCATGGGCGGCGAGATTGGCCAGTGGAGCGAGTGGAACTTTAAAGAGAGCGTCGACTGGCACCTGCTGACTCCGCCCAGCGACCCGCGCCACGCGCAGCTCCAGCAGTTTGTACGCAATCTCAACGCGCTCTACACCCGCGAACCGGCGCTGAGCGTGCTGGACAACCATCCCGAAGGCTTTGCGTGGATCGATCCCCACGATTCAGACAACAGCGTCATCTCCTTCATGCGCAAAGGCAAGCGGCCTGAGGAGACCCTGGTCTTCATCTGCAACTTCACCCCCGTAGCGCGCCACGGCTACCGCCTGGGCGTACCAGAGGCGGGCACGTGGGACGAACTGCTCAACAGCGACGCGCAGGAATACGGCGGCAGCGGCCTGGTCAATACCCAGGATATGCCCAGCGGCCCCATCTTCTGGCAATCCTGCCCGCACTCCATCCTGCTCACTCTGCCCCCGCTGGCCACCGTCATTCTCAAACGCCGTCCCGGCACACCAGAGGAAAAAACAGTGGAAGTATCGGAAACAAAAGACCATTAGCGAATTGATTGTTCGCGGTTGGGGTCGCCCAGGTTAAAGCTGGCGTGATAGGCTTCGCGCACCAGTTTACAGATCTCCTCAGGATCGTCGGAGACGCGCAGCAAACTCAGATCCTGGGGAGAAATGGTTGTACGCGGTAGCATCACCTCGCGCATCCATGTGAGCAGGCCACCCCAATATTTCGAGTCATAGAGGATTACTGGAAAATGGCTGACCTTGTGCGTCTGAATCAACGTCAGCGCCTCGAAAAGCTCGTCCATGGTACCAAAGCCACCGGGGAAGATGATGAAGGCACTGGAATACTTGATAAACATCGTCTTGCGCACAAAAAAGTAGTTAAAGTCCAGCGAGACATCCAGATAAGGATTGGAAAACTGTTCAAAGGGCAGTTCGATATTGCAGCCAATGGAGAGATTGCCCCCGTCCTGGGCGCCCTTGTTGCCCGCCTCCATAATGCCAGGTCCACCACCCGTTATGACGCCAAAGCCCGACCTGGCCAGCAGGCGCGCAGTATCAACAGCGGCCTGGTAGCTGGGATCTTCCTCCCGCGTGCGAGCCGAACCAAAGATCGCCACCGAGGCAGGAATATGCGCCAGGGCGTCAAAGCCGTTGACGAATTCGCTCATGATCCGCAACACACGCCAGGGATCGGTGATGGTAAAATCAAAATTCAGGGCACGCTCAAACGCGTGATCGTCCCGGCTGGCCTGCTCGGTCGGCAATGGCTCGGTTGGGCTAATTAAAGGCATCGTAGGACGACTGAGCAAACGCTCGTCCTCGGTGATAGCCCCCCCTTTGGTGCGAAGTGAGCGGTAACGGTCCGCTGCTTTTTTGCTACGATTGTTCACGCCATTCCTCTGATTATTACGACTCATACCTACGCTCTTCTCTACTTATGTCGAAAAGGCTGTGTGCTCCACACAGCAGTGCTTACCCGGCCCATCGAAGCAGGAAACCTTTTCGCACGCCACGAAAAGGCGAAGCGAGGAAACCTCGTATCCTCTTTTGCTCTCTGCCCGCGCCTTCGCTCCTCTACTATAAAGCTTATAGGTCGATTGGACAAGTTTAACGGACAAACAGGCCACCACGCTATGAGACGTTTCACCATATTCCGATCTAAACCATCCAGACGGACAGTCAGTGAATGGAGCAACAGGCGTGAAGAAGCAAGTCGATGCTTGCCATCAGCTTGCCGCTCGTCGCAAAAATGTGATGTACATTTGTTAGCCAGCAATGCTGCTTTTGGGAGCAAAGAAGTCGTATACTGCGAGTAGGATCGGCCCGGCGTCTCTGCTGTTCTCTCTAGCCGGTCCCGCGTATACAATGGCTCTTTTTAGAGATAATTACAGGAAATACGAATGAATAAAGTTTTGCAGGACGCTCCAGCTACGGCTGCCGCCCAGGTGCGTACAAAAAAACCACTGATGCGCGGCTGGTCGCACGCGCTGGCCGCGCTGGCTTCGCTGATACTGACCCTCGCGCTGTGCTGGCAGAGTCGCGCTGACGTGGCGCGTTTGATCTCGCTGCTGATCTTTGGATTGAGTATGCTTGAACTCTATACGATCAGCGCGCTCTATCATATCGGGCGCTGGAGGCCGCTCGCGGATCGCGTGCTGCGCGCGATTGACCATGCCAACATTTTTGTGATGATCGCAGGTACGTATACCCCGCTCTGCTTCAACCTGCTCTCCGGCTGGTTGCGCGTGACCATCCTGGCCGTAATCTGGAGCCTGGCGGTCATCGGCGTCGGACTGGCAATCCTGACCCTGCACCTGCCGCGCTGGGTAAACGCGGCGCTCTATATCGGCATGGGCTGGGTCGTTATTCTGGCGCTGCCGGCGTTTCTGGCCGTAATCCCCTGGTACGCGGTGGCGATCCTGCTGCTGGGCGGCGTGCTCTACACCCTTGGCGCGGTCGTCTACGCGCGCAAACGCCCCAATCCCTTTCCGCGCGTCTTCGGCTTCCACGAGGTCTTCCACCTCTTCGTCATCGCCGGCAGCATTGCCTTTGCCTCCTGCATCTGGATCTGGGCGCTACAGGTCCCACGCGTCTAGCTGCTCAGATCGCCTCGTCAGAAAGGATGCTCTCCAGATAGCCGGGTTCGTGTCCTTCGACGCTGGCTTCGATTTCGGAGAAGCGAGACGATTCCAGCGACCAGTCGAGGTTGCCACGCACCCAGGCGCGCATACAGGTCAGGTATTTCTCTAGCTCCGCCCGGTGCCGGGGAAACGCGTCCGGGGCGAGGAGCGCGAGGTTTTCCAGCAGTTTGATCTCGCTGGTAGTCATGGCATTGGCGCGTTCAACCCCTTCCTGCAAACTCAGGTTATAGGCCTTTGCCAGAACCAGGACGAGGTTGCTGTAATCGCCGTGGGCCAGTTCTTTTTCGACGGAGACGATGTCATTCTGCCAGCACACGACGTTATTAGTGAGCAACAACAGCGCCTGAACCAGTGTACTTTCGTAGATCTCTGGCGGCAAATCCACGTGTTCAGCCAGGTCGATATAGTCGAGAGCCAGGCGCATCGCTCCGGCATCCTGGCGTTTCCGAATGTACAGGCCGAGTTCAGGCGTCTCCGCGCGCTCGCGCAGGCCAGTTTCCCAGATATACGCGTCCAGGTAGTCACGCAAATGGCCGGCGAAACGCCGCTGCCAGCGCGCCGTAGTCAGCGCCCCGGCCCGTTCCCAGAGTTCGCGCAGCGCCTCCGCAATCGGACCCTTCAGCGGCTGAACAGCCTCGCCGCGCTCAATCCCCAGCACGGTCAGAAGCCGATCCACCACCACTTTCATACGCACAGGCTGGCGGCCATAGCTGCTGTCATCAAACTGATCGTCGAGCAGAAAAAGCCAGGTAAAGAAATCATTCGTCAATGCCAGCTCCTCGAAGCTCGCGCGGGCGTGAACCCTGGCTGCCAGCCAGGCAAAGCGCGAAGCGCGAAAGCGGCGTAGCGCGGCCTCCCGCTGGAGCAGATGATGGCGCGTAGCCCAGGCAAGGGTGTGCTTGTGTACCTCCGCGACCAGGGGATGCATCTCAGGCGGAAAAGGGCAATAAAAATTCGGCAGGGTAATCAGTCCCATGAGCGCTCTCCCCGCGTAATCGAAAGCTCTTTTACATTTAGCATCTACAGTGGATAATTGAAGCGCTACAGAAACGATTTACTTGTATATGGCAAAAAATAGTATAGCATATTTCCTTCACAAAAAGTGGCGCATTATACCAGAACGAGGCCCACTCTTCGCGCGAACAGCCCACCGGCAGCAGAATTCTTCTATTTATTCAGGTACGATCATTACCTCCTGCCGCTCCATGTTCTCACATTGCTCGCTGGCCTTTGTTTTGCGGCGGCTCTTCTATCCTCTGCCTTTCTATTTCTGCTGGTAAGTGGAAAGCGAGCATACTCGCATAGACCAGGCATCCATCACACCGACCTTCCTGGCGCGCTGGTAGAGCCTTGCTGGTTCTGCTCCCGCAAATCAGCCGTGGCGACCAGGGTATCGCACAGGATATCAGCGATGGTCGTACGAGCCAGTTCCTGCTCCAGCGTGCCCTGCGCGTTCGCGTACACGTGCTCCAGCACGGGGCCAATGCCGCTGCCAATAATGCAGCGAGGATTGGGCGGCGTGTGGTGCAGCGCGAACAGAGTGTGCGGCTTGACGGCCTGGTAGACATCCAGCAGAGTAATCTCTTCCGGCTTACGAGCCAGTTGCCAGCCCGCGTTACTGCCGCGCTGCACCCGCACCAGGTGCTGTTTCTCCATCAAGCCCAGTAGTCCACGGAGAATCACCGGGTTCGTGTGAACACTGCGCGCTATGCGCTCCGATGTAGCAAACTCGTACTCGTCTTTATAATGCGCCATCCAGGTTAAAGTATGAACAGCCAGGGTCAGGCGACTATTGGCACTCATCGCGGGTTCCTCGTTTGTGCAACTCTTTCTCTTCTGTTGCCACATTGAAATGTAACAAATATCATTACAACGCTGTGTAATGATTATAGTTACAGCGCAGAAGTTTTGTCAAGGGCAAGATTTCCGTCTCTTTTCTGCCCCTATGATCGCCTCGTAAACGGGGCGACGCGCGTAAAGAGCGTCGCCCCGTTTACGAGTATCAGCGGCGTTACGGTGTAATGGCGAGGACGCGCAGCGGGCTGCCGGAGCCACCAACGATTTTGAGGGGCGCGGCGATGACCAGGGCGCCGGTGGGCGGGAGTTGATCAAGGTTGATCAGGCTGGTCAGGCCAAAGCGGCCCGCGCCGTGCATGTACGAATGACTGGGAAAGGCTGGATTGAAGCCGCCAGCCTGGCCAGCGTCGGTGCCAACTGTTTCGACCCCTACGCCCAGGATGTCGCGCTCGCTGGCCAGCCAGGCCGAACAGGATGGATGGAAGCCAGGCGAATGCGAACCATCGGGTCCAGCGTTTAGAAAGGCCTCACGGCCCACGCGTTTGCTCCAGCCTGTACGAATCAACACCCACGCTCCGGTGGGGAGACGACCGTGCTGGCTCTCCCAGGCTGCGACGTGTTCAACCTGTAAGAGAAAATCCTCGGACTGCTCGACTTCGGCGGTAACGTCGATCACACAGGCTGGACCGACAAACCTGGCCACGGGAATGGTATCGGTGGTGTTATTGGGCAAGTCTTTGCCGGTAATCCAGTGCACTGGCGCGTCAAAATGCGTGCCCGTGTGCTCGCCCAGGTTTAAAATATTCCAGTACCAGGCGGGACCGCGTTCGTCGTAGCGCGAGATTTCGCTGATCGTCACCCCCGGCGAGGGCGCGAAGATCGGCGGCAGATCGATGACAGGCGTGTCAGGCCCAAGCGGCGTGGTCAGGTCTACCACGCGCAAACTCCCGGCACGCAGTTCGTCGAGAAGTTGAGATAAGACGCTGGTCATGAAAAACTCCTTTCCCGCTCAAATTGTTTTCTTCTGCATAGCTGCCAGAGCGCGGGCGAACTGGAAGCGGTTCTCCAGCAGCCCGATGTCCATATAAAAGGTTTTCGGCCCCACGGCCTCAACTTTGGCGACGAGCGTGGTCAGGGTAGCGCTGGCCAGAGCCCGCGTGACACCGGCAGTAAACTGCTCAAGCGTGCTGGCCTCCACGACAGAGGGCACGCCCGAGGCGCGCGCGATCCCGGCCAGGTCCGTGCCCGTGCTGGTAGCGGTGGGAAAGCCGCCAACTGAGAGCAGGCTCTCGTTGTCGAAGACAATATGCAGCAGGTTGCCAGGCCGATAGCGAGCCATAGTGCTCAGTGTTCCCAGGTTCATGAGCAAGGAACCGTCGCCATCGATGACTACAATCTTGCAATCGGGCAGCGCCAGCGCCAGGCCCAGACCCATTGACGAGGCCAGCCCCATGGCGTGCTCCAGGTAAAAGAAATGCTCCTTGTGGCCCAGCATGTACAGTTCAGCGGCAACGGCCCCCATGATGGTCACAACCACCTTATCTTCGATTTCTGAATAAATAGCCTGCAAAGCGTCTACGCGTAACATATCAGTCCTCCCACATCAGTTCACGAGAGAGCAGCACAGCGACAGGATGCAGCGAGGCCAGAGCCAGCGTCTGAGCATCCTTGACGCGCCGCGCGACATCATTGGGATCGGTCAGGTGCCAGGTGGGAATGTTGAGGGCGCGCAGAATTGGTTCGGTAGCCAGACCTCCCTGCGTCTGCCAGGGGTCTTTCTCCCCAAAATGCCCGCGATAGCTGATCAGCATCAAAAGCGGAATTTTGTACAGCAGTGCCAGCGAAACGATTGGATTGATCGCGGCCAGAAAACCGTGATTCTGCATCAGCAGAGCCGATTTGAGCCCTGCCAGGTGCGCCCCCGCGGAAATACCAATCCCTTCTTCCTCCTTCGCCAACCGCACCAGCGTCATCTCAGGATCTTCTTCCGCCATGCGAATCAGATGCACCAGCCAGGTCTCAGGCAGAGCCGACATTATTCTGACATCACACGCTTTGAGGGCATCATAGACCAGACGCGAATGAGCAACAGAGACAGGCATCAATCTCCTCCTTCCGCCCAGGCAATCGTCGCCCGGACAGTTCTCCTGCCGTTAGTATAACATCTAACGGGCCGTTTATCGCCTCCAGGCCATCTTCCAGAAAGGAAACGACCAGATAACCCACCACCAGGCGCGTTTCAGGGTTATAGCGAAAAATGGCGCCTCCTATCAGTATGCAGGGGACGCCATTTTTCAAAAATTCAATTCATTGGTATGCAGCACACAACATACCGAAGTAGGTTGGCACTTCGTAAGAGAGAAGTTCGCCGCGCATGCCAGTTCCCTGGATAGCGCCGTGGAGGTTGAGAACCTGGCCAAAGGCGTCTGTGGTGGCCAGCTTCAACCAGTCCAGGTCGAAGGTCAGTAAACGACCAAGGTCCTGTTCGCGGATAGCTGATTGCAGGGCAGCGTCAAATTCCGCCGAGGCGGGATGCAGACCGTAGGGACCGCTGGCATCGTGCGAGTGGCCGAGGTCCGCGCTGGCGACCAGGGCAATGCGCCGGCCTGTAACGTTAGCCGCCTGATGGATAGCCTTACCAAAGAGCGGAAAAAGCTCCCATGGCAGATCTTGAAGGTTGCCGCGATCAGGGCAGGCAATGACCACGCGTGGCTGAGGCGAGAGGTGCGCGGCCAGAAACCAGAGCGGGACAAGCGCGCCCCAGTCGAGTTCCAACGCGTATGTCTCATCGCCGGGCACTGCGTAGCCGATCTTCGCCACCGGCACCCCCAGTTCCCGCGCCTGCGCGCCAATGGCCAGATTGAGTTCCTGGTCAACCTCAAAACCCAACTTCACACTATGCAACGTCCCATCCTGCTCCTCAGTCAGTGCTCCCTGAGCCCTGCGGTTGTGCAGCAGCGAGAAAACGCCATCCACCCGATGCCCATGCGGAGTGATCAACACAATCGTCTCCGGGGCTGCCGCAGCCATGCGCAGGCCCAGTTCTTCCAGAGCCAGGCGCGTCGCCTCAGCCTTGCGCGCCTCTGCGCCCGCCAGCAGCGGTATCGCCACTGTTCCATGCGGGGCAATACAGGCAAAAGTCAGGTTGCTCATCTTTTCCTCTGTTTCTCAAATATATACCGATATCAATATTAAATCCATGAGCACGCATTACATTCACGGACAAAGAAGCAAGACGATGGCAAGCATCATCTCATGAGCTCCAGGTGAAGCCAACCATGCCGCTTGAATCGGTGAGACGTCAAGGCCACCGCTCCATTCACCGATTCAAGCGACAAAACCATTTATTTAAGGAAGCGTCAGAATTTCGGGCGCACCTTCGGTGATGGCCAGGGTGTGCTCGAATTGGGCGGAAAGCTTGCCGTCTTTGGTGCAAATGGTCCAGCGATCGGGCAGAGTTTTGATATCCGCGACACCAGCGTTGATCATTGGCTCAATCGTGAAGACCATGCCGGAGCGCAGGCGCTCGCCTGTGTTTGGTTTGCCATAGTGCAGAACCTGGGGGTCTTCGTGCAACGAGCGCCCGACTCCGTGCCCAACCAGCTCGCGCACCACTGAGTAGCCCTGAGCCTCCGCGTAGGTTTGAATGGCTGCGCCGATGTCACCCAGACGGTGATTGGCCCGCGCCTGCTCGATGCCCAACTCCATACACTTATAGGTCGCGTCCATCAAGCGCTGCGCCTCATCCCCAAGTTTCCCTACACCATAGGTCATACATGAATCGCCAACCCATTCTTTGTAAAGCACCCCGATATCTACCCCAATGATGTCTCCTTCGCGCAGCTTATACTCAGAATTGGGGATACCATGGCAAATCACGTCGTTGACCGAAGCGCAGATGGTCCCCGGAAAAGGGGGAATCGCTGGCTGCCCGCCGCGCGCCGGGCGCGCGCCATATCCTTTGTAAATAGGCTTCCCGCCCTTGCCTACAATGTACTCTTCCGCGATTTTATCCAGTTCCGCGGTGGTCACCCCCGGCTTCACATAAGGCCGCAACACCTCAAATGTCTCAGCCACCAGACGGCCCGCCTCGCGCAAGCGGCTAATCTCCTGGCGCGACTTTAATATCACTGCCATTTTCTCAATCCTCTCTCAATAATCTCTTACACAACAGCGCGTTCAAGCATATATCGCCTCCGTCCACAGATCGCTGGTCGTGATTCGAAAAATACGCCTGCTATCGTTCTCACAAACCATCCGACCTGATCCTTCTTGACAGAAAGAAAAGTCCGCTCAGCCCAGAGCAAGCCGAGCTGGCTGCAAAAGGGCTGGTTCTTCTGGTGCTGCCTCCCACACAAACAGTTCATCAATACGCAAAGGGGAAAAACGATTGAAGTACTCTAGAAGCCGATCAATGGTTATATAGTCAACACGCTGACTGCGCCCGGTATGGAGAGAGGACAGCACGCTTAACGAAACGCCGCTTTCCTGTGAGAGACGACGTAAACTGAGCGCAGGCTGGCCCCTCTTCGCACGCTCAACATTCAATTGAGCAAGTACAACCCGAAGACGACATGAGACTGGCATATGGCTTGCTTTCCTCTCTCTTCTTATCAGATAACGCTGTACCTCTACTCTAGCAAAGATGTGTTGACTTGTCAATACATCGAAGTGACTTTTCACTACACACAAGGAGGCGAACTTATTTCTCCTGGATCGTAAGGGGCAGGGCGGGCAAAAGCTGAAGCTTTT
>DASVMX010000678.1:0-14491 GCA_036384215.1 Ktedonobacteraceae bacterium | reverse complement strand
CCCCCCCCCCCCCCCCCCCCCCACGACTGTTTCATCTCCTGCTGAATGAAGCCTTGCCGAAGTCGGTTGGATCTGTTATATTCATCCACAAATACATATTGGGTAATTAGATAGAGAGCAGGATCATGCCAAAAGTGGTTGTCCACGCCATTATCTGGCTTGAAGAGCGGGGCCGTTATGTCAGGTGCGAGCCGGGAAGTTCGGACTTCGGGCTGGTTCCTGGCGCAGAGGAAGAATGGCTTGACTGGCTGGCTGGCCATGCTTCCTTTGCATTTGAGGGCAAACAGGGGCATCTAACGCTGCGCAAAGAGGCCCGCGCCCGCCAGGGGGAGTACTGGTATGCGTATCGCTGTCAGAACCGGCGCACGGTCAAACGTTATGCCGGGCGCACAGGAGACCTGACCATCACGCGTTTAGAGGAGATTGCCAGTGAGATCAACCTGGCTTTCACTGCTCCCCAGACCCGACAGGCAAGACAAACACCAGACCCGGAGCCCGGTGTACAGACTTCGATCTCGCCTCTCCTGACATCTAAACTCAGCCTGCGGCGGCTGCATCGCGCGCTGCTTACGCGCGCACGGCTGCTGGCACAGCTCGACGCCGGCCTGGAGCAGCCGCTGACCCTTCTGTGCGCGCCCGCGGGCTTTGGCAAAACAACGCTGGTGCGCCAGTGGCTCGCCGCGTCCAACGAGCTTCGGGCCGCGTTCCCTGCCATTGCCTGGATCTCGCTGGACGTGGGCGACAATGATCCGGCGCGCTTCTGGCACTCTATCTTTACCGCGACCCGGAGCTGGTACACGCTGCCTGAGCAGCATCTCCTCAGTCTGCTTTACCCTCCTTCGCAACCTTATGTAAAGCAGTTCTCCCTGGAAGTCGTGCTCACGTCCTTCCTCAACGAGGTCGCCCGCCAGAACATCTCTGGCCTGCTTATTCTGGAAGACTACCATGTTATTGGCGAGAACAGAATCCATGAAACTCTGGACTTTCTCCTCGCGCATCTGCCAGATAACTTGCACGTTGTGCTGCTGACACGCCACGAACCCCCGCTTGCCCTGGCACGTCTGCGGGCCAATGGTCATCTCAACGAACTACGCACGTCTGATCTGCGCTTCTCGCTCGCGGAAAGCGCGGCGTTTCTCCAGGAATTCGCGCTCTCCGCGCAGGCCCTGGAGCACCTCGACACCCATCTTGAAGGGTGGGCTGCCGGGCTGCGCCTGCTCGCGATCTCGCTACAGGGCAAGACAACGCAGGCCCAGCTTGAGCACACACTGGCAACCTTCCGCGGCAACCACCGGCCCATCCTGGACTATTTTGTCAGCGAGGTGCTACATACCCAATCAGCAATGGTCCAGGATTTTCTGCTGCGCACAAGCGTACTTCCACGCCTGACCTCTGCTCTGTGCGCGGCTGTGACCGAACAACAGGAGAGCGCGAGCCTGTTAGAGCGGATCGAGCGTGCCAATCTCTTTCTTGAAGCCCTTGACGAAGCGGGTGAGTGGTATCGTTATCACGCTCTTTTCGCCGAAGCCATGCAACACGAGGCGCTCCGACGCCTGGGTGAAGATGAACTATGCGCGATCTGCCGGCATGCCAGTTGCTGGTTTGAAGAACAGGGCATGTTTTCAGAAGCCATCGAGGCCGCGCTCAAAGCCCGCGACAGCGAACGCGCCGCGCGCTTGATTGAGCTGTTATTCCAATCACCACAGATCCAGGGCACCCGCGAGTACCATACCCATCGCCGCTGGCTGGAAAGCCTGCCCACACAGCGACTCCAGCAATCCCCATTGCTGTGTTTTGGCTATGCTATTACGCTGATGTTTGATCGCAAACTGGAAATACCCGGTCAGGCATCATCAGAACAGGAACTGTACCAGCAAATTGAAACCCTGCTTCAGCGCGCGGAAGAAGGCTGGCTGGCAATCCAGGATTTACCCAGGATCGGCACAATCTACGCATTTCGCGCAACTACTGCTATGCGCCAGGGAAAGATGGAAAACGCCGCGCACTGGGCCAGGCAGGCTCTTACCCTTTTATCTGAAACTGATATCATGTGGCGCAGTAGCAGCTTGAACGCGCTGGCCTTTCAGGCATTACAAAAGGGACAGATCAATGAAGCCTGGCAACTCTTTCAGCAAGTAGAGAGCCTGGCACAGACGAAAGGCAACGCCGCGCTACAGGGCATGGCCACGCTCTTCCTCGGCATTATCAGCTTTATGCAGGGAAAACTGCACCAGGCCAGCGGGTACTACCACAAAATCTCTCAGAATCTGAATCAGGCGGAAACATATCCGGCTTCCCTGATCGCAACCCTCCCCCTGACCATGGTTTTATACGAGTGGAACGACCTGGGAAGACTACAGCAGCACGCCCAAATGATTTTTGAACTCTCAGAACACTTCTCATCCATTCCTCAAAACTTCATCCACGTGGCCATCGAGATTCCGCTGGCCTGCTTACAGCACGCGCAGGGAGAGACGCAACTTGCCATAGAACGCCTGGAAAATCTGTGGACAAACAGGCGCGTGAGTGAGCACGATTTTCCTTTTTTTATCTACCAGGAAGGATTATACTGGCTGGTCCGCTTCTCACTTCTGCGCAGAGATCAGCCAGGCGCGCAGCGCTGGTTGAATGAACTGATCCGCTGCTACCAGTTCCACAGTTCGTCTCCAGCAAACCTTCCGCGCTTGCCAGCGCCAGTCCTCTCCCTTATCTCGTCCTCAAGCGACCTGGCAAGCAACGTCCTGGGAGGGCGCAGGGACACAACTCTTCCCCCTCATCTCCAGGAACAAAAAACGCTGCTGTTAGCTCGCTTTGCTCTGCTTGAGGGCGAAGCCGAACAGGCAATCGCGATGCTCAGCGAAATCTTGCCAGATGTTCAGGCCGCGTGCCGCGCGCATTACCTACTTCAGATCAGGTTGCTCATGGCTCAAGCGTATGCCGCCTGCAAACAACCAGCTCAGGCCCGGCAATGGCTACAGGCTGCCCTGGAACTGGGCTATCCCGAAGGCTTCCAGCGCAGTTTCCTGGACGAAGGCGAGCAACTCGCGCCTCTCCTGCGCGAACTTCTGCTCCATTTGCACACAGAGCCTCTGCGTGGCTATGCCCGCACCCTCTTGCGCGCCTTTCCGCGCGTACAACAAAACCCGGTAGATGAAGTTTTTTCTGAGAGTGATATGCTGGTCGATCCGCTTTCACCACAGGAACAGCGCGTACTGCGCCTGCTCGCCGCCGGGCATTCAAATGCTGAAATCGCGCGCCAGCTGGTTGTCTCCGTCAATACCGTGCGCACGCAGATCCAGAGCATCTACCGCAAGCTCCAGGTCAACAACCGCCACGCCGCCAGCGAAGTCGCGCGCCAGCTACATCTTGGGTAATTCCCAATTGGCCAATTGGTTGCCATCGGCTTGCTCTCTGATCCCTGAACTTTGCCAGAACACCTAAATCCTATCTTTTTTCGGATTGCATAAATCATCCAGCAAATCACCAGCAAAGACGATGCACACTCATCCATTCCTGGCCTAAACTGGCAATACAGACGAAAAAGCAGTAGATAGCCCCCGGCTGGCGTTCAACAGAAACGGCTATCCCGCTCCTTCTGTCGCAGTAACTTTCCTATGAGACACATGCAAAGGAACAGGCAGATGACCAACGAAACTGAAACTATAGACCTGCTTCTCCAGCTCTTCGAGGGGCTGGATATCATTTCAGAACAGCTTGAGTTGTTTGAATGCGCGTTCGGTGAGGAAGCAATGCCTGGTCGCCTTTCTGAAAAAGACGAAGCAGTACAAAAGCAAGACTGGTAGTGCGCTCTATTAGACTGTGTAATACGTTAAAAATGAGGTCTACAGATGGATATGTTCATTGAAGAGAATGTGATGATTCCCATGCGAGATGGCGTTAAACTGGCCGTCGATATCTACCGTCCGGCACGTGATGGACAATGGCCGGTGCTGCTCACGCGCCTGCCCTATAATAAAGCGCTACGTTTCCCTGTTCCTGGTTGGGAGGAAAAGCGCATCTTCCTGGAACTCAATCTGGATGCCGAGCGCGTGGTGCAAGCTGGCTATGTAATTGTTGCGCAGGATGCACGCGGGCGCTTTGCCTCGGAAGGTACGTTCGAACCTTTTGTACGCGACGCCGAGGATGGCGCGGACACCATTGCCTGGGCCGCCAGCCAGCCCTGGTCCAGCGGCCAGGTGGGCATGTACGGGGTCTCCTATCAGGGTCTGACCCAGTGGCTGGCCGCGCGTGAGCAGCCAGTTGCGTTGCGAGCAATCGCCCCATCACAGACGCCCGGCTGGCACATCTATCCCTACCAGGGAGGCGCCTTCACCCTCGACGTCGCCCTGCCATGGGTCCTGACAAATATAGCCGTCCCCCAGGTTCAGCGCCTGGTTGAACAGGGCCAGGCAGATCCAGAGAAGTACGCGGAGATACAGCGAGTTGCCAGTAGTCTCCCTACTCTCTTCGGGCAACTCCCACTTACTGATATTCCAACCCTACAAGAGCAGGCGCCGTACTACATAGATTGGCTAACACATCCAGATTTCGACGCGTACTGGCAGGAGCGAATTTCAGAGCAGTTTCACGAGCAGGTGGCCATTCCCGCGTTGACAATCGCCGGCTGGTATGATCAGTTCCTGCGCACAGACCTGGAGTATTATCAAAGCATGAAACAGCGAGGAGGCAGCACCCTGGCCCGCGAACAGCAGCACCTGGTCATTGGCCCATGGTCACATGGCAATTTTTTGCGCGGCTTTGCAGACCGCAACTATGGGGCGGCGAGTTTCGCCAGAGATTTTCTCACCGACCTGCACCTGCGCTGGTATGATCACTGGCTCAAGGGTGTTGACAATGGGATTGAGCGAGAAAAACCAGTCCACCTGTTTGTGATGGGTGCTAATGTCTGGCGCGCGGAAGAGGCCTGGCCTCTGCCTGATACGCAGTATCGCTCATATTACCTGCATAGCCAGGGGCACGCCAATAGCGCGCAGGGTGACGGAACTCTCTCAACAACGCCGCCCCAGCAGGAACCAGCAGATGTCTATCGTTATGATCCACGTCACCCGGTCCCAACGGTCTACGAGGGCAGCGTGCCAGATGGGCAAGGGCAGATGGGGCCATGCGATCAACGCGAGGTTGAAGCGCGTGAAGACGTGCTCTGCTACACTACTTCGCCGCTTGAGCAACCTGTGGAAGTGACCGGCCCGCTTGAACTGGTGCTTTTCATCTCATCCTCGGCTCCTGATACCGACTTTACCGGCAAACTGATCGATCTCCACCCCGACGGGCGAGCTGAGATCCTCAGCGACGGCATCTTACGCGCGCGCTATCGCCAATCGTCCGCGGAACCGATACTTATGGAGCCTGGCCAGGTCTATCAACTGCGCGTCGCGCTGGGAGCCACCTCCAATCTCTTTCTCGCGGGCCACCATATCCGCCTGGAGGTCTCCAGCAGCAACTTCCCGCGCTTCAACCGCAATACTAACACCGGGGGCCATATCCCTGCTGAGAGCGCGGCGGATCTCAAACTGGCAACCAATCGTGTCTACCACGATAGCACGCACTCATCTTACCTGATCCTGCCCATTATCGAACGCGCAGATCAACAGGAAAACCATTCCTGAAAAATCAGCGTACAGGAGGCAGAGCCGCCAGCACACCAGCCAGTACGAGGATGCCCACAAGCGCGAGCAGTTCCAGCAGCCACCAGCGCTCACGCCTGGAGGTATGCTGGCCGCGGCCGAACAGGGCGAAAAGCAGCGGGAGAAAGAGGAATAACATTTTGCCGAGGAGCACGCGGCCATAGATAGTGGCGACAAGATCTGTCAGGGAGGAGAGATGCAGAGCGGAAAGCACAACACCAGTGAGTGCAAGCTCGCCTACAAAGGCCAGGGCCAGCGGACTGAAACGGGCCAGCAGTTCCTGGCGGTAGTTCTGCGCTGCCTTGAGCCTCCAGAGCAGCAGCAGGGTCAGCACACCACCTGGCCAGGCGCCCATGGCCATGATGTGCAGGGCGGTCACCAGCACGATCAGCCAGGCCACGGGCGCGGTGATGGCGTGGCTGGCCAGGCTATCGATCACAGCCAGCGCGCCACCCAGGATCAGGGCGACCAGGACAGCTTTGCGATTGCCTTGCCGGGCAATGCCCACCAGTACCCAGAGCACCAGGGCCGCGCCCAGGCGCAGGGCCAGCGCACGGCCAAAACTGGAACCAAGCACGGTGCTCAAAAACACCGCGTCGAAAAGCGCGTGCGTCCCCAGGCTGGCCGACTGCGCCAGCAGGGCGACTGCTTCGGCGAGCACTAAAATGAGGATGCCAGCAGTAACCAGCCGCCTGATTGGCTCTCGCAAAGCCTCCTGGTTCGCGCGCTTGAGTGGGTAGACGACCAGCGCGAGAAAGATTAGCGGGCCAAAACCCAGGGTATAGCCGAGAAAATGCAGTAGATGCCCAAGCACCTGCAACCACAATCCGAGCGGCGCGACACTGCTGCTCACGCTCCCCGTCCACGGACCGCCCGCATGGCGCAGGCTAAAGATAAAGCTGCCGCTGGCTGGATCGGTATCCTGGGAAATGACCTGCCAGGTCACCAGGTAGGTGCCGTCAGCGCTCGCGTTGAAAGGTACGCTGACCACCCCATTGAGTTCTTCAACATGTCCCTGCGCGACAATTCCTCCTGACGGGCCATAGATCGTTACCGCTGGCTCAACCAGTTGCACCGCTTCCGAAAACCAGAGCCGGATTACGCGAGGTGGAGCCGTTAGCACGCTGCCTTCCGGGGGGTCGGTATGGACCAGCACCGCGTGAAGCGTCCGGGCAAAAGCGCGGCTGGCCTGTCCCGGCGCGAACACAGCGCACCCGGCCAGGAACAGCGCAGCCAGCAGCACCAGCCAGCGCCTGCTACGCTTCACGCGTCTCTCACTCATCTCTTGCTCCCGCCAATCTTCTGCACATCGACCCTACTGTAGCGCGGGAGCCGGTTCAACTGGAGACTGCACTACCTCCGCGCCGCTACGCGCCCGGCCAATGCGAATGACCATGCCCGCCGCCAGCAAGCACAGCAGACCGGAGGAGATGAAGCTGATCTGATAACTGCCCACCGTCGTGCGAATCAGGCCCGCGGCATAGGTCGCGCTCGCCGCCCCCATTTGATGGGCCGCGAAGATCCAGCCATACACCACGCCGACGTGTTGTTTGCCAAAGATATCAGCCGCCAGGCGCGACGTTGGAGGAACCGTTGCCACCCAGTCCAGGCCATAAAAAACGATAAAGACCAGCAGCACCAGGTAGGTGCTCCCCAGCGCGTAGGGCAGCAGCAGCAGCGACAGCCCGCGCAAACCATAATACCAGCATAGCAGCCAGCGATTGTCCAGGCGATCAGAGAGCCAGCCCGACGCCGTGGTCCCGATCAGGTCAAAGATGCCGATCAGCGCCAGCATGCTCGCCGCCGTCACCTCCGAAATCCCATGATCCATCGCGGCGGGAATGAGATGCGTGCCGATCAAGCCGTTGGTCGAGGCGCCACAGATGAAAAAGCTGCCGGCCAGCAGCCAGAAATCCCTGGAGCGCACGCCGCGCAGCAGGCCGCCAATTGCGTCGGAGAAAGGATTACCCGCCGCGCTCACTTGCTTCTGCGAGTCATCGTTCTCTGGCACCGGCTCACCATACGGGCGCAGGCCGATCTCGCGCGGACCATTGGCAAAGAATAGCACGATCAGGGGCAGTAAAACCAGAGCCGCCAGGCCAGTTGCCAGGGCAGCCGCACGCCAGCCCAGAGAGACCGCCAGGGAGGCAAGCGCGGGCAAGAAGACCAGTTGTCCGGCGGCATTGCTGGCGGTCAGCAGCCCCATCACAAAACTTCTGTTTTTCACAAACCAGCGATTGGCCACCAGCGCCGCGAAAACCGAAGCGACCGAGCCAGTCGCCAGGCCAACCAGGATACCCCAGAGCAGATCAAGCTGCCAGGGAGCATTCATCAAAGTCGTCAGCCCGCACGCCACAGCGATCAGAATCAACGCAACAATCACCACGCGCCGCATACCCAGGCGCTGCATGAGAGCCGCGGCAAACGGCCCGCTCAGACCATAGAGAACCAGGTTAATGGAGATCGCCAGCGAAATAGTGCTATCACTCCACCCAAACGTATGTTCCAACGGCACAATCAGCACGCTGGGCGTTGAACGCATACCAGCCGCCGCCAGCAGCGCGAGAAACGTGAGAACGGCTATCAGCCAGCCATAATGAAAACGGAAACGCAAATATTTTGCCAGCACAACCATTTCCTTTCTGAAACGCAGACAGGTTGAGTATATCTCATCATATCACCTATCAACAGGCGCGCCACCCGCCATTATTCCGCGCGGCAGCGGGGAGTGTGCAGGGGAAAACACGGGCTTTGTTTCCATCTTTCCTTCGCCGGGCGTGATATATTAGAGAAGAAATATGCTTTCGCTCGGCTTGAAGAACACGGCATAGACAACCAATCCCCACATTTTCCCGTTCTGGGGCCCGATGTTCTGCGCTGAGAAAATAGTGATGCCGTTAAAGGAGAAATGACATGCCAACTCGCACAGCAGATGCTGAATGGCAGGGCAACCTGCAGGAAGGCCAGGGGAAAATGCGCCTGGGCAGCGGCGCGTTCGAGGGAAACTATTCGTTCCGCTCGCGTATGGGTGATGGCGCGACTGGCACCAACCCCGAAGAGCTGATCGGCGCCGCGCACGCCGGCTGTTACTCTATGGCGCTATCCGCCAGCCTGGCCGGCGCGGGCTTCACACCCACGCGCGTGCACACGACAGCTCGTGTTCACTTCCACCCAGTAGAGAAGGGCTTCGAGATCAGCCCCATCGACCTGGAAACAGAGGCTGTTGTGCCGGGCATCGATGAAGCAACCTTCCAGCGCATCGCTCAGGAAGCCAAGGTCGGCTGCCCGGTCTCTAAAGCACTCGCGGCCACTCCCATCAACCTGAAAGCAACTCTGATGAAGTAACCTGGAGCAATCCTGGCCGGGTTATTTCTGTGGTTCACGCGCATAGTGTTCAGTTGCGAGAGAAGCGTGCTCTTTCTACCTCGGATCGATTGAGAAGCGCTTCTCCGTTCTTTCTGCATGTTTGTCAGATAAGGAGAAAAAGATCTCTTATGAACACGCTTTATATCGCTTTCGAGACTGCCCTGGCAGTTGTTCATCAGCGCGATCAGCGCTGGGAGGCTCACTTTCACCTGGCCAGGAGCCAGCCACAATGCCTGGCTGTTGATCCGCTTCACCCGCACAATGTTTACTGCGGCACTTTTGACCAGGGGCTGTGGTGCAGTTCGGATGCCGGAGCTAACTGGAAGCACGCCGGGGAAGGCATCGCCTCGGCGCAGGTAATGGCAGTTGCCGTGAGCCCCCTGGAACAGGCCAGCGGTTCGGGCGTAGTCTACGCGGGCACCGAGCCCACCGCGCTCTATCGCTCCGAGGACCGGGGAGTTTCCTGGCAAGAACTCGCGGCTCTGCGCGAGCTGCCCTCGGCTCCCACCTGGAGCTTTCCGCCACGGCCCTGGACCTCGCATATTCGCTGGATCACCCCCGATCCGCTACAGGCCGGGCGGGTGTTCGCCGCCGTCGAAGCGGGCGCGCTGCTCCGCAGTCTGGATGGCGGGCAGACCTGGGAAGACCGCAAACCGGGCGGGCCATTTGATACCCATACCCTGGTACTGCCACGCCTGGCTCCCAACCGTCTCTACTCGGCTGCTGGCGACGGCTTTATGCAGCCAGGGATGGGCTTTGTACAGAGCGACGATGGTGGCGAAACCTGGTCTCGCCCCGGTGATGGGCTGGTCTATCATTACCTCTGGAGCGTCGCGGCTGATCCTGCCGACCCTGAGACCGTCCTGATCTCCGCGGCCCCTGGTCCCCAGCAGGCCCATAATCCCCAGTCAGCGGAATCAGCCATCTATCGCCGCGCCAGGGACAGCGCCTGGCAAAAGGTCCAGGAGGGTCTGCCTCCCACGCGTGGACTCCTGACTTCGGTGCTGGCTACTAACGAGGCCGAGCCCGGCGTGTTTTACGCCGCCAACAACCAGGGCGTGTTCCGCTCAGCCGACAGCGGCCTCCACTGGGAAACCCTGCCCATTCCCCAACCCGACAACATCCACCCTGGTAGAGCCCAGGCGCTTGTCGTCGTGTCGGAATAAAATACTAACTGCGATTTAAAACAGGGGAATTGTCCATCAGACGTTGCTCAAATGAGGTAAGATGGAAACACAGCGTTGAGTAGTGCCTGTTTATTCGAGAGGAGAAACATCTGATGGACAATTCCCCTATTTCATCGGCCTATGGTTCCGAGCGCCAGAATATGATTTATCTCGCCGGGCTCCAGGGACAGCGCCCGGCATTGCCAGTGGCCCCGGAAGAATTGGAATGCGCGGCTAATGAACGCATGAGCCCCGAGGCCAGGGGCTACCTGTATGGCATGACCGAGACGATGCAGGCGAACCGTGCGGCCTTCCAACGCTGGCGCATCGTACCCCGTATGCTGCGCGATGTCTCGCGGCGCGATCTGCGCGTGGAAGTGTTGGGGAAAGAGCTGCCGTTGCCCTTCCTGCTCGCACCCATCGGTGTGCAATCGATTGTCCACCCCGAAGGGGAGGTGGCGACCGCGCGCGCCGCCGCTGCCGTAGGGGTGCCCATGATCCAGAGCACCGCCGCGACCAGCAGCCTGGAGGATGTAGCCACAGCACTGGGCGCGACACCGCGCTGGTTTCAACTCTACTGGAGCAAGGATCCCGATTTTAACGCCAGCGTGGTGCAGCGCGCCGAACAGGCGGGCTACCAGGCGCTGGTGGTCACGCTCGACACTACTCTGCTGGCCTGGCGGCCCGCGGATATTCAGAATGCCTACCTGCCCTTCCTGCTGGGCCAGGGTCTGGGCAACTACTTAACCGATCCTGCCTTCCGCAAGTCCCTGCCAGAACCGCCAGAGGAGAACATTCTGGGAGCCATCATGCGCTTTACCCAGATTTTCGCCAATCCCGCGCTCTCCTGGCAGGACCTGGCCTGGCTACGCGAGCGCACGAAACTGCCCATCTTGCTCAAAGGGATTCTGCATCCCGACGACGCACGCCAGGCACTCGACTGCGGCATGAACGGAGTCATCGTCTCCAATCACGGCGGGCGCCAGGTCGAGGGCGCTCGCGCGGCACTCAACGCCCTGCCAGGGGTCGCCGCGGCACTCGATGGCCGCGCGCCCATCCTCTTCGACAGTGGCATTCGCCGGGCATCCGACGCCTTCAAAGCCATTGCCCTCGGCGCCCGCGCGGTCCTGCTGGGACGCCCCTACATCTGGGGTCTGGCCCTCAACGGCCAGCAGGGCGTTGAAGAGGTTCTGCGCAACTTCGTGGCTGACCTGGACCTCACCCTGGCCCTCAGCGGCCATACCTCCTACCGCGACCTGGACGCCTCGGCACTGGCAAAAGAAGACTAATGTCACATCACGCGCTCGCTCCCTGCCTGGCAGGCTGTTGAGCCTGCCAGGCAGCGACGAACGGGCTGCGCGCCAGGAGCAGACCCAGAATCAGCGCGTACAGGTAGTGGCCAACCAACGATCCCCACAACGGGATAGCAGCCAGGTAGAATTGGAATGTCGTGGCTGGCAACAAGGTATGCAAAACGGCCCAGCTACAAAACAGCCGCGTGCCCAACAAAAATGGTAACATCGTTATAGTTCTGAAAAGCCCACGGGTTGCGCAACGAGATACGCTTTTAGCTGAAGTGGCTTCGTAGGCTCGTTCAATGCTCGCGCTTTTGTAGCAAAAGATCAGAAATATCTCTGCCTTATGAAAACAGGAGAACGATGAAACGTGCTCTCAAGCTCAGTTATTGTTGAGTTACATCTCGTTGCGCAACCTGTGGGACAAGAGTGTAAGACAAGCGCCGTTACCGCGGCGTTACCTTCGATACAATGAAAAAATATCAGTCATCCCAAACTTTGCAAAAGTTTGTCAAAGCGCCCCACCCCCTTTTTTCTCAAGGGGTTTTGTGAGCGGGGCGCCGTGCGCCCCGCTCACAAAACCCCTTGTTTTTCCTGGGGCGGGGGGAAAACGCGTTTTGTCCTGATTTTGCAAAATCAGGGATGACTCATATTCCCATTTCTTTCAGCGTATGTGGCTACGCGCCGATGTAGCGCGCGTAGATTGAGCGGGCAACCTGTACGTCGTCGGTGCCTTTGATGATGGCGCGGGCGTCGGGGAAGACGGTGAGTTCGTAGTCATCGATAAGGAAGCGCAGGAGGTACGCGTTTTGCGAAACCTGGCCGACGGGGCGCAGGCGCTCGGCAAGCGCGGCAAGGTTGAGGCGGTCGCCGTGTTTGCCACCGCGCACCTGAACGGCGTTACGCCCGCAAAGGCTGGCGCTGCGCGGCTCGCTGAACGTCTCCAGAAATTCGTAGTTGTGCTGGCCGCAGGTGGGACAGGCGGGATGGCGCGGCAGCTCAAGGCGTTCACTGGTGTTTTCCCACACGTCCATCCAGTACATATCCCGGCTGACTTTCTCGCTTTTGAGCAGGATTTTCAGCGCCTCGGTGGCCGCTATGCCGGTGATGGCCGCGACAATGCCGTTGAGCACACCAGCGGTATCGCAGGTCGCGCTTGAGCCCGGCTCGGGCATCTCCGGGAAAACGCAGCGCAGGCAGGGAGTTACACCGGGGAGAATGTTCATGGTTACGCCATATGAAGCGACCACCCCGCTGTATATCCAGGGACGGTTGTGTTTGACGCAGGCATCGTTGAGCAGATAGCGCGTTTCAAAGTTATCCGTGGCGTCCAGCACCAGGTCAACTTCCTGGACCAGCGCCTCGATGCTCTCGGCATCGATATCTTCGACGCGCGCCTCCAACTGCACCTGGCTGTTGACCCGCTGCAGGCGCTGGACTGCGGCCACCGCTTTGGGCAGACGCTGCTCGATATCTGTTTCGTCATAGAGAATCTGGCGCTGGAGATTGTTCAGTTCGATGTAGTCCCGATCTGCGATCACCAGGCGTCCCACGCCAGCGCGGCAGAGATTGTTCGCCAGGCCAGTGCCCAGCGCACCGCAGCCCAGAATGGCCACACTGGCCTGCCCCAGTAGTTCCTGTCCCGCCTTACCAATGGGGGCAAATAAGGTTTGTCGTGAATAACGGTCAGCTAATGCCATGACAAGTGCTCTTCCTGTCTGTTTCTGTATGCAATTGATCTGATACGACTCTGCGTTTCCATTCTTCCATTCTAGCACAAATCCGGGTGTCTCCTGGTAGACGTTCTGCAGACGCCTGCCAGGAGTCATGGGTGTTTGGAAGGTGATAGATAACTATGTTACAATGCATGTGGCTGGTTCTTGTATCGCATGGTAATTTGTACGATTCAATTGAAGTAGCAGGGAAACGATGAGAAAAGTTCTGGTAATTGATGACAACCCGACTATCGTTGAACTGATCAAATATGCGGTGAATCTACAGGGGACATACGAAGTAAGCGTTGCTTACGATGGGGTTCAGGGATTAGAACGCATTGATCTGGAGCAGCCTGATTGTGTGATCATTGATGTCAAGATGCCACGCATGGATGGGTATCAGCTGGTACGCTGTCTGCGAGGGGATACCCGTACTGCCGATATTCCACTGATTATCCTCAGCGCGCTGGCACGCACAGAGGATCAAATGACGGGCTTGCTCTCAGGTGTGGATGAGTATCTTACCAAACCTTTTAAACCCAGCGCGCTCAATGCCGCGATTGAGCGCGTGTTGCTCCTGACGCCTGGGGAGCGCCAGCGCCGCATGGACGCTCTGGTGCAGACGCAGGCGGAGCGCGACTGAGCCTGATTCGCCGATCTTTGCCGCCTGGCCAGGATGCCGGTTGGTGGCTATACTATTGCCGTGGAGCCCGCCCCTGGCCTTTTCATTGACCGAACGGAAGTGCTATTTGAGCGCATAAGCATTGCAGTTTTTAAAGAGTAAAAACACACGTGTCTCAACAACTACGCAATTTACATATTTTGCTGGTAGACGGCGATCCACAGGTCCGAGATCGCGTTCAGCAGGCGCTGGGCAGCGGGTTTAGCCTGCGTTTCGCCCGTTCATTGGCCGAAGCCAGGCGCTGCCTGGAAGAATATTTGCCCGACGTGCTGGTCTGCGAGGTATTGCTTCCCGACGCCAGTGGTCTGGAGGTTTGTCGTCAGATCCGTCTTTCGCCCGCGCTGCAACACCTGCCCATTATGTTGCTGACCACGCTTTCGACCATCTCGGATAAGGTGGCAGGCTTCGACGCGGGCGCCGACGATTATGTGGTCAAGCCCTTTGACGCGCGCTATCTGACCGGGCGTGTTCGTCTCCTCTCCCGTATCAAACACATGGAATACGGCCATGCGTGAACAGAAGCGAGTTTCCTGGGGAAGCACAAAACGCGAGAAACGGCCCGCGGGGCGTTTCTCGGGGTTTGTGCTTCCCCAGGAAACTCGCTTCTGGTCACGGCTGGGCG